>KB912733.1 GCA_000383815.1 actinobacterium SCGC AAA027-J17
ATTGCCATGTATCTAATTGGTTTAGAAATTGGAAAACAATTAGATCACTTAAGTAAAAAAGAAAGTAAAGTGATTATTGAGCAATTATCTGCCTTGCCAGCAAAGGTTGAACAAGTTTTAGAGACGGTTGAGCCGCTCAGAGAGCTAACTCGTAAATTCAAAGATTCACAATCTGTTTTGTTTCTAGGTAGACATGTTGGTTACCCAACTGCATTAGAGGGTGCGTTGAAATTAAAAGAGCTTGCCTACATGCACGCTGAAGGATTTGCAGGTGGTGAGTTAAAGCATGGACCGATCGCTTTAATTGATAAGGGCACTCCAGTTGTAGCAATAATGCCTTCTGAGCATTCAGTCCTTGCTGAAAAGATGGCAAGTAATATCCAAGAGGTTAAAGCAAGAGGTGCGGTAGTAATTGCAATTAGTGAGTTTGATTTTATTGGTGCAGATCATTTGATTCGTATTCCACAAACTTATCCATTACTTCAGCCAGTTTTATCAGTTGTGCCACTGCAAGTTATTGCTTATGAGATGGCGGTTGCACGGGGTAATGATGTTGATCAACCAAGAAACTTGGCTAAATCAGTAACAGTTGAGTAGGAAAAATGCCAGAACAACGCCGCAAGCAAATGAACTCTGCTATTAAGCTCACTGTTTTATTCTTGGCTTTATATGCATTTGTAACTCAACAGGTAGTAGCTAATACCTGGATTAGAAGAGTAGATGAGTGGATTTATGAGCGTGATTTTTTGTTAATCACGCCTGGACAAACACCAACTTTAGTTATGCTAGTTGATGATCTAGGACTACGTAGCGTCAGCTCAATTATACTTTTGATAATTGCGTTTTTAATCAGCCGTCGATTTAAATCATGGCGGCCAATAAACCTTTCAATACTTTCATTGGTGTTATTAAACTTAACAGTCGGTGCATCAAAACTACTATTTGGCCGAACTAAACCAAGTACTGGTTTTGATCTTTTCTTTACCGACAGCGGTTTGTCTTATCCCAGCGGGCATGCTGCAAATGCAATACTGAGTTGGGGAATTGCTGCCTATTTGATCTTTAGATATTCACATAAATATCCCTTTGAAGGAATGCGTTTAACCTGGTTTGTGGCAATTATTACCACAGGCGTTTGTTTAGCATCGCTATATCGCAATACACATTGGTTCTCAGATTTATTGGGTGGATTGTTTATTGGCTCTGCATTGCTGGTGGCAATAATTGCAATTGATCGCTCAATTACCTCAGATCGCCAACCCTCTTAAATCAAAGTAGGCTTTGGAATATGAGTCGCGCAAGGGCTGAGATAAATCTGGCAGCAATTGCTAGTAATTTAAAATTTATTAAAAGTAAGAGTAAATCCCAAGTGCTCGCAGTTGTTAAGGCAGATGCATATGGTCATGGCTTGGTTGCAGTTGCAAAAGCTGCCGAGTCTGCAGGTGCTGATTGGTTGGGCACAGCGCTGCTAGAGGAGGCAATCTCATTACGAAATGGCGGAATAAGTAAACCGATTATTGCTTGGCTAACTCCACCGGGTGAGGATTTTAAAACCGCGATTAATCTAGATATTGATCTTTCTATTTCATCTATTGAGTTGCTAACTGAAATTGCAGCAGCAGGCAAGGCTGTAAATAAAGTTCCAAGGGTTCACATTGAATTAGATACTGGAATGAACCGAGGTGGCTTTGGTGATGAGTTAGAGACTGTAATCTCTGACATAGCAAGCCATGTTAAATCAGCTTCCATTAAAGTAATTGGAATTTGGTCACACTTTGCCAGAGCTGATGAGCCAGGTAGTGCAATGAATCAAACTCAGTTATCCCGATTTAATAGTGCAGTTGAGCAATTGAAAAATGCTGGGATAAGTAGTGAGTATCTTCATGTTGCAAACTCAGCTGCCTCTTTAACTAACCAAGATGCTCATAAAAATATTATTAGATGGGGGATAGGTTTATATGGCTTATCTCCTGATGTTAACAATATGGGCAGCTCTGCTGAATTAGGACTTAAGCCTGCGATGAAGTTGATTTCCAAGCTGCAATTAGTAAAAGCAGTTAAGGCAGGTCAAAGTGTTGGATATGGCAGTACGGCAACTACAAAAGTAGATACAAAACTTGGCGTTGTAACGATGGGTTACGCAGATGGAATTCCAAGAAATGCAAACAATTTAGCTGGAGTATTTGTTGCCGGACAGCGCGCTGCTTTGATTGGAAGAGTTTCAATGGATCAATTTGTGGTCGATCTTGGAGCTGCTTCCTTAGCAAAAACTGGGGATGAAGTGATTGTTTTTGGTGATGGTAGTGGTGGTGAGTACACAATTGATGAGTGGGCCAAGGCTTGCGGAACTATTAATTACGAGATTGTTACCCGAATCGGTACTCGTGTGCCTAGAATCTACCCTCGTGAGTAACAGTAATTTGCTTTCAATAAAATCACTATCTGTTTCATTTGGTGGACTTAAGGCAGATAATTGCTCAATAATCACTTTACTTTCTTTTTTACTTAAGTGATCTAATTGTTTTCCAATTTCTAAACCAATTAGATACATGGCAATTAATTGGGTGGCAAAGGCTTTAGTAGAGGCAACTGCAATCTCAGGGCCTGCATGGGTGTAAAGGACAGCATCAGATTCTCGGCCAATAGTTGAGCCATTTGTATTACAAACTGAGAATATTGTCGCTCCTTTTGATTTAGCGTAGCGAAGCGCCATTAAGGTATCCATTGTTTCACCTGATTGAGAAATCGGAATCACCAAGGTTTTCTTATCCAAACTTGGTTCCCGGTAGCGATACTCAGAGGCTAATTCAACATCAACTGGAATTTGTCCCCATTTTTCAATTGCATACTTTCCTACAAGGCCGGCGTTATATGCAGTACCGCAAGCAATAATTACAATCTTTTCAAACTTTTTAAACTTAATCTTTACATTAAGGCCATCTAATCTGCCAATTAAAGTGTCAGCTATTGCCTTTGGCTGCTCATAAATTTCCTTAAGCATAAAGTGAGGGAAGCCGCCACGCTCTGCCGCACTTGCATCCCATGAGATTTCATACTGCTTTGATTTAACAACTTGTCCTGAAAGATTTGTAACCTCAACTGAGGTTGGCGCTATCTCAACTACCTCATCTTGACCAAGCTCTAACGCAATCTTGGTATGAGCTATAAAAGCTGCCACATCAGATGCGAGAAAATTCTCACCATTACCCACACCCACTACAAGTGGTGAGTTTCGCCGTGCACCGACAATATGGGATGGATCATCTGAGTGGATGGCAAGTAATGTAAATGACCCCTTTAACTGCTTACACACTTGGCGCATGGCTGCTGCTAAATCACCATTATTTTCCTTACGAGCATCACTAAGTAGGTGGACTACCGATTCAGTATCAGTTTCTGATTTAAATTTATGACCACGCTTTTCTAATTCAGTTCTTAGTTGCACATAATTTTCGATAATTCCATTATGAATTAAAGCCAACTTGCCTTCATTATCTAGATGAGGATGGGCATTAGTATCGGTAGGGCCACCATGTGTTGCCCACCTTGTGTGTCCAATACCGCTGGTTGCATTGGGAGTTTTAGCTAATGCATCCTCTAAGTTTTTTAACTTACCTGCTTTTTTCTCTATAAATAATGGTTTACCAATTTCAGTTGGTAGGGCGATACCCGCAGAGTCATAACCGCGATACTCAAGCTTTCTTAAGCCATCTACTACTGGGGTAAGTGCGGAGTTTTTTCCGGTGTAGCCAACAATGCCGCACATTTATAAAACTCCTTTAACTTACTTAAGCTCTAATCTTACTAGTTGGGCTAATGAATCAGCGATCTTTTGAGCCAAATCCAATTCATCTGCCTCAACCATTACTCGCACAAGTGCTTCTGTTCCTGACGCTCTTAGTAATACTCTGCCCTTTGAACCTAATTGCACTTCTGCTGCAGTAATTGCATCCTTAATTTTTGCTGAGGAAGATAAGTTATCTTTCTTTACATCTTTTACATTGATTAAAACCTGTGGGTATTTGTGCATAGTTGAAGCCAGATCTAATAATGATTTTTTAGATTTAACCATCACCTGCATTACCTGTAAGGCGGTGAGTAAACCATCACCAGTATTTGAAAACTCACGCATAATCACATGACCAGATTGTTCACCGCCTAAGCTGTAATCACTTTCAAGCATTTTTTCTAAAACGTAGCGATCTCCTACTGCAGTTTTTTCAACCTTTATGCCCAACGCCTCCATGGATTTAATGAAACCTAGATTGCTCATTACTGTGCCAACCACTGCTTTTTTATTTAACTTACCATCACTTAAATAGGAGGTGGCCAAGATATTCAATATGTAATCACCATCAATTACTTCACCAGTTTTAGCGATCAACAAACAGCGATCTGCATCCCCATCATGGGCAATACCTAGATCTGCGCCAGCTTTTTTAACCTCAGAAATCAAATTATCTAAATGGGTTGAGCCGCAATTTTCGTTGATATTCCAACCAGTAGGTGTTGCAGAAATAGCCTTAACAGTTGCGCCGGCTTTTTCATAAGCACTTGGTGCAGCGGTAGAGGCTGCGCCATTTGCGCAATCCACAATTACATTCAAGCCAGTTAGCTTTGTTGAAATAGTCGAAAGTAAATGATTTACATACCGCTCTTTAGCGCCTTCATCAGAGATTATTCGGCCAACATTCACACCAGTGGGTCTATCCCAAGGTTCACCTAATCTNCTCACCAGAGGTCGAATTATTTATCGTTACAAATAAATAATTTTTAATCTTTAAGTTGTTGGAAAGGTAATCGTGAAGGTCAAACCTAGCGTGAAAAAGATTTGCGACAAGTGCAAAGTCATTCGTCGTAATGGTCGCGTTATGGTGATCTGCGACAACCTACGCCACAAACAACGTCAGGGTTAATTAAAAAACGCGTGATGTGACTTAATTAAGGTCAAACTTAATTAAGACCCTCAGTCCGAAAGGCTGGGGCCAGATAAGAAATTATCTGGAGGCATTGCGGAGGACCTTTCGGATAAAAGAAACAGGTTAGCGATATGGCACGTCTTGTTGGTGTCGATCTTCCCCGCGAAAAGCGTGTTGAGGTCGCACTTACCTATATTTTCGGAATGGGTCTTACCCGTGCGCAGGCAACACTTGCTGCCACCGGTATCTCACCAGATATCCGAGTCAAAGATTTACAAGAGCCAGATTTGGCAAAGCTTCGTGAGTTTATTGAAGCAAATTACAAAATTGAGGGTGATCTTCGTCGTGAGATCTCTGGCGACATCCGTCGCAAAGTTGAAATTCAAAGCTACCAAGGATCACGTCACCGCAAGGGATTGCCAGTCCGCGGACAACGTACTCACACCAACGCTCGTACTCGCAAGGGTCCACGTGTTGCTATCGCTGGTAAGAAGAAGGAGACCAAGTAATGGCCGCCGAAAAAACTAAACCAGCAAAGGATGCAGCAAAGGCTGCACCTAAGAAAATTAAAGCACGTAAGAAGGATAAGAAGAATGTTGCCTTCGGTCATGCTTACATCAAGAGCACATTCAACAACACAATTGTTTCAATTACCGATCCAGCAGGTGGAGTAATTGCTTGGTCATCATCTGGTCAGGTTGGATTTAAAGGTTCTCGCAAATCAACTCCCTTTGCTGCGCAAATGGCGGCCGAGGCTGCTGCTCGCAAAGCACAGGAGCATGGTTTAAAGAAGGTTGATGTATTTGTTAAGGGACCTGGTTCAGGCCGGGAAACTGCAATTCGTTCATTACAAGCAGCAGGTCTTGAGGTTGGCGCCATCGCAGATGTAACGCCAGCACCTCATAACGGTTGCCGTCCACGTAAACCACGTCGAGTATAAGGAAAGGGAGAAAACTATGGCTCGCTATACCGGTGCAGATTGCAAAAGATGCCGTCGCGAAAAAGTAAAGCTCTTCCTTAAGGGCTCTAAATGGGTTGAGCCGCAATTTTCGTTGATATTCCAACCAGTAGGTGTTGCAGAAATAGCCTTAACAGTTGCGCCGGCTTTTTCATAAGCACTTGGTGCAGCGGTAGAGGCTGCGCCATTTGCGCAATCCACAATTACATTCAAGCCAGTTAGCTTTGTTGAAATAGTCGAAAGTAAATGATTTACATACCGCTCTTTAGCGCCTTCATCAGAGATTATTCGGCCAACATTCACACCAGTGGGTCTATCCCAAGGTTCACCTAATCTGGCTTCGATTTGGGCCTCTACCTGATCGGCTAACTTATCCCCGCCTTTAGCAAAAAACTTAATTCCATTATCTGGCATTGGGTTATGAGATGCACTAATCATTACGCCAAGATCGGCATTACTTTCTTTTACTAGAAAAGCCACCGCCGGTGTTGGTAATACGCCAACGCGGTAAACATCAACACCCGCACTTGTTAAACCGGCAACTACGGCAGCTTCAAGGAAATCACCAGAGGCACGAGAGTCTTGACCAACAATTGCTTTTGGGCGATGACCAGCAAATACACCAATTTCACCTAATACATGGGCAGCAGCAATTGCTAAATCAACTGCAAGTTCAGCGGTGAGATCAACATTTGCAACACCTCGTACACCGTCGGTGCCGAAGAGGGCCATATTAGATTTGTTAGCGACTAAGAAATTAACGCTTGCTGTATTGAGAACGCTTACGAGCTTTCTTAAGGCCGTACTTCTTGCGTTCAATTACACGTGCATCACGAGATAAGAATCCAGCCTTCTTCAAGGTTGGTCGGTTTGCATCAACATCAATTTCATTTAATGCGCGAGCAACACCAAGACGAAGCGCTCCTGCTTGGCCAGAGGTTCCGCCACCGTTAATGCGAGCAAAAACATCGTAAGTACCTTCAGCGCCAACAGTCTTAAATGGTTCTGCAACAGATTGTTGGTGAACTTTGTTTGGGAAATAAACCTCAAGTGGTTTGCCATTAACAACCCAGCGACCAGATCCTGGTACTAAGCGAACTCGGGCAACTGCTTCCTTACGACGACCAACGCCACCACCTGGAGCAGTAATTGCTTTGCGATTAGTTGCAGGGGCTGGAGTGCTAGAGGAATATGAGGTTGGTAGCGCCTCATCAGTTGTATCCAATTTCTCGTCTGACATTTTTCTCCTATTTATTTCTTTGAAATCTGGGAAACTTGATTGAACTCAAAAGCCTTTGGGTTTTGAGCAGCATGTGGATGATCACTACCGGCATAGACCTTTAACTTAGTTGCAGCTGAACGGCCTACTGAATTTTTTGGCAACATTCCCTTGATTGCTTTTTCAACCGCACGAGTTGGGAACTTTTCAAATAAATCTGAGTAAACAGTTGAGGTCATACCACCTGGATAACCAGAGTGTTGATGAGCAAACTTTTGTGAGCTCTTTGAGCCAGTTAACGCTACTTTGTCAGCATTAATAACAATTACAAAATCGCCCATGTCCATGTGAGGAGCAAAAGTTGTTTTGTGTTTTCCGCGCAAAAGATTTGCTGCGTGAGTTGCAAGACGTCCGAGCACTACATCTTGAGCATCAATGAGATACCAACTACGTGTGATCTCACTAGCTTTAGGTGTAAATGTGCGCACGAGCATCTGCCTTTCTTTACGTTAAGGATTGTCCCAATCGGGTCATTTCCAGAGACCAAAGATTACCTTTAGGTGTGGGATAAGGTCAAAACCGCATTCTCACCCCGCTTAAATATCAGCCCTCATCCTCTTGCTCTGCCAGGGCCGGCTGATAACTGTTGTAGTGAGCCAAATACTGATCACTGGGAGGAAATTCAACCTTGGTCAAACTCAATCCTTTTGCTGGAAAAACATAACTATCAGAAATTCTCACCTTATCCTGCAAAGTTTTTAGCAGCCACTCTGGCTTAAATCTTCCCTCACCAACACATACTGCTGCTCCTACTAAATTTCTAACCATGTTATAGCCAAATGAGTTTGCACTTATCTCACCAATTACTACGCCATTGTTATCTCGAGACCAGGTGAAATTAAGTAACTTCTTAATAGTGCTTGTGCCTGGACGGTGCTTACAAAATGCAAAAAAATCATGTTCGCCAATAAGTAAATTACTAGCTTGATTCATTAGATCAAGATCTAACNAAGGAAAGGGAGAAAACTATGGCTCGCTATACCGGTGCAGATTGCAAAAGATGCCGTCGCGAAAAAGTAAAGCTCTTCCTTAAGGGCTCTAAATGTGATGGACCAAAGTGTCCAATTGAGTCACGACCATATCCACCAGGACAACATGGTCGCGCTCGCTCAAAGGATTCTGAGTACTTACTACAGATGCGTGAGAAGCAAAAGTGTGCACGTATTTATGGAATCCTAGAAAGACAATTCCGTGGTTACTACGAAGAGGCTAACCGTCTGCAAGGTAAGACTGGTGAGAATCTTTTGGTACTACTTGAGACTCGTCTAGACAATGTTGTTTTCCGCGCTGGCTTTGCAAAGAGCCGTGACATGGCACGTCAGTTAGTGCGCCACGGTCACTTCTTGGTAAATGGCAAGAGCGTGAATATTCCATCATTTCGCGTTACCCCAATGGATGTAATTGATGTTGTGCCAGCCTCGCTGGACACCACTCCATTCATCGTTGCTAGCGCTGAACTTGGTGAGAAATCTGTTCCAGCATGGATGGAGGTTGTCGGATCCAAGATGAGAATCCTGGTCCACGCAATCCCAACCCGCCCAATTATTGATACTCAAGTACAAGAGCAACTAATCGTTGAGCTTTACTCCAAGTAATCAAGAACTTAATGCAGTAAAGATTTACCGCAGTAAAAACTAAATAATGTAAGCCAACCGGAAGATCAAATAGAGGGTCTTCCAGAACATACGGAGGAACACAGTGCTGATTGCACAACGCCCCATCCTCACCGAGGAAGTAGTAAGCGAGTACCGTTCACGGTTCATCATTGAGCCACTAGAACCAGGTTTCGGTTACACCCTTGGTAATTCAATTCGTCGCACCTTGTTATCTTCAATTCCAGGAGCAGCCGTTACTGGTATTCGAGTAAACAACGCGTTGCATGAGTTCACAACCCTAGAAGGTGTAAAAGAGGATCTAACTGAGATCGTCTTAAACATCAAAAACCTAGTTTTATCTTCAGATAATGATGAGCCATCACTTCTTTACATCCGTAAAAATGGTGAGGGAATTGTTACCGGTGCAGATGTTGCAGCTCCAGCAGGAGTCCAGGTACACAACCCAGAGCTTCATATCGCCACTTTGAACTCAAAGGCAAAGTTTGAGATTGAGTTAACTGTTGAGCGCGGCCGTGGTTACATCACCGCTGTTCAAAACAAGCAAGCAGGCGGTGAGATTGGTCGAATTCCAGTTGACTCTATTTACTCACCTGTATTGCGCGTTACCTACAACGTTGAGGCAACTCGTGTTGAACAACGTACCGACTTTGATCGTTTGGTAATTGATGTTGAAACTAAGAGATCAATGAAGCCTTCAGATGCCATGGCATCAGCTGGTAAGACTCTAGTTGAGCTATTTGGCTTAGCGCGTGAGTTAAATACCAACGCTGAAGGAATTGAGATGGGACCTTCCATTCAAGATGCAGCACTTGCTGCAGATATGGCACTTCCTATCGAAGATCTTGACCTAACTGTTCGTTCCTACAATTGCTTAAAGCGCGAGGGTATTCACACCGTTGGTGAGTTACTTTCACGTTCTGAGGCAGATCTAATGGATATTCGTAACTTCGGATCCAAGTCAATTGATGAGGTTAAAGCGAAATTACAATCCATGGGAATGCAATTAAAGGACAGTCCAGCTGGATTTGATCCAACTAAGCATGCTAATTACGGAAGTGCTGTTGATGATGAACTTGTCGACGCAGAAGAGGTCTAGGAGAGAAGATGCCAAAACCAAGTAAAGGCCCACGCCTAGGTAGTGGACCAGCACATGAGAAATTATTGCTGGGCACACTTGCTGCGCAACTTTTTGAAAAAGGAAAGTTGACTACAACTGAAGCAAAGGCAAAACGTCTTCGTCCATTAGCTGAGCGATTAATTACTCATGCTAAAAAAGGTGACCTTGCTGCCCGTCGCCGCGTGATGGCAAGAATCTCTAGCAAATCTGTAGTGCATACACTGTTCACAGATATTGCAAAGCGATTTGAGTCTCGTGAAGGTGGCTACACCCGTATTACCAAGATTGGTCCACGCAAAGGTGACAACGCACCTATGGCAGTGATCGAGATGGTTGAAGCAGGTGCGCCAGCAAAAAAGGTAGCAAAAAAAGCAGCAGCGAAAGCTGAGTAATTGCGCTAACTTTTAAAAGATTATGACTAAACCCACTCTTGAAGTTAAGAGTGGGTTTTCTCGTTTACGAGTTGATTTAACATATGACGGAAGTGATTTTTCAGGTTGGGCAAAACAACCAGGATTAAGAACTGTTCAAGAAGAGTTTGAAACTGCCCTAGCAACCCTTACTCGCAGTGAGGTTTTTACAATAGTTGCCGGCCGAACCGATGCCGGCGTGCATGCCAAACATCAAGTTTTACATGTTGATCTGCCAGAAAATATTGAGGTAGAAAACTTAGCTTTCAGGCTTAATCAACTACTGAAGAAGGATGTTCGGGTCTTGGCAGCAATTTGGGCGCCAGCAAATTTTCATGCCAGATTTGGTCCAATTAGTAGAAGCTATCAGTACAAAATTATTGATGGTGGAAAGGTAACTGCGCCACTAGATCGTCATGACAGCGTCGAGTGGTTTAGAGAGTTAGATCTTGATCTAATGAATCAAGCTAGTAATTTACTTATTGGCGAACATGATTTTTTTGCATTTTGTAAGCACCGTCCAGGCACAAGCACTAAGTTCTACAATCACTTTATCTTCTGGCAAAATGCGAATGTAGTTCTGTCGCATCTTTCCACTGATATGTGCTAAAACTTTGTGTCCATTTGTTAACTCAACTCGGAACATTGCATTAGGTAGAGCTTCAGCAACAGTGCCTTCAATTTCAATTGCACCGTCTTTCTTGGCCAAGCGATACCTACTTATCTGTTCTAAATTAGGTTTACCCCTTGCGAGGCAGGAGGGATAGTTTAGGCGGGGTGGGTAAAAAAGAAAAATCCGCTCAAAGAGCTTGGAATCTATGCGGGAAAATCTGTGCCCAACTAGAGCAGATCTGAGATCGCAATACCTAATCTGGCCAAATCGGCCTTGCCGCCATCTTCTGCGGTTAAGACAAATACCTTGCCATCGGGTGCGATTGTGTAGGTATGTTCAAAGTGTGCACCAGTAGATGAATCATGTGAAACTACAGTCCACTCATCACTTAAAACCTTAGTTCGCTCATGTCCTCTGGTAATCATTGGTTCAATTGCAAGTGCCATACCGACTACTAGCTCCGGTCCATTTCCAGCTGGTCCAAAATTTAAAATATGAGGCTCTTGATGCATCGCACTTCCAATGCCATGGCCACCATACTCACGCAAAATTCCATACTTACCTTGTGAATTAATATAGCCTTCAATTGCAGCTGAGATATCAGTTAACTTAGCTCCCTTTTTGCCAGCCGCAATTCCCTGCCACATTGACTCACAGCAAACATCCATTAACTTTTGATCAGCCGGATCAATTTCACCTAACCCAAATGAGATTGCTGCATCGCCATGCCAGCCATCAATAATTGCACCAAAATCAATGGATAAAACATCACCAGATACTAGCTTTCGTTTATTCGGAATACCGTGAACTACCTCTTCATTTACTGAGGCGCAGATGACAGCTGGAAAGCCGTGGTAGCCAAGGAAGGAGGGTGTCGCACCATGTTTAGCTAAATTTTTAATTGCTATTTCATTTAAATCAAGGGTAGTCATCCCTATTTGGGCAGATTGCTCAATTAATTTTAATGTGTCTGCAACTACTAACCCTGCTTTTCGCATTAACTTCAATTGCGCTAACTCTTTAACCTCAATTGCCATAAGTAATTAACCTAAAGCTGCGATCGCTCGCTTGGTAATTTCAGCAACCTCTCCCAATGCCGAGATATTTTTTAATAGCCCAATTGAGTTGTAAAAAGAGATAATTGGTTCAGTTTGTTGCGCATAAATCTCAAGCCTTCTGGCAACTACCTCTTCTTTGTCATCTTCTCTTTGATACAACTGGCCCTGGCACTTATCGCAAACCCCAGCCACCTTTGGTTTTTCAAACTCAACATGGGATGAGACACCGCATCCTTGGCAGGTGCGCCGACCTGATAATCGTTTAATAATCTCAGCATTATCAATTTTTAATTCAAGAACCGCGTCCAATGGCATCTTCTTTTCAATAAGTATCTGAGCCAATACCTGTGCTTGATTGGTATTTCTTGGAAAGCCATCTAGTAAAAATCCACCTGCCACATCATTATTTCCTAGACGGTCTTTAACCATCTCATTTGTTACTGAATCTGGAACCAACTCCCCGCGATCCATAAAGCTTTGCGCTTTCTTGCCAAGCTCGGTGCCATTTTTTAAATTGGCACGAAAAATATCGCCAGTTGAAATATGTGGAATTTTGTAGTGAGCTGCTAAATGAGATGCTTGAGTTCCTTTACCAGCCCCTGGTGGTCCAACCAGGATTAACCGCATTAGCGCAAGAACCCCTCATAAGAGCGTTGCTGTAATTGAGATTCAATCTGCTTGGCAGTATCTAGACCCACACCGACAACGATCAAAATTGCAGTTCCACCAAATGGGAAGTTTTGTGATGCTTGGAAGAGAATCAATGCAATAAATGGAATGATGGCAACGATTGAAAGGTACAGCGCACCTGGTGCGGTAATTCTCGATAAGACATATTGCAAGTACTCAGAGGTTGGCCGGCCTGCCCTGATACCTGGAATGAAGCCACCGTACTTCTTCATATTGTCAGAAACCTCATCTGGATTAAAGGTGATTGCAACATAGAAGTAGGTAAAGAAAACAATTAATAATGCATAAACACCGATGTAGAAGAAGTTATCGCCATTTACTAAGTTCTTTGAAACCCAGGTTGCCCAGCCAGCTTGGCTACCACTGAAGTTAACAATCAAAGATGGAATATAAAGCAAGCTGGATGCGAAGATAACTGGAATAACACCAGATTGGTTTACCTTAATTGGAATATAGGTACTAGTACCACCATATTGTTGACGTCCAACTTGGCGCTTTGCATACTGAACTGGAATACGACGTTGCGCCTGCTCAACAAATACCACCGCAGCCACAATCAATACTCCAACTGCCATGATAAATAGGAATGCGAACCAGCCCTTTTGCAATCTAATTGACCAAAGTTGTCCTGGGAAGGTGGCAGCAATGGAGGTGAAAATTAATATAGACATACCATTTCCAACGCCACGATCAGTGATTAATTCACCCAACCACATGATTACTGAGGTACCAGCTGTCATAACTGCAATCATGGTGATGATTCGCTGCCATGAGGTATCTGGAATTATTGGAAGTGCGCAATTAGGGAAAATTCGGCCATCAATACGTGCTACCGCGATCAAACCAGTTGATTGCAGAATTGCTAGGCCAATTGTTAAGTAACGGGTGTATTGGGTTAACTTAGCAGTGCCAGATTGTCCCTCTTTCTTTAGTGCTTCAAAGCGAGGGATAACCACAGTCAATAATTGAACAATGATTGATGCAGTGATGTAAGGCATGATTCCTAGTGCGAAAATGCTTAATTGAAGTAACGCACCACCGCTAAATAAGTTAATAAGTCCAAACAATCCACCAGTATCTGCAGTATTCAAACACTCCTGCACATTTACATAAGAAACACCAGGGGTTGGAACTACTGAACCTAATCGGAACAGCGCCATGATAGAAAGAGTGAAGATAATCTTCTTACGCAAATCAGGTGTCTTAAATGCCTTACCAAATGCTGCTAACAAGATGTCTCTCCTTTCTATCTATAACTTATTAAAGTGTCTTTGCAGATCCACCAGCAGCTGAAATCTTCGCAGTTGCCGATGATGAGAATGCATGGGCTAGCACAGTAACTTTGACAGAGATGTCGCCATTACCAAGCACCTTTACTGGATGGCCCTTACGAGCAGCACCCTTCTTTACTAAATCCTCAACTGTTACATCTCCACCCTTTGGGTAAAGTGAGTTAATAGTTGAAATATTTACCGCCTGATACTCAACTCTTTCTGGATTCTTAAATCCGCGAAGTTTTGGCAGACGCATTACTAATGGCAGTTGACCACCCTCAAATCCAGCACGAACTACGTTACGTGCACGTGTTCCCTTGCCACCTCGTCCGGCAGTCTTTCCCTTTGAAGCCTCACCACGACCCTTACGAGTCTTAGCTTTTTTAGCTCCAGGAGCTGGACGTAAATGATGAACCTTTAGCACCATTGTTATTCAACCTCCTCAACTGCAATTAAATGACGCACGGAGTAAACCATGCCACGAATCTCAGGACGATCTTCCTTAACTACTACATCACCAATTCGCTTCAAACCAAGTGAGCGAAGAGTGTTGCGTTGATCAGGAGGATTACCAACCTTTGATCTAACTTGCGTAACTTTTAATCTTGGCATTAGGCACCTACCTTTACTTGCTCTGCAATCAAACGAGTAAGGGCTGCTGGTGCAACATCTTCTAGTGGTCGACCACGACGAGCTGCAATAGCGGTTGGGTTTTCCAACATTTTAAGTGCGGCTGCGGTTGCATGCACCATATTGATTGGATTTCCAGAACCTAAAGACTTAGTTAATACATCAGTGATTCCTGCGCACTCAAGTACTGCACGGACTGGACCACCTGCGATTACACCAGTACCAGGAGAGGCTGGACGAAGCAAAATAACTCCGGCCGCTTTCTCACCTTGAACTGGGTGCGGAATAGTGCCATTAATTAATGGCACCTTAAAGAAATTCTTCTTGCCATCTTCAACTGCCTTAGCAATAGCTTGTGGAACCTCTTTGGCTTTGCCATATCCAACGCCAACCATTCCCTTGCCATCGCCAACCACAATTAATGCAGTAAAGGAGAAACGACGTCCACCCTTTACTACCTTGGCAACACGATTAATAAATACCACGCGCTCGGTGTATGGAGACTTCTCTTTTTGGAAATCACCATCACGACGCTCGCGCTTTTCACGACCGCCCTTTGGCTTATCCTCACGGGCACCGGTGTTAGTAGCTGGTGTACCGGCCATTAGAACTCCAATCCATTTGCACGAGCACTTGTTGCAACAGCTGCAACTCGGCCGTGGAACTTATTACCACCGCGGTCAAAGACCACAGCAGAAATTCCTTTTTCTTTCGCACGCTTTGCGATCAATTCGCCAACTTGCTTAGCTTTTGCGGTTTTATCACCAGCAAATGTGCGCATCTCCTTCTCCATAGTGGAGGCAGAAACCAAAGTGGCAGATTTTGAATCATCAACAATCTGCACAAACAAGTGACGTGCTGATCGTGAAACAACCAACCGAGGACGCTCTTGTGTACCAACTACTCGCTTACGCAAGCGGAAGTGACGACGGGCGCGGGCCTTAGTTGCTGAACCCTTAACGACTTTATATCCGATAGCCATTATTTCTTACCTGTCTTTCCTTGCTTGCGGCGAATACGTGCACCCTCTAAATGCAGACCCTTACCCTTATAAGGATCAGATTTACGAAGTTTTTGAATCTTGGCAGCAGTCTCACCAACTAATTGCTTGTTGATGCCAACAACTGTGATTTCAGTTGGGGAGTCAATTTTAAATGTGATTCCCTCATCAGCAATAAAGTTAATTGGATGGCTATAGCCAAGTGCGAACTCTAAGTTTTTACCCTTAGCTGCAACCTTGTAACCAACGCCAACAATATTTATCTTCTTGCTATATCCCTTTGTTACACCCTCGATCATGTTTGAGATCATGGTGCGAGACATACCGTGAAGTGAACGTGCCTCACGTGTCTCATTTGGACGAGTGATTGTAAGAGTTGCACCCTCTTGCTTTGCAGCAATTGGTTCAGCAAGTACATGAGTCAATGTTCCCTTAGGACCTTTGACTGAAACTGATTGACCAGCAACATTTACCTCAACTCCAGATGGAATTGTGATTGGCATTTTTCCAATACGTGACATTAGATCACCATACGTAGGCGAGAACTTCTCCGCCTACACCTTGCTTATTGGCTTGCTTATCAGTCAGCAAACCAGAGGAGGTTGAAATAATTGCTACACCTAATCCACCTAACACCTTAGGAAGGGCGGTTGATTTTGCATAAACTCGAAGTCCTGGCTTTGAAACACGGCGAAGTCCTGCGATTGATCGCTCGCGGTTTGAACCAAACTTAAGATCTAAAACTAATGTTTTGCCAAACCCTGTTGGATTACTTTCAATATAAAAACCAGAGATATATCCCTCTTGTTTTAATATCTCAGCAATTCGAGCTTTAACCGAAGAAGAAGGCATTGAAACCTTCTCATGGTAAGCCGAGTTGGCGTTACGCAAACGTGCAAGCATGTCTGCGATCGGATCTGTCATTGTCATTACTTTGGCCTCTGGCCTTTCTCGAAATGGTTTCCGCAATTTTGCGGACCTGCTTCGTAGTTGATAGTTGGGTTTTGTATTACCAAGAAGCCTTGGTGATACCTGGTAACTCTCCGGCATGTGCCATTTCGCGGAAGCAAATACGGCAAATACCAAATTTTTGATAGACCGATTGAACGCGGCCACAACGTTGGCATCTTGTATAACCGCGCACCTTAAACTTTGGTTTACGGCTAGCTTTTACCTTCAGTGATGTCTTTGCCATTTGTTGTTGCCTCTCTTAATTTTCTCGGAAAGGGAAACCAAGTGCGCGAAGCAACTCTCTTCCCTCTTCGTCAGTTTTAGCAGTGGTAACTAAAGTGATATCCATTCCACGAGTTCGATCAATCTTGTCCTGTTCGATCTCTGGGAATACAACCTGCTCAGTTAAACCAAATGTGTAATTACCATTTCCATCAAATTGCTTTGGTGAAAGTCCGCGGAAGTCGCGGATACGTGGCAATGCGATTGAAAGCAGGCGGTCGGTGAACTCCCACATACGATCATTGCGTAGTGTTACGTGAGCGCCAATTGGCATATTCTCACGCAATTTAAATTGCGCAATAGATTTACGTGAGCGAGTTACCTGTGGACGTTGTCCAGTAATAGTGGCAAGGTCGCGAATGGCACCTTCAATTAACTTTGAATCACGTGCAGCTTCGCCCACACCCATGTTCACAACAACTTTGGTAAGAGTTGGAATTTGCATCACATTTC
Organism: actinobacterium SCGC AAA027-J17; assembly: GCA_000383815.1. Taxonomy (GTDB): domain Bacteria; phylum Actinomycetota; class Actinomycetes; order Nanopelagicales; family Nanopelagicaceae; genus Nanopelagicus. Next base: position 17,251 of record KB912733.1, read on the forward strand.
TATAACCAAACTTGGCTTTAAGAGCTGGTGCAATCTCAGCTTTGTAACGTCCTTTAAGACGTGGTGCTAAATCAGTAGACATTACGCATCCTTTCCAGAACGGCGGGAGATGCGAACATTTTTGCCAGCATCATCTTTGCGAGCGCCAATTCGAGTTGCCTTGCCATCGCCATCTACCAACATCACATTAGATAGATGAATTGNAGATTCAACAGTGGTAATTCCGCCAACCTTCACACCACGGTCAGAGGTAGTTTCCTTGGTGTGACGCTTTACGCGGTTAACACCTTCAACTAAAACTCGTGCGCGGATGCGATCAACTGAAAGTACGGTGCCAGTTGTGCCCTTATCTTTTCCGGCAATTACCTGCACGGTATCGCCCTTACGAATGTTCGCCATTTTTATAGCACCTCCGGAGCAAGTGAAATAATTCGCATAAATCTCTTATCTCGAAGTTCGCGAGCAACTGGTCCGAAGATACGTGTGCCACGTGGCTCACCATCATCTTTAACAATTACTGCTGCATTCTCATCAAAGCGAATATATGAACCATCAGCTCGACGGTTCTCCTTTACGGTACGAACGATGACAGCTTTAACAACCTCACCCTTCTTAACCTGGCCACCAGGAATTGCATCCTTAACAGAGCAAACAATGATGTCGCCAATACCTGCATAGCGACGTGATGAGCCACCGAGCACTCGGATGCAAAGTAATTCCTTTGCGCCAGTGTTATCGGCAACGCGTAAGCGCGACTCTTGTTGAATCATTTTTGCCCCTTACTTGGCCTTCTCAAGAATCTCAACCACACGCCAGCGCTTTGTTGCTGACAGTGGACGAGTCTCCATGATTAAAACGCGATCGCCGATGCCAGCTGAGTTGCTTTCATCGTGAGCTTTTAACTTGCGAGAGCGAGTCAAAACTTTGCTGTACATGCCGTGCTTGATTCGATCTTGAATTGAAACCACAACAGTTTTATCCATCTTGTCGCTAGTAACAATTCCCTCACGGGTTTTACGGAATGGACGCTCTACAGAGTTAGCTGATGCTTTTTCTTTACTCATGCGCTCACTCCAATCCCTAGTTCACGTTCACGTAAAATTGTGTAAATCCGGGCAATCTCTTTACGCACAGCGGTTAATCGACCGTGGTTTTCTAATTGGCCAGTTGCTGCTTGGAAGCGAAGGTTGAATAACTCTTCCTTAGCCTCACGTAGCTTCTCATTCAACTCATCAGTTGAACTAGCGCGTAATGTTTCAGCAGTAGTCGTTGACATTAGAACTCCTCTCGGCGAACAACTCGGCACTTCATTGGCAACTTGTGCATCGCACGAGTCATAGCCTCAGTTGCGACCGCCTCGGTTACACCTGAAATTTCAAACATAACTCGACCTGGTTTAACATTTGCAATCCACCACTCAGGTGAGCCTTTACCAGAACCCATACGAGTTTCAGCAGGCTTCTTTGTTAATGGACGATCTGGATAAATATTGATCCAAACCTTTCCACCACGCTTGATATGACGTGTCATTGCAATACGAGCCGCTTCAATTTGGCGGTTAGTTACATATGCTGGCTCCATCGCTTGCACGCCGTAATCACCAAAGGCAACAGCAGTTCCGCCCTTTGATTTTCCAGCACGCTTTGGATGGTGTTGTTTACGATGCTTAACTCGACGTGGAATTAACATTAGTTAGCTCCGCTCTCAGTTGGTGTTGCAGCAGAATCAGCTGCAGCAGCACGCTCGGCAACAGTTGTAGTTGTTACCTCACCACGTGGGGCACGAGGAGCTCGGTTTGTACGATTTGGCTTTGGAGCTTTTGCTGCAGCTAAAGCTGAAGCAGCACGCTCGGCGCGAGATTCAATAACCTCACCCTTATAAATCCAAACCTTAACTCCCAGGCGACCAAATGTTGTGTGAGCCTCTGCAAAACCGTAATCAATATCAGCGCGCAGTGTATGTAGTGGAACTCTTCCTTCACGGTAGAACTCAGAACGGCTCATTTCAGCTCCGCCCAAACGACCACCACATTGAACTCGAATTCCTTCAGCTCCTGCCTTTAGTGCAGTTTGCATTCCCTTACGCATCGCACGACGGAATGAAACACGAGCTGCTAATTGCTCAGCAATTCCTTGTGCTACTAATTGCGCATCAGTTTCTGGATTTTTAACCTCAAGAATATTTAACTGAACCTGCTTACCAGTTAGGTTTTCTAGATCAATTCGAAGCTTGTCTGCCTCTTGACCACGACGACCAATCACAATTCCCGGACGTGCGGTGAATAGATCAATTCGAACCTTTTCACGAGTTCGCTCAATTTCAATTTTAGATACGCCAGCTCTCTCCATCTTCTTAGCCATAAGCTTTCGAATCAGGATGTCCTCTTTTACATAGGCACCGTAAAGTTTGTCGGCATACCAACGTGATTTAAAATCAGTGGTAATTCCAAGACGGAAGCCGTGTGGATTTATTTTTTGACCCATTTACTCGGCCTTCCCTTTAGATGCAGCCTTTTTGGCTGGTGCTTTTTTAGCAGTTGCCTTCTTGGCCGCTGCCTTCTTTGCTACTGGCTTATCAGGTAATGAATCAGCTGCCTTAGTTGGCGCTGGTGCATCTGCAATAACTGCTGGCTTTCTTTGTGCCTTTGGCTTTTGCATCTGAGAAGCTTTCAAATTCTTATTTACGCGAAGGTTCTTATCATCAGATAACACCAGGCTTACCTGAGATGATCTCTTGTTAATTGCAAAGCCGCGGCCTTGCGCACGTGGTCGGTATCGCTTCATGGTGAAGCCCTCATCAACTAATGCTTCAACAATCCAAAGTTCAGAGGCATCACGAAGTGATGGATTCTTTTGCTTGGCGTTAGCTACAGCCGAAGCTATTAATGAATAAATCGCAGCGCCTAGCTCTGGTTGGTTAGCAAACTTCATCATGTTAAGTGCTTCATCTGCGCGCTTGCCACGAACAAGATTTACAACTCGACGTGCTTTTTGTGGCGTGGCACGGAAATCACGAAGCACAGCCCGTGAAATCAATGCGGAAGTAGTATCGATGTTACTCACTTACTACCGCCTTTCCATCAGCACGAGAGTGACCTTTGAAGGTACGAGTTGGTGAAAACTCACCAAGCTTGTGACCGATCATCGCTTCAGTAACAAAAACTGGCACATGCTTGCGGCCATCATGAACAGCAATGGTGTGACCAATCATGTCTGGGGTAATCATTGAGCGACGTGACCAAGTCTTAATAACATTTTTAGTGTTCTTCTCATTTTGATCAGCTACCTTTTTAGATAGATGAAGATCAACGAAAGGACCCTTCTTTAAACTGCGTGGCATCTTAAGATCCCCCCTTATCTCTTCTTATTGGACTTGCGTCGACGGATAATTAATGAATCGCTAGCTTTCTTTTTGCGAGTGCGCTTTTCAGGTAGACCCCAAGGAGAAACTGGGTGACGACCACCAGATGTTTTACCTTCACCACCACCATGTGGGTGATCAACTGGGTTCATAACTACACCACGAACAGATGGGCGCTTGCCCTTCCATCGCATGCGTCCTGCTTTTCCATAATTTCTATTTGATTGCTCGGCATTTCCAACTGTGCCAACAGTGGCACGGCAGCGAACATCAACATTTCTAATTTCACCTGATGGCATACGAAGTTGTGCGTATGGTCCATCCTTTGCAACTAACTGAACTGCAGATCCAGCAGAGCGACCAATCTTGGCGCCACCACCTGGGCGAAGCTCAATTGCATGAATCATTGTTCCAACTGGAATATTACGAAGTGGCAGGTTATTGCCAGGCTTAATATCAGCAGATGCTCCATTTTCAATTGGTGCACCTTGAGTTAAACCATCTGGTGCGATGATGTAACGCTTCTCGCCATCGGCAAAGTGAAGTAATGCAATATTTGCAGTTCGGTTTGGATCGTATTCAATTTGGGCAACCTTTGCTGGAATGCCATCTTTATCATTACGAACAAAATCAATTAAGCGATAGGCGCGCTTATGTCCGCCACCTTGATGGCGCATAGTTACTCGGCCAGTTGCATTTCGGCCACCCTTGGAATTAATTGGGCGAACTAAAGATTTCTCTGGCTTTTGACGAGTGATCTCTTCAAAATCAGGAACGCTTGCTCCGCGCTGACCAGGTGTGGTCGGCTTGAGATTACGCAGTGCCATTTATCTTCTCCCTATTCCTTATTAAGTCCCAATCCCCCGTTAGGAGACTGGTCCTCCAAAGATGTCGATCCGTTGTCCGGCTGCCACATGCACAATCGCACGCTTTGTATCTTTACGCTTTCCAAAACCGATTGCAGTTCGCTTGCGCTTACCCTCACGGTTCATGGTGTTAACACTTAATACCTTTACATTAAATACCTTCTCGACAGCGATCTTGATCTCTGTCTTGTTGGCATCCGGTGCTACTAAGAATGTGTACTTATTGCCATCTAGCAATGAGTAAGACTTCTCAGAAACTACTGGTGCTAGTAATACATCGCGATAGTTTTTCATGCAGATACTCCTACTTCACTCTCGCGGGCAACAGCTGTTGCACCTTTGCCAGTTGCAGGACCTGCAATAAAGTCACGAAGAGCTCCCTCTGAGAAGATCACATCATCAGAGACCAAAACATCGTAGGCATTTAATTGATCATTAACGATTAGATGTAGATCATCATGATTTCTAAGCGCAAGCCAAGCTGCATTCTCAGTTCGTGATAAGACAACTAACAAATTCTTACGATCAGAAAATTGGCGAACTGCAGTAATGGCAGCCTTAGTTGTAGTTGCCTCCACAATTCCACTAACTGCATGGATGCGAGATGCGCGTTGGCGATCAGATAGAACACCCTTAAGCGCTGCTGCAATCATTTTCTTTGGTGTGCGTTGGTCATACTTACGAGGTACTGGACCGTGTGCAACTCCACCATGACGTTGGTTTGGTGAACGAGTTGAACCCTGACGAGCACGACCTGTTCCCTTTTGTTTAAATGGCTTCTTTCCACCACCAGAAACCTCACCACGATTTTTAGCCTTATGAGTTCCAGCTCTAGCTGCAGCTAATTGTGCAACTACTACTTGGTGAATCAATGGCACATTTGCCTGCACATCAAATATTGCTGCTGGCAGATCAATTGAACCAGTTGCTTTACCTGAAATATCTTTTACTTCAATTTTCAATGACATTAGGCACCAACCTTTGTATTAACAGTTTCAGCTGCAGTCATCTTTGCTGCTGTGCGAATAAATACTGTGGCACCAATTGCACCTGGTACTGATCCACGAACTAATATCTTGTTGGTTGCAGCATCAACTGAGTGAACCAAAAGATTTTGAGTAGTAACAGTGTCAATACCCATTCGGCCCATCATGCGCTTGCCCTTAAATACACGTCCTGGCGTAGTTCGGTTACCAATAGATCCTGACATACGGTGCTTCTTATCAACACCGTGCGCAGCACCAATACCGGAGAAACCATGGCGCTTCATAACACCAGCAGTTCCCTTACCTTTTGATGTACCAGTGGCATCAACAATCTCACCAGCTGCAAATACATCTGCCTTTAACTCTTGTCCTATTGAATAACCATCAGTTGATGAGGTGCGAAGTTCAGCAACATCTGCTCTTGGTGTTACGCCAGCCTTTGCAAACTGTCCAGCAAGTGGCTTTGAAATTTTACGTGGCTCAATCGCGCCAAATGCTAGTTGCACAGCGGTGTAGCCATCTTTTTCCAGCGTACGAATTTGAGTGACCACACATGGGCCTGCCTCAATTACAGTTACTGGCACAATTTTATTTTGGGAATCAAAAACTTGAGTCATGCCCAGCTTCGTACCCAAGATGCCTTTAATGGCAGATGATCTTGATTGCGTAGTTGTCATTTTTATATTCCCTTAGAGCTTGATCTCAATGTCAACGCCAGCTGGTAAATCAAGACGCATCAATGAATCAACAGTTTTAGGTGTTGGATCGATGATGTCGATTAGGCGCTTATGGGTGCGCATCTCAAAGTGCTCGCGGCTATCTTTATACTTGTGTGGAGAGCGAATAACACAGTAAGTGTTTTTCTCAGTAGGCAGCGGAACAGGGCCTGCGACGGTAGCACCAGTGCGCTCAACAGTTTCAACGATTTTCTTCGCTGAAGTGTCAATCACCTCATGGTCATACGCCTTAAGCCTAATGCGGATCTTTTGTCCGGCCATTTTGCTTCTCCTTCTTCTTTACTAGGTAAATCTTTTTAGTTATTTCTGGGCCACATATTTCAGCAGCCCAGAAATAATTCTTTTTTTTACTTAACGATCTTTGTTACGCGACCTGCACCAACGGTGCGGCCACCTTCACGGATCGCAAAGCGAAGTCCCTCTTCCATCGCAACTGGCTGAATTAGAGTTACAGTCATGGCGGTGTTATCGCCAGGCATAACCATTTCAGTACCAGAAGGAAGTGTTACAACACCAGTTACGTCAGTTGTACGGAAGTAGAACTGAGGACGGTAGTTGTTAAAGAATGGTGTGTGACGACCACCCTCATCCTTTGAAAGGATGTATGCAGAGGCTTCGAAATCTGTGTGAGGTGTAATTGATCCAGGCTTACAAACAACCTGACCACGCTCAACATCTTCACGCTTAGTTCCACGAAGAAGTAGACCAACGTTTTCGCCAGCCTGACCCTCATCAAGTAACTTACGGAACATTTCAACGCCAGTAACAATTGTCTTTTGTGCATCTGGGCGGATACCAACGATTTCAACCTCTTCGTTGACCTTAACAATTCCGCGCTCGATACGACCAGTAACAACAGTTCCGCGACCAGTAATTGTGAATACATCTTCTACTGGCATTAGGAATGGCTTATCAGTCTCACGCTCTGGTTGTGGAATGAAGTTATCAACTTGATTCATCAACTCAAGCAATGCATCTACCCACTTCTGGTCACCCTCAAGTGCCTTAAGTGCTGAGATGCGAACGATTGGGGTTGTGTCTCCTGGGAACTCATACTTGTTTAGAAGTTCACGAACTTCCATTTCAACAAGCTCAAGAATTTCAGCATCATCAACCATGTCTGACTTGTTTAATGCAACAACGATTGAAGGAACGCCTACCTGACGAGCAAGTAGTACGTGCTCCTTAGTTTGTGGCATTGGACCATCAGTTGCAGCTACTACCAAAATTGCGCCGTCCATCTGTGCTGCACCAGTGATCATGTTCTTGATGTAGTCAGCGTGTCCTGGACAGTCAACGTGTGCGTAGTGACGCTTCTCTGTTTGGTACTCAATGTGTGCGATAGAAATAGTAATACCGCGTTGACGCTCTTCTGGCGCCTTATCAATTTGATCAAAATTCATCAGCGGATTTACATCCGGGAACTTGTCATGAAGCACCTTGGAAATTGCCGCAGTAAGAGTTGTCTTACCGTGGTCAATGTGACCGATGGTGCCGATGTTTACGTGCGGTTTGGTCCGCTCGAACTTCGCCTTTGTCACTTTTTCCTCCTGTTTTAGCTGTTAGTAGTTATTTCGGATTTTCGCTCTGGTCGTTGCGGTTTTACTCGCCGCGAACCTTCGCAATGATTTCTTTCGATACCGCTTGTGGAACTTCGGCATACGAATCAAATTGCATGCTGTAGCTCGCGCGACCTTGTGTCCTGCTGCGAAGATCTCCGACGTAGCCGAACATCTCTGACAGTGGCACTGTTGCCTTAACAATCCGGGCACCTGACCGCTCATCCATGGCCAAGATTTGACCACGACGACTATTGATGTCGCCGATGACATCACCCATGAAATCTTCAGGGGTAATAACTTCAACCGACATAACTGGTTCCAGCAGAACAGGACCAGCAAGTTTTGCTGCTTCCTTAAATGCTGCGATTCCAGCAATCTTGAAGGCCAACTCTGATGAGTCAACATCATGGTAAGCGCCATCAAGAAGAGTTACTTTCACATCAACTAATGGATAACCAGCAAGTGGTCCACTAGCGAGTGCTTCCTGGCAACCATCATCAACAGATGGGATGTACTCCTTAGGAATACGACCGCCAGTGATCTTATTTACGAATTCATAAGGATTTTCAGAACCAGTTGGAAGTGGCTCTACTGAAATCTGAATCTTTGCAAACTGTCCAGAACCACCAGATTGCTTCTTGTGGGTGTAGTCATAACGAGAAACAGTTTTACGAAGTGTCTCGCGGTATGCCACCTGTGGCTTACCAACATTTGCCTCTACTTTAAATTCGCGCTTCATACGAGCTTGTTTTGCCTTCTCAACTAAATTAGCTGGGATCTCTTCAATTAAATAATCTTCACCCTTTTTAGTCTCGCCCGGCCAAACAAGTGCCTTCATTGCAATTAAATCTACAAGGCCAGAAAAATCACCTTCGGCGCCAATTGGAATCTGTAGTACTAATGGTGTGGCATTAAGACGAGATTTGATCATATCTACACAGCGATCAAATGATGCACCGGTTCGATCTAGCTTGTTAACAAAACAAATACGAGGAACGTTGTAACGATCTGCCTGACGCCAAACTGTTTCAGATTGTGGCTCAACACCAGCAACGCCATCAAATACTGCAACTGCGCCATCTAGAACTCGAAGGGAGCGCTCTACCTCAACTGTGAAATCTACGTGGCCAGGTGTATCAATGATGTTAATCATGTGATCTTTCCAATGGCAGGTAGTTGCTGCAGATGTAATAGTGATACCGCGCTCTTGCTCTTGCTCCATCCAGTCCATAGTGGCTGCGCCCTCATGAACCTCACCAATTTTGTAATTGATTCCGGTGTAGAAAAGAATTCGTTCAGTTGTCGTAGTTTTACCCGCGTCAATGTGAGCCATGATTCCAATATTGCGAACCTTGGCTAGATCAATTGCGGTTGCAACTGTCATTTTCTTCTCTTCTCCCGTTTTCTCTTTTATTACCAGCGATAGTGAGCAAACGCCTTGTTTGCTTCAGCCATCTTGTGGGTGTCTTCGCGCTTTTTAACTGCTGCGCCTAAGCCATTGCTGGCATCAATTAATTCATTTCCTAATCGCTCCGCCATTGACTTCTCACGGCGCTCTCTTGAATTATCAACAATCCAACGAAGGCCAAGAGCTAATGCTCTAGCTGGCTTTACCTCAACTGGTACTTGGTAAGTAGCTCCACCAACACGGCGGGAGCGAACCTCAACAGTTGGCTTTACGTTATCTAATGCTCGCTTTAAAACAATTACTGGATCGCCACTTGTCTTTGCGCGGCAGCTCTCAAGTGCACCATAAACAATAGCTTCAGCAGTTGATCGCTTGCCATGCATCAAAATCTTATTAATTAAAGATGTAACGACAGGAGAGCTGTATACAGGATCTGCAACAACTGGGTCTTTTGCAACCGGGCCTTTACGTGGCATTACTTCTTCTCCTTCTTTGCACCATAACGTGAACGTGATTGCTTACGATCTTTAACACCTTGGGTATCAAGGGAACCACGAACAATTTTGTAACGAACACCAGGTAGATCTTTAACACGGCCACCACGAACTAAAACGATTGAGTGCTCTTGCAAGTTATGTCCTTCACCAGGAATGTATGCAGTAACTTCCATGCCACTTGTTAGACGAACACGTGCAACTTTACGAAGCGCAGAGTTTGGCTTCTTAGGTGTAGTTGTATAAACACGTGTGCAAACGCCACGACGTTGCGGGCTACCTTTTAGTGCAGGTGTGCTCGTCTTATCTGTCTTCTCGGCGCGACCCTTTCGGACCAGCTGCTGAATTGTTGGCACTGCATCTCCTATAACTTGTTAGTTAATAAATAATTTTTAAATTATTTATCTAAACTTTTTTCTCACTTATTAACCACACTTTCCCGACCCACGAGGTCGGGCGTGTTGCCCATTCCTTGCAGATCAGATGCAATCGAAATTGCATGTTTTAGTGCAGCCCTTAATAAGAAAAGAGCAGGACGGGAAGGGTAGCCCAGTGCGAGGGCCCCGGTCAAAACGGTGCTTTTACTCCTACCCCCATCATTCTTCCCGTTGCGACACGCCGAACCAACTGCTCCTGCCCCACCTATGGTTGATAGGTGAAAAAGCCAAAGCTGCGTGGAATTGTCCATTTAGTTATGTCGCCAATCAGCCTGGTAGCTGGATTGGTGCTTATTACCTTGGCAGATGAGCTTCGCGGGCGAATTACCTTAGGGATTTTTACCTTAACTGCAGTGACCTTGTTTACTTGCAGCGCGTTGTATCACCGCATTGCTTGGAATGATAAGAACAGGGCAATCTGGCGCAGAATCGATCACTCAAATATCTCAATTTTAATTGCCGGCACCTACACACCCTTTGCCGTATATCTATTAGAGCCAAATCAAACCAAGATCCTATTAATTGTCGCTTGGGGCGGGGCGCTACTTAGTTCAATGCTTAGAATTTTTTGGTTATCAGCACCGCGTTGGTTATATGTCTCAGGATATATCGCACTTGGTTGGGCTGCAGTAATTTATTTACCAGATTTTTTACAATCAGGTGGAGTTGCAATATTTGTACTTATCTTAACTGGCGGGGTTTTATACTCAGCAGGTGGAGTTATCTACGCGCTTAAGAAACCAAACTTTTCAATCAACTGGTTTGGTTTTCATGAGTTATTTCATGCAATGACAGCTGCTGCATTTATCTGCCACTTCATCGCTGGCGCACTTACGGTATTTTTGAAAGGTTGAAAGTTGGCTCGTAAAAATATTCTTATCCCGATTGCGATCTTAATAATTGCATTTTTATTTGGATTGTTTCAACCTAAGTTTTTTCCCTCGACCTCAAAACTTCAAAACTGCTACCACGCAATAGTTGGTGACTCAAGCTCCCTACTTCAAATAAAAGATCCCACCGCTGATCAGTTAACTGGTGAACTAATTTTTCAAAACTATGAAAAAGATAGCTCCTACGGTGTTTTTAACGCAAAGTTAGATTCAAATCAATTAACTATTGATTTCACCTTCCAATCTGAAGGAGTTGAATCAAAGCGACAAATAACTTTAGCTAAATCTGGTGATGAGCTATTAGGTGAGGGATATGCCTATAAGCCAATATCTGATTGCAAAAAAGTGCTTTATAACCAAGGTTTAGGGCTTATTCCATTTGATATGAAATTACCACTTCACCTGTTCCCGCAAATGAGATTAGAGCAAATGAGTGAGGAACAAGTTGGCTGGACCTTTGGATCAGGTGGCTTTAAACCGATCCAATCGGCAAAGATTCTTTACACCCCAACCAAAGGTGAACCAGTTGATGCAGTTGTGTTTTTTCTTTGGGAAAAAAGTGTTTGGAATGTAGTTGCTAATCCCAATGAACCACCCGATTGGGGTGTTGAGCAATGGAGTGATCAAGCATATGTTTTTAGTGTAAGTGGCCCACAGGATTGTGTTTATCCTAATGAACCAGATTGTGGAAACATTAGTGAGATCTACACATATATCTACGAGAAAAGTTCTTATGTTAGTAAGGTGCCAAAGTACGCGCCAGCGCAGGTTAAAGTTGTAAAGACTAAAACTATTCATGATCCAGAGACTGGTTACTACGTTCTTTCACAATTTAATATTTTAGGAATCAAGGCTGATCAAAGTTATCGTTGTGATCTGATTGCCTTTGATAAAGCAGGTAAAGAAATTATCGCTTGGAAAACTGATGGCTTAAGTTTTTCACCAAGGCCATCAACAATTTACTCTGGTCAAACAAATATCACTCCTGAACAAGTACCAACTGTTGGTAGTAGTAGCGTTAAATGCGAAGTGGCCGACGCAATTATTTAGCGCCGGCCACTTTCGTAGTTAATTTGTTTAACGAACCTCGAACTCATCCAAACGAACTGCTTCACCTGAACCTTGTGATTCAAATGGAGTGAACTCGAATTCATCATATGCGGCATAAACTGCAGCCTTTGCTTCCTCAGTTGGCTCAACTCGAACGTTGCGATAACGAGCAAGTCCAGTACCAGCTGGGATCAATTTACCGATGATTACGTTCTCCTTTAGACCAAGGAGTGGATCACTCTTTTCAGACAACGCTGCATCCGTTAGAACACGAGTTGTCTCCTGGAATGAAGCCGCTGACAACCATGACTCAGTTGCAAGTGAGGCTTTAGTAATACCCATCAACTCAGGTCGACCAGAGGCAGCTTTGCCACCAGTTGAAACTACGCGACGGTTCTCTTCTTCAAAGCGACCGCGCTCAACTAACTCTCCTGGTAGTAAATCAGTATCGCCTGGCTCAAGAACTGTGATGCGCTTTAACATTTGGCGAACGATAATTTCAATGTGCTTATCGTGGATAGAAACACCCTGCATACGATAAACCTCTTGAATTTCACTTACTAAGTGAATCTGAGTTTGACGAGGTCCCAAGATACGAAGTACTTGCTTAGGATCAATTGCGCCAACAACTAATTGTTGACCAACTCCAACACGTTGTCCCTCTTCTACTAGAAGTTTTTGACGACGGGTAATTGGGTAAGCAACTGCTTCACCACCATCTTCTGGGGTAACCACAATCTTCTTGCCCTTGGCATCTTCTAAGAATGAAACTGTTCCAGCAGCCTCTGCAATTGGCGCTACACCCTTTGGAGTTCTAGCCTCAAACAACTCTTGTACACGAGGTAGACCATGGGTAATTTGAGTTTCACCGAGCAACTGAGCACCACCGGTGTGGAAGGTACGCATTGTTAACTGGGTTCCTGGCTCACCAATTGATTGAGCTGCAATAATTCCAACTGCTTCGCCGACATCAACAATCTTGCCAGCGGCCATTGAACGTCCGTAACACATTGCGCACTGTCCAACCTTGCTATCGCAAGTTAGAACTGAGCGAACCTTTACCTCTTCAACGCCTGCTGCAACTAATGTGTCGATATTGCGATCACCAAGATCTGTGCCAGCAGTCAAAATAACCTTGCCGGAAGCTGAAACATCCTCAGCTAGGTTTCGACCAAACAAAGATGTTTCAACATGGTCATCACGAACTAATGTGCCAGTTGAATCCTTTGCGGCAATCTTTAGGGTCAGACCACGATCAGTTCCGCAATCTTCCTCACGAATAATTACATCTTGGGCAACATCGCAAAGACGACGGGTTAGGTAACCTGAGTCAGCAGTACGAAGTGCGGTATCTGCCAAACCTTTACGAGCACCGTGAGTTGAAATGAAGTACTCAAGTACTGAAAGTCCTTCACGGAAGTTAGATTTAATCGGACGAGGAATAATTTCACCCTTTGGGTTAGCTACAAGTCCGCGCATACCTGCAATTTGGCGGATCTGCATCATATTTCCACGTGCACCTGAGTAAACCATCATCCAAACTGGGTTAGTTCGAGGGAAGTTATCTTCCATCTCCTTTGCAACCTCATTGGTAGCAAGTGTCCAGATCTCAATTAACTCTTGGCGTCGCTCATCATCAGTAATCAATCCCTTTTCGTACTGTGATTGAACTTTGTCAGCCTTAGTTTCGTAACCTTCCAAGATTTCGCGTTTGCGACCTGGTGTTACAACATCATTAATCGAAATAGTTACACCAGCTCTGGTTGCCCAGTAGAAACCAAGTGATTTAAGAGCATCTAAGGTTTGTGCAACTGTGACCTTGGCATAACCTTCAGCCAAATTATCAACAATTAAACCAAGTAGCTTCTTAGTTACATCGTAATCAACAAATGGGAAGTCAGCAGGTAGTACCTCATTAAATAAAGCACGACCTAAAGTAGTTTCACGAGTCTCAGCCACACCACTCTTATCAATACGAAGTTTGATCTTCGCTTGTAGAGATAGTGAGCCTTGATCAAATGCCATTACCGCTTCTGCAATTGATGAAAATGCTCTGCCCTCTCCCAATTGCTTCTCACGTAGTGAGGTTAGGAAGTAAAGACCAAGCACCATGTCCTGGGTAGGAGATGTAATTGGTCGGCCGGAAGCTGGAGACAAAATATTGTTGCTAGAAAGCATTAATACTCGAGCCTCTGCTTGTGCTTCAGCAGATAGAGGTAAGTGAACAGCCATCTGATCACCATCAAAGTCTGCGTTAAATGCAGTACAAACTAATGGGTGAATCTGAATAGCTTTTCCTTCAACTAGCTGTGGTTCAAATGCTTGAATACCAAGGCGGTGCAGAGTTGGTGCACGGTTTAGTAGTACTGGGTGCTCAGCAATTACCTCTTCTAATACATCCCAAACTACTGGACGAGCACGCTCAACCATACGCTTTGCAGATTTAATGTTTTGCGCATGATTTAAATCAACCAATCGCTTCATTACGAATGGCTTGAATAACTCAAGTGCCATTTGCTTAGGCAGACCACACTGGTGCAATTTAAGTTGCGGACCAACCACAATTACTGAACGGCCAGAGTAATCAACGCGCTTTCCAAGTAAGTTTTGACGGAATCGTCCCTGCTTACCCTTTAGCATGTCAGAAAGTGATTTAAGTGGACGGTTGCCAGGACCTGTTACTGGACGACCGCGACGGCCGTTATCAAACAATGAGTCAACCGCTTCTTGCAACATACGCTTTTCGTTGTTAACAATAATTTCTGGAGCACCTAAATCAGCTAGGCGCTTTAGACGATTATTTCGGTTAATAACACGGCGATATAGATCATTTAGATCGCTAGTTGCAAAACGGCCACCATCTAGTTGAACCATTGGACGAAGATCTGGTGGAATAACTGGAACACAATCAAGCACCATAGATGCTGGCTTGTTTCTAGTATTTAAAAATGAGTTAACAACCTTTAATCTCTTAATGGCGCGAGTCTTCTTTTGACCCTTACCGGTTTGAGAAAGCTCAGTTAACTTATCAAATTCAGTTTGTAGATCAAAGGTTTCAAGGCGAGATTGAATTGCTTGCGCACCCATTGATCCCTTGAAGTAAACGCCGTAACGATCACGAAGTTCACGGTATAAGGATTCATCACCTTCAAGATCTTGAACCTTTAGATTCTTAAAGCGATTCCAAACCGCTTCAAGACGATCTAACTCTTTTTGAGAGCGATCACGAATTGTTTTTAGTTCGCGCTCACCAGCTTCGCGCACCTTACGGCGAGCATCTGCCTTTGCGCCTTCATCTTCAAGATCTGCTAAATCAGATTCCATTTTCTTAGTACGGGTATCTAATTCAAGATCGCGACGAGATTCAACCTTTTTGTAATCTGATGCGTACTTCTTCTCCAAGGTAGGCATATCTTCAGCACGAGCCTCAGTATCAACCTCAGTGATCATGTAAGCAGCAAAGTAAATTACTTTTTCAAGATCCTTTGGTGCAAGATCAAGCAGGTAACCAAGACGGCTTGGTACACCTTTGAAATACCAGATGTGAGTTACTGGAGCTGCTAACTCAATATGTCCCATGCGCTCACGACGTACCTTGGCGCGAGTTACCTCAACTCCGCACCGCTCGCAGATAATTCCCTTAAACCGTACGCGCTTGTACTTACCGCAATAACATTCCCAGTCACGAGTTGGTCCGAAGATCTTCTCATCAAATAAACCATCTTTTTCTGGCTTTAGGGTTCGGTAGTTAATTGTCTCGGGCTTTTTAACCTCACCAAATGACCACTCACGAATATTGTCAGTGGAGGCAAGACCAATTCTTAACTCATCAAAAAAGTTAACATCTAACATGGTTATCTTCTCCTCACACTTCTTCTACAGAGCTTGGCTCAACTCGGGATAAGTTGATACCTAACTCCTCGGCGGTCCTAAATACCTCTTCATCAGTGTCGCGCATTTCAATCGCTACACCCTCTGAAGAGAGCACTTCAACATTTAAACAAAGTGATTGCATTTCCTTAACCAGTACCTTGAATGACTCAGGAATTCCTGGCTCTGGAATATTTTCACCCTTAACAATTGCCTCATAAACCTTTACACGTCCTAAGACGTCATCAGATTTAATAGTTAACAACTCTTGGAGTGTGTATGCAGCGCCATATGCTTCCAGCGCCCAAACTTCCATCTCACCAAAGCGCTGTCCACCAAATTGAGCTTTTCCGCCCAACGGTTGTTGCGTAATCATTGAGTAAGGACCGGTTGAACGAGCATGGATCTTGTCATCTACTAAATGGTGCAGCTTCAAGATATACATATAACCAACTGAAATATGTTGCTTGTATGGCTCACCAGTGCGGCCATCAAATAATTGAGCTTTACCATCTGCACCAATTAAACGCATGCCGTCTTTATTTGGCAGAGTTGAACCGAGTAGTCCTGATAACTCCTCTTCGCGAGTGCCATCAAATACTGGTGTTGCCACCTTGGTATTTGCTGGTGCTTCGGCGTAACCATTTGCGCGCAAGGAGCTCTGCCACTCCTCATTTCCTTCTAACTTCCAACCAGATTTAGCAACCCAACCTAGGTGAGTCTCTAATACCTGACCAACATTCATACGTCCTGGAACACCAAGTGGATTTAATACAACATCAACTGGTGTCCCATCCTCTAAGAAAGGCATATCTTCAACTGGCAAAATCTTTGAGATAACACCCTTGTTGCCGTGACGGCCAGCAAGTTTGTCACCATCTTGAATTTTGCGCTTTTGAGCAACGTAAACACGAACCACCTGGTTAACGCCAGCTGCTAATTCAAATCCCTCTTCGGAGTCTTGAATGCTTACGCCAATTACCTTGCCAGACTCACCATGTGGAACCTTAAGAGAGGTATCGCGAACTTCACGTGCCTTCTCACCAAAAATGGCGCGAAGTAAACGCTCCTCTGGGGTTAATTCAGTTTCACCCTTAGGTGTTACCTTTCCAACCAAAATATCTCCTGGCACAACATCTGCGCCAACGCGAATAATTCCGCGCTCATCAAGATCTGCTAATACCTCTTCAGAAACATTTGGAATATCACGAGTGATTTCCTCAGCACCCAACTTGGTATCACGAGCATCTACTTCATACTCTTCAATGTGAATAGAGGTAAGCACATCATCTTGAACCAAACGTTGCGAAAGAATAATTGCATCCTCATAGTTATGACCTTCCCATGACATAAATGCCACAAGCAGGTTTTTACCTAGAGCCATTTCGCCCATCTCAGTACTTGCACCATCTGCAACTACTGCGCCAGTTTCAATTTTTTCGCCAACTGAGACAACTACCTTTTGATTTCGGCTAGTGCCTTGGTTTGAACGCACAAACTTCTCAACAAAGTAGGTTTCAGTTGAACCATCATCATTTTTAACATGTACCTGATCAGAGTTAACCTCAGTTACCACACCTGATTTGCGAGCAAGTAATACATCACCAGCATCTACTGCGGCGCGAAACTCCATGCCAGTTCCAACTAGTGGTGCTTCAGCTCTTACTAGAGGAACCGCTTGGCGCATCATGTTTGCACCCATCAGCGCACGGTTAGCATCATCATGTTCTAAGAATGGAATCATTGCAGTTGCAACAGAAACCATCTGGCGTGGTGAAACATCCATGTAATCAACCTCAGATGCTTGAATATTTTCAACCTCACCACCACGACGGCGAACCAAAACTCTTGGCTCCACAAAGTGATTGTCATCAGTTAATGGGGCGTTAGCCTGGGCAATAATGTGTTCATCCTCTTCATCAGCGGTTAGGTAATCAATTCGATCAGTTACCTTGCCCTCAACAACTTTGCGATAAGGAGTTTCAATAAAACCAAATGGTGTAACACGGGCATATGTAGCTAAAGATCCAATCAAACCAATATTTGGACCTTCTGGAGTTTCAATTGGACACATACGACCATAGTGAGATGGGTGAACATCTCGAACCTCAAAGCCAGCACGTTCACGAGATAGACCACCAGGTCCAAGTGCGGATAGACGACGCTTGTGTGTCATACCTGAAAGTGGATTTGTTTGATCCATGAACTGGGAAAGTTGTGATGTACCAAAGAACTCTTTGATTGATGCCACAACTGGGCGAATATTGATCAATGTTTGTGGGGTAATTGCTTCTACATCTTGGGTGGTCATGCGCTCGCGCACAACTCGCTCCATACGAGATAGTCCGGTACGAACCTGGTTTTGAATTAACTCACCAACGGTTCGAAGGCGACGGTTACCAAAATGGTCGATGTCATCAGTTTCAACACGTACCTCTTTGCCGTACTCCATCAGCGCATCTCCGCGATGTAGTGCAACTAGGTATTTAATTGTGCCGACAATATCTTCAATAGTTAACAGACCACGGTTTAGATCTAACTCAAGACCAAGCTTCTTATTTACCTTGAATCGACCAACCTTTGCTAGGTCATATCGCTTTGGATTGAAGTAAAGGTTTTCAATTAAGTTTTGTGCAGCCTCTTTAGTTGGTGGCTCACCTGGACGAAGTTTGCGATAAATATCTAGCAACGCCTCATCTTGAGTCTCCACATTATCTTTTTCTAAAGTTAATTTGATGGATTCAAACTCACCAAATTGCTCAAGAATTTGTGCACTGCTCCAGCCAAGGGCTTTTAGAAATACTGTTACAGATTGCTTACGCTTGCGGTCAATGCGAACACCGACCATATCTTTCTTATCAACTTCAAACTCAAGCCAAGCGCCACGGCTTGGAATAATTTTGGTTGTGAAAATGTCTTTATCTGATGTCTTTTCAATTGTGCGCTCAAAATAAACACCAGGTGAGCGAACTAATTGAGAAACAACTACGCGCTCGGTTCCGTTGATTACGAAAGTTCCGCGTGGTGTCATTAATGGGAAGTCACCCATGAAAACAGTTTGTGACTTGATTTCACCAGTGATGTTATTGGTGAACTCAGCGGTTAAGAAAAGTGGGGCGGCATAAGTAATATCGCGCTCTTTGCACTCTGCGATTGTGTACTTAGGTGGTTCAAAACGATGTTCACGGAATGAAAGTGACATCGATCCTTGGAAATCTTCAATTGGTGAGATCTCTTCAAAAATTTCTTCAAGTCCAGATTGTTTTGGCACTTCACCGCGATGTGATTTTTCAGCATCAGCTAGGCGAGCGCGCCATGCATCGTTACCTAGTAGCCAATCAATACTTTCTAATTGAAGAGAAAGTAGATTTGGGACCTCAAGAGGTTCACGAATCTTTGCGAATGAAACACGACGTGGAGCATGAGATTTAATTTTTGAAGCGGCCAAAGTTTCCTCCAGTAGTTAACTGCGTTAAAACACACGGCTACCGCAAGGTCATAGCCGCTATATGCCGAGGACCTTTTGGTTTTAAAAATTGTGAAGGGGCAGAGTATCTAACCTCTGCCCCTTCTGTCTAATTCAAGTACTTACTTGATTGTGACCTTAGCGCCAGCAGCCTCAAATGCAGCCTTTGCCTTATCGGCGGTTGCCTTATCAGCCTTCTCCATGATGGTTGCTGGGGTGGCATCAACTAGATCCTTGGCCTCTTTTAGACCCAGGCTGGAGTTAAGTGCGCGAACCTCTTTGATAACTGCAATCTTCTGAGAACCAGCATCCTCAAGGATGATGGTGAACTCATCTTGTGCAGCATCGGCAGCTCCGGCGGCGGCGCCACCTGCAGCAGCAACTGCAACTGGTGCAGCAGCTGTTACATCAAACTCTGTCTCAAATGCTTTAACAAACTCTGTTAGTTCAACCAAAGACATATCTTTGAACTGACCTAATAGATCTACGGTGTTTAGCTTTGCCATGTTCTTTCCTTTTCTGCTAATCCCGACTCCAACTCTTGGTATGAGTACGGGGGTTGGGGGTCGGTTTAGTTTTCTGTGCTTTCAGCAGCAGGTGCTGCTTCGGCGACAACCTCTGGTGTTGCATCCTGTGCAACTGGTGCTTCGGTAACTACTTCAGCAACTGGTGCCTCTGCCTTTACTTCAGCTACAACTTCGGCGACAACTGGTGCTGGTGCACCGGCCTCCATCTTGATTCGAAGTGCGTCAAATGTTCTAGCTGCCTTAGACATTGATGCCTTCATAGCACCAGCAATCTTGGCTAGTAGAACCTCGCGAGATTCAAGATTAGCTAGTTGCATAATCTCAGCAGTTGTTACTGCCTTGCCATCAAAGATTCCACCCTTAATTACAAGAAGTGGGTTCTCTTTAGCAAAATCACGTAATGCTTTAGCAGCATCAATTGGATCGCCCTTAATAAATGCCACAGCAGATGGGCCAGCAAGTAATGCTGGATCTAAATCAACGCCCGCCTCTTTAGCAGCAATTTTTGTCAGGGTGTTCTTTACTACTGAATACTTGTTTTTTACGCCAAGTGATCTACGTAGTTGCTTCATTAAACCAACGGAAAGACCGCGGTACTCAGTCAGCACAGTTGCATTTGCGGTGCGGAAATCTTCAACGATCTCTGCCACAGCAGCTGTCTTCTCTGGGGTTGCCATTTGGCATCCTTTCTAAATAAGAAAAACCTCGGCGCATAAATGCACACGAGGTAATCGTTGGCACCTATGCGGGTTGTTTTTCAACAATTACCTTTTAAAGATTTACTTTAAAAGACCTGCAGTCTTTGGTTTCTAGCCTTACTAATTTCTTAGTCCGACTTGAATAAGCCAAGGGTAGGCCTTTCGGCCCACCCAAGTCAAAATTACTTCCTTTATTGGATCTGGGCTCCACCATCACGAGCAACTGAGGTATCAAGTTTGATGCCTGGGCTCATTGTGGAAGAGACGGTAGCGGACTTAATAAATCTGCCCTTAGATGAAGATGGCTTTGCTCGCATTACCTCTTCAATTGCAGCAGCATAATTTTCTGCTAATTGCTCGGCGGTAAATGAAACCTTGCCAATTACAAAGTGAAGGTTTGAATTCTTATCAACTCTAAATTCAATCTTTCCGCCCTTAATATCAGTTACAGCTTTAGCAACATTTGTAGTCACAGTTCCAGTCTTTGGATTTGGCATTAAGCCACGAGGTCCAAGAACCTTTCCAAGCCGGCCAACCTTTCCCATTAACTCAGGTGTTGAAACTACTGCGTCGTAATCAAGACGGCCCTTAGCCACCTCATCAATTAATTCATCTGCGCCAACAATGTCAGCTCCGGCAGCACGTGCTTCTTCAGCGCGCTCGCCACCTGCGAAAACTAGAACTCTGGCAGTCTTACCAGTTCCATGTGGCAGGTTAACTGTGGAGCGAATTGCTTGATCTGCTTTCTTTGGATCCACACCTAGAAATAATGCAATATCAACAGTTGCATCATATTTAACAGTTGAAGTCTCTTTAACTAACTTCATTGCCTCGCCCGGCATATAAAGATTATCTAATTTAATCTTTTCTGCAGCGGCCTTATATTTCTTACTTCGCTTCATTTCTTCTCCTCTTAGTTAATCTTGAAAGGGTTTTCAAGATTGGGGTTGTGGTGTTTGCGAACCAGCGAGGTTCTCCCACATTTTTTTCTTTTTAGTTAGAGACGGTAATACCCATCGAACGAGCAGTACCGGCAATAATTCGAGATGCCATCTCTAGGTCATTGGCATTTAGATCCACCATCTTTTGCTTAGCGATATCTTCAACCTGTGACTTAGTTAGATTTGCA
>KB912734.1 GCA_000383815.1 actinobacterium SCGC AAA027-J17
CGATTGTTCTTTAAAAACCAGTCAACATCTGTGGATGCATACATTTGGGCAATTGCAACGCCCCAACCAGCAGGACCAGATGGGTAATTATCGCTAACACCAACACCAGCTTTCATATCAAGTAGGTGCTCAATTGTTACTAAATCAAAACTTGTTCCAGCTTTTAGATTTGGGAAGTAATCAATAAATTTATCACTCTCTTTAATTTTGCCCTGATTGATCAATTGACCGATCATGATTGAGGTCATGGTTTTAGCAACTGAGTAAGAGGGTAATTGGGTACTTTGTGTTACGCCTTCTTTGTACCACTCAAAGCTCATCACACCATTTCTAATCACAATAAATGCATTGGTATCAGTTTGCTTAAGAAACTCATTGAAGGGCAATGATGTGCCTTTATACATAATCTCAGCTGGCATTTTTTCAGATGCAACTGGCAGGGTGATTGGTTTTGCAGCTGGATCGATCACATGCCATGGCATCAGGGTGGGAGTCTTAGAGGCTGGTGCTAGTCCCAACTTAATTGCAGCGATTGGCTCTGGATAGTGAATTACCCGAGTGAAGATAAATAGCGCTCCATAAATCACCGCAAGCGTGATTACCGTATTACGGATAAATCTAAACAATCGCATCACAGCCATAGCCTAATTGAGCATAGGCTTAGCCGATGGATGCCACAACGATAATCGCAGAGATTGCAACTAAAGCAGCTAATGCATCCACCACTCTTTCCACCTCCACTCGTCAAGAGCGGGATCTGGTTTTAACAAAGATTGCAGAAGGTTTAGAGAAAAACTCTGATTTGATTCTTAAAGCAAATCAAATTGATATGCAAAATGCTAAAACTGCTGGAATTAGTCAATCACTACAGGATCGACTACTACTTACAACAAAGCGAATTATGGACATGGCCGCCGGCGCCAGAGAGATTGCAAAACTACCTGATCCGTTAGGGCGGGTATTAATTGAGCGAAACTTAGATAATGGTTTGAATCTAAAACAGTTATCAGTTCCATTTGGTGTGGTTGGTATGGTTTATGAAGCACGGCCTAATGTGACTGTGGATGCGGCAGTAATTTTAATTAAATCTGGAAATGCTGCATTACTTCGCGGATCTGCAAGTGCATCTGAAAGCAATAAGGTATTGGTGGATGTAATCCGCACGGCTTTTGCTGGCTCAAAAATATCCCAAGAGGTAGTCCAATTGATTCCCTCTGATGATCGCTCAACCGTTTCGGCTCTGCTAACTGCTAAAAGTTTAGTTGATCTGGTTATTCCAAGAGGTGGTGCTGAGT
This sequence comes from actinobacterium SCGC AAA027-J17, assembly GCA_000383815.1. Lineage (GTDB taxonomy): Bacteria > Actinomycetota > Actinomycetes > Nanopelagicales > Nanopelagicaceae > Nanopelagicus. The sequence continues at coordinate 1,296 of KB912734.1, forward strand.
TAATTCGCTCCGTAGTTGAAAATGCAACCGTTGCAACAATTGAAACTGGTGCTGGGGTTTGCCATGTTTATGTTGATAAGTCAGCTGATTTAAGCAAAGCAATTGCGATTTTGATTAACTCTAAATGTGATCGTCCAAGTGTGTGTAACGCAGCTGAAACTTTATTGATCGATCAAGCCATATCTGACTCTTTTACACCAATGGCACTTAAAGCATTAGCAGAGGCTGGCGTAGTAATAAATTGCGACTTGCCAACAAAAAAGATCGCAGACCAAATTGCTGTAGCAACAAAATTAGCAACTGAGCAATCCTGGTCAACAGAGTATGGTGATCTAGAGATTAATGTGGCACAGGTAGATGGTGTTGGTGTTAGCGATAATTACCCATCTGGTCCTGCTGGTTGGGGCGTTGCAATTGCCCAAATGTATGCATCCACAGATGTTGACTGGTTTTTAAAGAACAATCGCAAGATGGCATTTGAGCCAGGTAGTGATTCTGAGTATCGAAGTGTTGACACGATGATGTTGGGAATGATTATTAAGAAGGTAACAGGTAATCGGATAGCTGATTACTTTAGTGAGAATGTATGGCAATTAGTTGGGGCAAAATACCCGGCCACCTGGAATGTTGATCGCATCGGCGGAACTGAAAAGACTTTTTGCTGCTTTAACGCCTCGGCAATTGATTATGGTCGAATCGGGATGTTGCTACTAAATGGAGGCTATGCCGGCCCAAATAAAATAATTGATAACAAATGGTTGAGGAGAATGAGCACGCCAGTAACTACCTTAGACAGAGATTGGGGATATGCCGCTCAGGTTTGGCATCCCTACCCAAATACTTCTTTAGCACTTGGCTTGCATGGTCAATTTATCTTTGTGAATCCAGCAACTCGTACTGTAATTGTGAAGTTAAGTGATAATCCAACTGATTCAGATCATGAATCCGATACCACAAAGGTATTACTTGATCTTTCAAATCTTAAAAACTAATTAGGAATAAAGTAGGTTCCAACCTTTTCACCATTTAAGCCAGCAGATAGATCTGGTAATTTAGTTAAAAGCATTCCAATACCAGCAGCAGTTACCACTTTAGCTGCTTGAACTTTTGTCACCATGCCACCGCTGCCAACTCCCGCACCACCAGCGCCACCAAATGTTGCTTTATCCAAGGTAGTAACATCACTTACCGTATTTATCTGCTTGGCACCTGGTGTACTTGGATCTGCATCATAGAGTCCATCAATATCAGTTACTAGCACAAGTAGATCAGCTCTAATTAAAGTGGTAACTAATGCGGCTAAGCCATCATTGTCACCATATCTAATCTCCTCAGTTCCAACTGTGTCATTCTCATTAACAATCGGAACTACACCTAGCTTTAATAGTGACTCTAAAACTCCCTTTATATTCTCAACATGTGTAGCACGATTAATATCATCAATAGTTATTAGCAATTGCGAGGTTGTGATCTTAAATCTATTAAATGACTCGGTGTATCTAGCCATCAACAACCCCTGCCCGACTGAGGCGGCAGCTTGTTGCAATGTTAAATCAGATGGTCGATTTGCCAGTCCTAAAGGTGAAAGTCCAGCAGCGATTGCTCCAGAGGAGACAATGATTACCTCTTTGCCATCTGCTTTTAGTTTGGCAACCACATCAACTAGTTGATCAATTGCCTGTGGATCAAGGTTTGCACCAGCATTGCCAGTTAAGGTTGATGAACCAACCTTAATTACTATCTTTTTACACTTACTTAAATCAACGGACATCTTCTTCAACCCGTGGCGTTCTAGGATTTGCCACGTTGTACTCCCACTGCATTTCAATCTCATCATCACTTAATTGATCAATATCATCCTCAAGTAAATCCATTCGCCAAGGTGTGGAAAGACGAAGATCCTCGCCTCTTGGCCCACCAGCTAATAATTCTGCGCCAGCTTCAATACTTGGCTCCCAATCAAAGATCACTGCTTCATCTCCTAAACCAATGCGAACCTCATCTCCTGCCTTTGCACCCTTTTTATACAACTCTTTTTCAATTCCGTATGAGGCAAGTCGATCTGCTAGATAGCCAATTGCTTCAGCATTAGCGAAATCAGTTTGTTTAACCCATCGCTCTGGCTTATCACCTGTTATGTTAAACGTGCCATCTTCATTTGAAATAACTTCAAAGCCGGCATCATCTACTGCAATTGGGCGAAGCACAATTCTTGCCACCTGATCCTCTTTTTGATCCTTGCGCACCTTTTGAATTATCTGCGCCATTGCATAAATTAACTCCTGCATACCTTCGCGGGAGGCAGCGGATACTTGAAATACTGGAAAGCCACGAGCTTCAAGAGTTTTTTGAACCATATCTGCCATCGCTTTACCATCTGGAATATCAATCTTATTTAGCGCAATAATTCTTGGTCGATCTGATAGACCGCCATACTGCTTTAACTCCTCTTCAATAACATCAAAATCTTTTACTGGATCTCGATCAGTCTCAAGCGTTGCACAATCTAAAACATGTACTAATGCTGCACACCGCTCCACATGGCGTAAAAACTCATGGCCCAATCCTTTGCCTTGGCTAGCACCTGGGATTAATCCTGGAACATCTGCTGCAGTAAATCTGGTCTCTCCTGCTTGAACTACACCTAAGTTAGGAACCAAAGTAGTAAATGGATAATCAGCGATCTTTGGCCGAGCAGCTGACATTGCGGCAATTAATGAAGATTTACCTGCACTTGGATAACCAACTAAACCAATATCAGCAACGCTCTTTAACTCTAAAAATAATGTACGAATCTCACCTGGCTCACCAAGGAGTGCAAAACCTGGTGCTCGACGTTTTGAGTTTGCAAGTCCGGCATTTCCTAAGCCACCTTTGCCACCTTGGGCGGCCATAAATCTGGTTCCAAAACCAACTAGATCTGCGATAGTGCCACCGCTTACATCTTTAACTACTGTGCCATTTGGAACGGAGAGAATTAAATCTTTTCCATCTGCGCCATTACAAAAATCACCAGCACCTTTTTTACCATCAGTAGATTTACGATGCGGAGAGTGGTGAAAATCCAGCAAGGTTGTTACATCTGGATCAACTACTAAAACAATGTCGCCACCGCGGCCACCGTTACCACCATCTGGCCCACCTAATGGTTTGAATTTTTCTCGGTGAACTGAGACGCAACCATCGCCACCTTTTCCGGCATCGGCATGCAAGGTAACCCGATCAACAAAGGTTGTCATCAGATACTCCCTTCCATACCTTTTGGATCAAATAAAAATGGGCCCGCAGTTAGCGGACCCATAATTTAAAATCCGCGAAAATTAAGAAACCGGAACGATATTTACTACACGACGACCGCGAGCGCGACCAAACTCAACTGAACCACCTTGTAGCGCAAATAATGTGTCATCTTTTCCTATGCCAACATTCTTTCCTGGGTGGAAGTAGGTTCCGCGTTGGCGAACCAAGATCTCTCCGCCCTTAACTACCTGACCAGCAAATCTTTTGATACCAAGGTATTGAGGATTTGAATCGCGACCATTACGTGTGGAGGAGACACCCTTTTTACTTGCCATCTGCTTTCACCTGCCTTAAGTAGTAGTTACTTGTTAATTCCAGTTATTTTTACGCGAGTTAACTTTGAACGAAATCCTTGACGACGACGATATCCAGTTTTGCTCTTGTAACGAAGGATGGCAATCTTTGGACCTTTTTGCTCAGCTAATATCTCACCAGTTACCTTCACAGCGGCAAGTGCTTTTGGATCAGCCATTACATCTGCGCCATCTACTAGTAGTACTGCTGGAAAAGTTACGGAAGCACCAACGGCTGCATCAATGCGATCGACTACAAGAGTTTCACCAACTGAAACCTTCTCTTGTCGTCCGCCTGCTTTAACAATCGCGTACACCATCTGCTCCTTCTGTTTTATTAACCTAGATCGATTACTACCAATCTGGCTAGGTGGATAAGGGTAGAGATTGATCCACCCCTGGTCAAATTCACTTGATTAATTGGTTGAAATAACCCCAGTGCTCACAGCCCGGCGACCTTTTCGCCTTGCAGCTGGTGGTGGTGTTTCAACCTCTTGTTCACTTTCATTTGAATTGTTAATTGGTTCATTATCTGAATCTTCATCATCTGATTTGTCATCATCTTCTGATAAATCTTCATCGACGTTTGCCTTACTGGTCTTTGAAAAACGCTGTTCCATATCTTTTTCCAAAGCTATCTTTTTAACAGGTTCGGCGTGAATATGAATTCCTCGACCACCACAACTTTCACAAGTTGTTGAGAAAGCTTCTATTAATCCCTGACCAACTCGTTTTCTAGTCATTTGAACTAAGCCGAGAGAGGTAACTTCGGCAACCTGGTGCTTGGTGCGATCTCGTCCTAAACACTCAACTAATCTGCGAAGCACTAACTCACGGTTAGATTCCAAGGTCATATCAATAAAGTCGATCACAATAATTCCGCCCATATCCCGCAGGCGCAATTGACGAGCAATCTCTTCAGCTGCCTCTAAGTTGTTCTTAGTAACAGTCTCTTCCAGGTTTCCACCCTTACCAATAAATTTACCCGTATTAACATCGATCACAATCATCGCTTCAGTGCGATCAATAACAAGTGAGCCACCAGATGGTAGATAAACCTTGCGATCAAAAGCCTTGGCTAACTGCTCCTCTACTCGGTTTTCAGCAAACACATCTCTTGGACCTGTCCACTTCTCAATCTTGGTAGCAAGCTCTGGTGCGATGTGCCCAATGTAGTTTTGAATGTCATCCCAAGCTTGATCACCTTGGACTAGCATCTTGTTGAAATCTTCATTGAAAATATCTCGAATAACACGAACAGTTAGATCTGGCTCACCATATAAAAGTGATGGCGCAGAGGTTGAAGAGCTCTTAGCTTGCTTTTCAATATCATCCCATTGTGCTTTAAGTCGGGTGACATCTCTTTCTAACTCAGCTTCAGGTGCACCTTCAGCTGCTGTTCTAATAATTACCCCAGCTTGCTCTGGAATTAAGTTCTTTAAAATTCCCTTTAATCGATTTCGTTCATTATCTGGCAATCTTCTAGAGATACCACTCATGCCACCACCTGGTACATAAACTAAGTAGCGACCAGGAAGTGAGATCTGACTGGTTAATCTGGCACCCTTTTGACCAATTGGATCTTTGGTTACCTGAACTAATACTGATTGACCACTCTTTAATACTTGTTCAATTTTACGAGGTGCAGTATCAGATAAGCCATGAGCATCCCAATTAACCTCACCAGCATAGAGAACTGCATTTCGTCCCTTACCAATATCAACAAATGCTGCCTCCATCGATGGCAGAACATTTTGGACCTTACCTAAATAGACATTTCCTACATATGAGATATTGCTATTTCTATTTACATAATGCTCAACCATTACATCATCTTCAATAATGGCAATCTGAGTTCGATCTGCAATCTGGCGAACCAACATGCTTCGCTCAACCGCTTCTCGGCGAGCTAAAAACTCTGATTCAGTGATTACTGTGCCGCGCTTGCGGGTGAAATCTCGTCGCTCTCTGCGATCGCCACGATCTGATCGATCAAAACGACTTCGATCTCGTCTTTCAAATTTCTTGTTTTCATTTCTTGGTTCACGTACCCGTACCGGTCTAACCTTTACAACAGTTAATACGCCATCCTCTTCAATGGTTTCACCGGGCGTTACACCCTCACCACGTGCCCTACGACGTCGACGGCGTTTGTGGGTTGTGCCATCACTATCTGTGCTCTCATCCAATGCTTCAGTTGAGGTTGCATCATCTGCACCCTCACTCTCTTTGCCATTTCGCCTTCTACCTCGGCCACCTCTGCGGCGACGACGACGAAACTCCTCTTTCTCACTCTCATCACTGCCAGAAACTGCAGCTACAACATCTGGTTTTTCAACCTTGGCAGCCTTTGCCACCTTTGGGGTTTTAGTAACAGGGGCTGCTTGAAATAGCGGAACTGGAATTGCTGCAGCTTTCTTGCTTACTTTCTTAGTTTCGCCATCTACTGCCTTTTTGGCAGCGCGCTTACGTGGTGCTTTAGGCTCATCGGCCATATAAATCAAATCCTTTTCAAAAATAATTACTGCAGTTTTGCAGTATCTCTTTCAATACTTTTTTTAATTAATCTGGTTAATTAACTTGCTAAAAATATCGACGCTATCGCGGCGTTGGATCTTTATCCTCGCGCTGATTGCGTGAGTGAAGTATCGCAGATTGGCAGGTAATCTGCCAACTTAGCGCAAATTAAGCGTGTTATCGGCTTCTTGCATGGACATTTTGTAACAAGCCCACACCAATTAAATTAGCAAACATTGATGAGCCACCATAGGATAAAAATGGTAATGGCACACCGGTCATCGGCATTAGCCCCATAGTCATACCAATGTTTTCAAAGGTTTGAAAGGCAAACCAAGCAATAACTCCTATACAAACTAATCGACCAAATAAATCACTACTTCGCCGGCAGATGGAAAAGGCTCTAATAAATAGTAAGAAGTAGAGCGCTAAAATTAATGAGCTGCCAACAAAGCCAAGCTCCTCACCTGCTACGGTAAAGATAAAATCTGTTTGTTGTTCTGGGACAAATCGACCATTTGTCTGTGGTCCTTCAAACAATCCTTTGCCAAGAAAACCTCCTGAGCCGATAGTGATTCTCGATTGTCTAAGTTGATATCCAGTTGCCTGCGGATCTGCTGATGGATCAACAAAGGATTGCAGACGTGCCACCTGATACTGACTGACCGCACCAGTTTGCACCGCAGCAAATACCCCGACAATTGCTGCAAGGAGTAACCCAACAACCCATCTTGCTGGTGCTCCGGATGCGCCAATCATCGCTACTACTGCAGCTGAGATGATTAATACTGTTCCTAAATCTGGCTGAGCCACAATTAACAAAATAGGTACTGCCGCAATAGCTAAAGCTTTTACTACATCTAAATCAGTTGGATCTTTATCGGTTTGATCTCGATCTGCTAGCACCATCGACATACCAACAATGATTGCAATCTTGGCTAACTCAGCAGGTTGAAGTTGAAAACCTCCAGGCAGTGAGATCCAAGCTCTTGCGCCATTAATCTCTGTGCCAAAACCTGGGATTAAAACAATTACTAAACCAATTACCGCAGCCAGCCAAACTATTGGCGTATAGGCCCGAAGTAATCGGTAATCAATCAATGTTGTGCCATAAGCAAGTAAGCCACCAATAATGATGTTCAAACTGTGGCGCTTTAAGTAATACTCTGGATCTAAGCCATAAGAGCGAAACCACTCCCTAGTCCCGGCATAGACCAACAAGGTGCCCATTACTAGAAGACCACCAACTGCAAGCAAGAGCAATTTATCAAAGCCACCAAAGGCTCCTCGATTGGCACTGCGGTACTTAATACTTTGACTCATTTTTTCTTCACCCCGCCACCATTAACTTTTGTTAGATCAACTTTTTCTGCAACTTTTTTCAAATCAACCTTTGCAATTGTAGTTGGCACGCCATTTGGAAATATTGCTTTCTCAGGATCAACTCGACCACCGGTTACGCCAAATAATGTTTCAAATATATTTCTAACCCCAAGACCTGAGGTTGATGCACCAAAACCACCTTGGCTAACCATCATCACCACTGCATATTGTGGATCAGCTGTTGGCCCATAACCTGCAAACCAAGAGGTGTCATCTTTTGGTGAACCATTTGGATTTCTACCGAAGACCTGGGCAGTTCCAGTCTTTCCACTTACCTCAACTGGAAAACCTGCAAAGACACCGGCAGCAGTTCCCTTAGTTACCACCATGCGCAATCCACGGTGAAGAAAATCCCAAGTGCTTTGCTCAATTTTAATTGTGTCAGCTATCTCAGGTTTAAATTCTTTAACGATCTTGCCATCAACATCAACAATTGCTCTAGCTACCTGAGGTTTGTAGTAAACACCATCATTAGCAATGGCAGCATAGATTTGGGCAAGACGAAGTGGGGTTACTAAGGTGTCACCTTGTCCAATTGAAAAGTTAACCGCATCTCCTGCTCTAATCTTGTTTCCATCTAAACAATTCTCGCGGGCAATCTCAATCAAATATGGAGTTAGATCAGCTTTCTTAGCCCGATCTTTGTAGTTGCAGTAAAACTCCTTGTTTTGTTCATACCAATTTTGCTTCCACTGGCGATCTGGCAATCTTCCCTTCAACTCACTTGGTAGATCGATTCCAGTTAAAATGCCGATGCTAAATGCTTTAGCAGCTTTAAAGAAGTAATCACTTGGTGATGATTTTGGACGTAATCCACCATCTCTAACCCACTCGTCATATGCCATTTGATACCAAAGTGAGTCACATGAGATTGCAAGGCCAAGATCTAAGGGAATGCGACCTGCGCCAACACTTCCAAAATTCTTAAAGGTTCTAGTTCCGATCTCAACAAATGCTGGACAGTTATAACTGGCATTAAGTGAGTAGCCAGCATCTGCTGCTGCTACAACTGAGATTGCTTTAAAGGTAGAGGCTGGTGCAAATAATCCTTGTAGTGGTCTAGAGAGTGCGGGCACACCCTTTGCCTCACTAAATAAATCCTGCGCTTGCTTAACTGTTAAACCTTTTTGCCAAATTGTTGGGTCATAGGTTGGGTATGAGGCCATCGCCAATACCCGTCCAGTTTTGATTTCAAGAACTATTGCAGCTCCTGAATCACCACGAAAACCTGAAGCCCTAGCTCGCTGCACCGCTGCTGCCAGTGCCTTTTCAACTCCAGATTGAAGCTTGGCATCAATATTTGTAATTAGATTGTTTCCTGCAATCGCCTGAATATTCTTATTTTGTTTTGTTACAACCTCTTTGCGATTTACTAGAAATGTTCTAACACCAGGTGTTCCCCGCAAGAACTGGTTGTACTGAACCTCTAGCCCTGATTTACCAACTACCTCATTACGGTAGTAATTCACCTCAGGATTCTTTAAATCCTCATCAGTTACTGCGCCGACATAACCTAAAACATGGGCAACATTCTCATTTTCAAGAGATGGGTAACTTCGAATTGGAACAGATTGCACCTCAACGCCTGTGTAGAGATCAGCATTTTCCATAATCCTAAGCGCCAAATCTTGTGAAGCATTTCCAATAAGTGGGATTGGTTGATATCTAGTGCCGTTCCAGCATCCTGCTCGATTATCTCTAGGTAACTCACCACATAATCTTGTCCGCTGATATATATCTGAATACTCAAGTCCGAAAAGGTTTGCCACTTTTGATAGTACTGAAACACCTTTATCTTGCTGCTTATCAAGTTCAATGCGATTAATTGAAACTACAAGTCCTGGCAGATCAACCACCATTGGCACACCATTTATGTCGGTGATCGCACCTCGCACAGCAGGTGTGACCACATCTCGGCTTTGAATACTGATCGCAGCATCTTGGTACTTATCACTTTCTAAAATCTGTAGATAAAAGAGGCGACCAAACAATGCAAACATCAAAGAGAAAACTAGAGTTTGAAAGATAATCAGATTTATTCGAGAGCGAAGACTCATACACGCTCTCGATTACTTAGCAAGGCTGTTCTAGCTTTAATGATTAAAGGTAGAAACAGAGGTGTTATCAAGAAAGTCCAAAGAGAGTTAGCAAATACAATTGAAATCAAGTGAGACAAGGTGCCGTTGTTTTGACCCAGCAGCGCACCAATTACCAAATACACCACCAAGGCAAATGCTGATGCCAAGCTAATAAATGTCACGAAAACAAATGGGGATTGGGTGAAGTCGCCAATACTCTCCTTATTAAGTGAGAATAGGTAACCAATTAAAGTTAAAATCAATGCCCACTGCCCAAAAGGGGTATCAGCTGCGATTGATAGATCCATTATCAAGCCGCCAATAAAGCCAAAGACAATTGAACCGCTTCGATCCTCTAATGAGAGCAGCACCATTAGGGCTGCTAGGTAGAGGGAAAATCCATCTATTGGAAATTTAATTCTTGAGATAACTGTCTCTTGAATCAAGAAAATTACTAATAAGAATAATGATGTATTTAAAACTCTTAGGCCACTCATATTACTAATTGGTTGCTGAAGGGGTTGGTGTTACAAATACAGTAACTGTTGGAGCTGGTTTTGGAATCAGAGAATCTCTTGGATCTTGCTTTGGACCTGCAACAACTACCGCCACTAATCCAACTCGATCAAGATTACTTATCCCCTCAACATCAGCATTCTGGGTTATGGATGAGGCATTGCTTTGCACAGTTGTAACAGTTCCAACTGGAACTCCTGGCACAAATGGTCTGCCACCTTCACTTCCTCGTGCAACCAATGTGTCACCCACTTTGATCTCACCAGTTGCATCTAGTAATTGAAGTAAATACTTGTTTCCACCTTGACCTGAAACCACACCAATACTTTGTGTACCTGCAATTCGAACACCAATTTTAAATGTTGGATCACTCATTAATAACACGATGGCGGAGCTACTACTTACAGATTTAACCACGCCAACTAAACCACCATCTGAAATAACGGTCATATTTCGAGAGATACCATCGCTGCTGCCAACATCAATAGTTAGGGTTTGGTTAAACGAGGTTGATGATCCGCGATTTATTACCTTTGCTGCCACAACTTTGTAACCACCACGCCCTGCTAAATCTAAAACATTTTTTAGCTGAGTTAACTGGCCAATTACATCCTCATCTAAAACCTCTTTGGATTTGAGTAGATCAACCTGTTTTTCTAACTCTTTGATCTTTGATTTAGATTGTCCAAAGTTACGGATATCTGAAGCGAAGTTACCAATTGGTGAAAACAATCTAGAAAAGAGATTTTCAACTGGCGAGACCGCTGTGGATACTCCAGATCTAAATGTGCCGGCAAGATTTACCCCACGCAGATCTAAGGTAATTAAAAATAATGAGGATACTAGTAAGAGGACTAGAAGTAGCCGCGAACGGTTACCGCCGCCTCTTGCCACAAATGAACTCCCTTACAATTTAATTAACGACGAGGTTCAGAGATTAAAACCTTCTCCAAGGCTTCAAACTCTTCAATACATTTTCCTGAGCCCTCAGCTACTGCTTGGAGTGGACGCTCCGAGATATGAATTGGCATTCCAGTCTCATGGCGTAATCTCTCATCAAGACCACGAAGAAGTGCTCCTCCGCCAGTCAAAACAATTCCACGATCCATCAGATCACTTGCTAACTCAGGTGGAGTCTTATCCAGCGTGTTTTTCACAGCATTAACAATTGCTGCCACTGGCTCCTCCAGCGCTTTTCGAATATCTGCTGAGGTAACCAAAATTGTCTTTGGTAATCCAGTAGCTAAATCGCGACCGCGAATCTCAGCATCTGGCTCACCTGGCAGTGGAAATGCTGATCCAATAGCCATTTTGATCTCTTCAGCTGTGCGCTCACCTAGAAGTAATGAGTACTCACGCTTAACCCAATTAATAATTGATTGATCTAACTCATCCCCACCGACGCGAATTGAAAGTGCTGCAACTATTCCACCAAGTGAAATAACTGCAACCTCAGTAGTTCCACCACCAATATCAACCACCATGTTTCCAGTTGGCTCATGAATTGGCAGATCAGCACCAATTGCTGCTGCCATTGGCTCTTCGATGATGTAAACCTTACGAGCACCAGCTGCGTAACCTGCATCCTTTACCGCACGCTGTTCCACACCAGTAATTCCAGATGGCACACAGACCACAATTCTTGGCTTTGCTAAGTAACGTCGTTTGTGAACTTTTTGAATAAAGTACTTAAGCATTCGCTCAGTAGTATCAAAATCTGCAATCACACCATCTTTAAGTGGGCGAATTGCCACAATATTTCCTGGAGTTCTACCAATCATTCGCTTGGCCTCTAAACCAACCGCCAAGATCGCACCAGTATCTTGGTTGACTGCAACCACTGATGGTTCATTAAGCACAATGCCACGACCACGCACATATACCAAGGTGTTAGCTGTTCCTAGATCTACCGCCATATCTCGGCCAATCCAAGACATCCGATTACTTCCTTTTGCCATATGCGCTTCTCCTTCTTACCTTGTTTTTATAAACTCTTAATTACCGAAAAAAATCTTTATCTCACGTTGTGCTGATTCAACTGAGTCTGAGCCATGGACAATATTTTGAACAACCTTTGTTCCCATATCCCTTGCTAGATCTCCTCTAATTGTGCCGGCTTCGGCAACAGTTGGATCTGTCGCTCCTGCCATCTTTCTAAACCCTTCGATCACTCGCTCACCTTGTGCAATCATCGCCACGATTGGTCCAGATTGCATAAATTCAAGCAGTGGTTCATAAAAAGGTTTTCCTTCATGCTCGGCGTAATGCTTAGCAAGAAGATTTTTATCTGCAGTTAACATTTTTAAATTAGTAACTACATAACCTTTGCGTTCAATGCGAGCAATAACTTCACCAACCAGACCACGTTTTACGCCATCTGGCTTAATCAAAATTAATGTTTGCTCTGAACTCACTTTCTTATTCTACGCACCTTTGCCTTAAGGCAGAAAATTATGGCGATTTTGCCCCATCTTCATCCCGTTGTGCGATTAACCTCGCCTTTATTGCCTCACCCCTGCGACCAAGCAGTATTGCAAATACCCATAAAATCAAAAACAAGGCGCCTAAGTAATACATTGATGTGATCACTAAGCCGTATGAAACTAAGCAAATTTGCAAAAAACTTCCCAGAAAATAACCAAACTTTCGCTTTAACATCCCAGCACACAACAAGAAAGCGATCGCCAATGCAGCTCCCAGCCAAAGCTGAGAGTTACTTGCTGAATCCTTGGCAATTAATAGCGCAAAGCCCATCAAAATAGATTCCATGCTCAAAACTGCTGCGGCCATCACTCTCATTTACCGCTCCCTAACTCCTTTAGTTTTGTGCGAGCAAATCCAGCGGTGACTACTGAGCCAGTAACTAGCACCGCACCAACACCATCATTTACCTGATTAGCCAACGATACCTTCTCAACTGCATAAGTTATGGCAGCTGCTAAATCTGAAATCACCTCAATCTGCTCTGCTCTAAAGTAATTCCCAGCAATCTCTGCAAGTGCTTGTGCTGGCATTGCTCTGGCAGAACTACTTTGGGAAATTACGATGTAATCAAGACAGGTAGATAGCGCTTCTAAGATTCCAGCCACATCTTTATCTGCCAATACTGCAACCACACCTACGACCAACTCAAAATCAAACTCATCATTTATGGTTTTAGAGATCGCAGCTGCGCCATGAGGGTTATGAGCTGCATCAATAATCACCGTTGGATCTTTATAAACAATTTCACATCTGCCAGGTGAGGCAACTTTGCTAAAAGCATCCCTTACCAACTCTTTATCTAAAGCAACTGAGGTAAAGGCCTCAACCGCTGCAAGGGCTACCGCAGCATTGTTTGCTTGATGCAGGCCGTAAAGTGGCAGATAAATATCATCAATCTCACCATGTAAACCTTGCAATGAAATTAATTGACCGCCCACAGCTAGTGCTCGAGATTTAACTGAGAACTCAACTCCCTCTCTAAATGGAATTGCCGAAACCTTTGCTACCTGCGCCATTAATACCTTTGCCGCCTCTGCAGGTTGGGCTGCCATCACCACATTTGATTCAGGTTTAAAGATTCCAGATTTGGTTTGTGCGATCTTAGTTAAGGTGTCACCGAGATACTCCATATGATCAAAACCAATTGGTGTCATCACCGCTACCTGAGAAGCTAATACATTTGTGGCATCCCATTGCCCGCCCATGCCCGCTTCAATAACTCCAACATCTACTGGGTGTTCAGCAAATGCCACAAATGCCATTGCAGTCATCGCTTCAAAAAATGAGATGGGATGCGGTTGGCGAGAGTCAATTAAATCTAAATACAACTCAATATCTTTATAGGTAGCGATCATCTGTGCTGGTGTAATCGGTGAACCCTTAATACTGATTCGCTCAGTAAAGGATTCAAGGTGTGGGGATGTGTAGCGACCAACCCGATAACCAAGATTGGTAAGCAGCTGATCAATCATTCGCGAGGTTGTGGTCTTACCATTTGTGCCAGCTAAATGAATTGTTGGATATGACAACTGGGGTGAACCGAGTGCATCTAGTAATGCACTTATGCGATCTAAAGTTGGCTCAATTCGGCTTTCCGGCCAGCGCTTAAGCAGCGCCGCTTCAACCTGAGATAACTGGTCAATCTCTGGGGAATCACTCATTTACTTAGGAAGTTTTTCAAGAAGAGCGGTAATTCGTTCAATATCTGCTGAAGTTTGAGCAAGCCTTTCTCGAATCTCAGTCACAACCTCCATTGGTGCTTTTGCCATAAAGCCTTCATTATCTAACTTAACCTTGGCGGTATCTCGATCCTTTATAGCTGTTTGTAAATCCTTTGTTAATCGAGTGCGCTCTGCAACCAAATCAACTGCGCCAGTTAAATCAAACTCAATTAAAACTTCACCGATCGCAAGTTTGGCAGTGAAGTTTGCATCTGCAGCATCAGCCTTAATTACATGTCTAATCGCTGCCTCATATGATTCAAGTCCAACTTTAGAAAGTCCAGTAAATCTTGCTGCCACCTTTGCAGTGCTTTTAATACCTTGATCATTTCTAAATCTTCTAACCTCAGTAATTATCTGCTGCATCTGCTCAACCAGCTTTACCGAGTTTTGATCCTGGCTTGAAAGATCAGAGGTTGGCCATTGTGTAATCATTAGAGATTTTCCATTAGTTAGAGTGCACCACATCTGTTCTGTAATAAATGGCATCACCGGATGCATTAGACGAAATAGTTGATCTAAGACCTCTCCTAATACTCGCTTACTCTTTTCTGCTTCGGCTCCCCCTGCAGTAAAGGTTGATTTAGATAACTCCAAATACCAATCACAAAGATCATCCCAAGCAAAGTGATAAATCAACTCACATGCTTTAGCAAACTCAAATTTTTCAAATAACTCATCCGCCTCAGAGATTGTTTGATCTAGACGAGTCAGAATCCAATTATCTATCGCACCCAACTCCTGACTCTTTGGCAGCTCACCACTTACTGTTGCGCCATTTAACATTGCAAATCTGGTTGCATTCCAAAGTTTTGTCGCAAAGTTTCTTGAGCCAGCCACCCAATCTTCAGCTAATGCCTGATCAGTTCCTGGGTTAGCTCCTCTAGCTAAGGTAAAGCGCAACGCATCTGAGCCATATTTATCCATAAACTCAATTGGATCAATGGTGTTACCCCGACTCTTGCTCATCTTCTTGCCAAATTGATCTCTAACCAAACCATGCAAAACAATCACATCAAATGGTTGTTTGCCATCCATTGCAAACAATCCCATGATCATCATTCGAGCTACCCAGAAAAATAAAATGTCATACCCAGTTACCAGTACCGAGGTTGGATAAAACTTCTTTAAATCTTCAGTTTGACTTGGCCAACCTAATGTTGAAAATGGCCAAAGTGCAGAGGAAAACCAGGTATCTAAAACATCTGGATCTTGGGTGTATCCAACAGGAGGTGTTTCATCTGGTCCACAAACTACAACCTCATCATTTGGTCCATAAAAAACTGGAATTCGATGTCCCCACCAAAGTTGGCGAGAGATACACCAATCATGCATGTTATCTACCCACTCAAAATACCTAGCTGACATCTGCTCCGGTTCAATCTTTACTCGACCATCGCGCACTGCGTCCCCAGCAGCTTTAGCCAGGGGTGCAACCTTTACAAACCATTGTTTAGAAAGACGAGGCTCAATAGTTGTGTCACAACGTTGGCAATGTCCAACTGCGTGAACATACGGCCGCTTTTCAGCAACTACTCTTCCTAATTTTCTTAACTCATCCACCACTGCTTTTCTAGCTTCAAATCTATCCATGCCATCAAACTTGGTACCAGTACCAGCCATCACGCCATGTTCATTCATAATAATTACTAACTCAACACCATGGCGCATACCCATCTCAAAATCATTTGGGTCATGAGCTGCTGTTACCTTAACTGCGCCAGTTCCAAACTCTGGATCAACTAATTCATCGGCAATAATTGGAATCATTCGATCAACTAGCGGTAGCAATACCTGCTTGCCCACCAAGTGCTTATATCTTTCATCATTTGGGTTTACCGCAACTGCGCCATCGCCCAACATAGTCTCAGCTCTGGTAGTAGCAACGGTGATATTTATATTTTCATCACCATATTTGATTGAGACAAACTCACCAGAATCATCTTTATGCTCCACCTCAATATCTGAAAGTGCAGTCAAACATCTTGGGCACCAGTTAATGATTCGCTCGGCGCGATA
This sequence comes from actinobacterium SCGC AAA027-J17, assembly GCA_000383815.1. Lineage (GTDB taxonomy): Bacteria > Actinomycetota > Actinomycetes > Nanopelagicales > Nanopelagicaceae > Nanopelagicus. The sequence continues at coordinate 17,607 of KB912734.1, forward strand.
GATTAAACCTTGGTCATATAACTGCTTAAAGATTGTTAAAACAGCCTTACTTAAATTTGCATCCATAGTGAAGGCTTCTCGATCCCAATCAACAGAATCTCCCAAGCGCTTCATCTGATCTAAAATTGCTCCACCTGATTCAGCCTTCCACTGCCAAACCTTTTCAATAAATGCATCCCGGCCTAGATCATGGCGAGATTTACCTTGCGCTGCTAATTGTTTTTCCACCACATTTTGAGTTGCAATTCCAGCATGATCCATTCCTGGAAGCCACAAAGCTTCAAAGCCCTTCATTCGCTTCATGCGAATTAGCAGATCTTGAATTGTGTGATCTAACGCGTGACCTATGTGAAGAGAGCCGGTGACATTAGGTGGTGGAATTACGATAGTAAATGGTGGCTTCTTGGATTTAGCATCTGCTTTGAAGTAACCAGCCTCTTGCCACTTTTTATACAGCGGTGCTTCTATTTCTGCAGGGGAGAATGTGGCAGCTAACTCTTTTCTATTATCACCACTCATAAGGGTTGATCTTATGCGCTTTTTTCCTCAGAGCCCTTTTCACCCTTAACCGCACGCTTTGGTCCACCGGCAGTTCGAGGTATATAAGTTGGCGCCTCCTCTTTTCTTACCACAGCTGGGGTAATGACAACCTTGCCAATCTCTTTCTTACTTGGCACTTCATACATAACCGCTAACAAAGTCTCTTCCATAATTGCGCGAAGTCCTCTAGCGCCAGTACCACGCTTAATTGCTAGATCTGCAACTACCTCAAGTGCCTCATGGCTAAACTCCAGCTCAACCTCATCTAAATCAAATAATTTTTGATACTGCTTTACCAAAGCATTTTTTGGTTCAGTTAATATCTGCATTAAAGCTTTCTGATCAAGACTTTCCACACTGGTCATAATTGGAAGTCGGCCAATAAACTCTGGAATCATGCCAAACTTAAGTAGATCCTCAGGCATTGCATCACCAAAGATATCTGTTTTAACTACATCATCAATTGTTTGAAGCTTGGCATTAAAGCCAACCCCAGCCTTACCCTTTCGGCTTTCAATGATTTTCTCTAAGCCCGAGAATGCACCACCGACAATAAACAAAATATTGGTGGTATCAATTTGTAAAAACTCTTGATGTGGATGCTTACGTCCACCTTGTGGTGGGACAGATGCGGTAGTGCCCTCTAATATTTTTAATAATGCTTGCTGCACTCCCTCACCGGAGACATCTCTAGTAATAGATGGGTTCTCAGCCTTTCTGGCCACCTTATCGATCTCATCAATATAGATAATTCCAGTCTCAGCCTTTTTAACATCAAAATCAGCTGCCTGAATAAGTTTAAGCAAAATATTCTCAACATCCTCACCCACATAACCGGCTTCCGTTAATGCAGTTGCATCTGCAATCGCAAATGGCACATTTAACATTCGGGCGAGAGTTTGTGCCAATAATGTTTTGCCACAACCTGTTGGCCCTAAAATTAAGATATTGCTCTTAGATAACTCAATCGCATCCTCTCGTTTTGAGTCCCCAGATTGCACCCGCTTGTAATGGTTGTATACCGCAACTGATAAAGATTTCTTCGCTTTATCTTGGCCAATTACATACTGATCTAAAAACTCAAATATCTCCTGCGGCTTTGGTAATTCAGCTAATCCTAAAGATGAGGTTTCATTGAGCTCATCAATAATAATTTCATTACATAAATCAATGCACTCATCGCAGATATAAACGCCAGGACCGGCAATTAACTTCTTAACCTGCTTTTGGGTTTTGCCGCAAAAGGAACACTTAAGTAGGTCACCACTCTCACCAATACGTGTTGTCACTATTTGTTACTCCTTTTCGACATGGCTAAGGGTAGAACGAGCAGGCAGGTGCTAGTTGTGAATTTGATGGTAAATCTGTTCGCCTATAGCCGAATTAGATCTTTAAAAGGTAAGGATTAAAAACAGTTAAGAGTTAAGACTTAGCCTTTGCCTTACGGGTTGCTAATACCTGATCAATTAATCCGTACTCAACCGCTTCAGCTGAAGTTAAGATCTTGTCTCGCTCAATATCTTTAGCAATATCAGCTTGGCTCTTCTTTGAGTGACGAGCCAACATCTCCTCTAATAATGTGCGCATTCGCAAAATCTCTTTTGCTTGAATCTCAATATCAGAACCTTGTCCGCCACCTTCAGAGTACGGTTGGTGAATCAAAATTCGGGCATGCTCTAGTGCATATCTTTTTCCAGCTGCGCCACCGGCAAGCAATACTGCAGCTGCAGATGCAGCTTGTCCTAAACAAATTGTCATTACATCTGGGCGAACAAATTGCATCGTGTCATAAATTGCAGTCAGTGCGGTAAAGGAGCCACCTGGGGAGTTGATATACATCATGATGTCTCGATCTGGATCCATCGACTCTAAGGTGAGCAATTGCGCCATTACATCATTTGCAACTGTGTCATCAATAGCCTGGCCTAAGAAGATAATTCGCTCTTCAAATAACTTTGTATATGGATCTAGTCGCTTGTAACCATAACTGGTGCGCTCTTCAATTGTTGGCAGAATGTAACGAGAGGTAATCTCATTTACCTTATTCATATCTGAGTTCATCGTGATGTGCCTCCGCTTCCAGATACCTGTCCAGCTGATTTAACAACATGATCAACAAAGCCATACTCCTTAGCTTCAGCGGCGGTAAACCAACGGTCGCGATCGGAATCTTCAGTAATAATCTCAGCCTTTTGGCCGGTGTGAAATGCAATTAACTCAGCCATGCTCTTCTTAGTAAAGCTCATCTGCTCTGCTTGAATTTTAATATCTGAGGCGGTGCCACCAATTCCACCTGATGGTTGGTGCATCATGATGCGAGCATGTGGGAGTGCGTATCTTTTGCCAGCAGTTCCAGCGCAAAGTAAAAACTGTCCCATCGAAGCTGCAAGTCCCATGGCAACAGTTGCCACATCATTTTTTATATATTGCATGGTGTCATAAATTGCCATACCAGCTGAGATCGAACCACCTGGTGAGTTGATGTAAAGATAAATATCTTTCTCTGGATCTTCAGCGGCAAGTAGGAGCATCTGAGCACAAATAGCATTTGCCATGGAATCTTCCACAACAGAACCAAGGAAGATGATTCGCTCTTTTAGTAATCGCTGATAAACCTGATCATCTAATCCACCAGCACCACTAGTTGCATTTCGTGGGGTATTACTTAGCTCCACTTTTATCTCCTCGTTTGATTTTCCTTGAAAAAATACTGTCATGACCTTAACAATCTTTTGCTAAAAATGCTTCCCCGATTAGGCGTGCTCTTTGTTCGCCGTTAGCGATTATTCACTCTTTTTCTGCCGGTTCACTCTTTGGGGCTAATGCCTCAAGATCAACCTTTTTCCCAGACTTATCTACTACCTGCACTCGGCTTAACACTTGAGCTAATGCTTTGGCCCGCGCCACCTCCGCCACCATGGTGGTGACCTGGCCTGCTTGGGAAACCTCTTTAATAAATTGATCTGGTGTCATGCCATAACGAGATGCTGCTCGGACTAAGTACTCAGTTAACTCAGATTCATTAACGGCCACAGATTCTGCCTTCACAATTGAATCCAGTAGGAACTCTCTAGTAATTGTGGCTTTAACCTCATCATTAACCTCAGCGCGATGTTTGTCATCATCTAATCTGCCCTCTTTTTCAAGATGGGTATTTACCTCTTCTTCAATAATTTCCGCAGGAAGTGGAATATCAATACTGCTAGTTAACTTCTCAACCAATAAATCTCTAGCTTGCGCTCCTTGTTCCATTTGCTTCAAGCGAGTCAAACGGGTTGTTAAATCACCTTTCAACTCAGCTAAGGTTTCAAACTCAGAGGAAAGTTTTGCAAATGCATCATCAACAGGAGGTAGCTCTCGCTCCTTCACCGCTTTAACACTTACCTTCACACTTCCCTTTTCACCATCTGGCATTCCCACTAATGAAGTTTCAAAACTTTTCTCTCCCCCAGTTGAAAGTCCAACCAATGCCTCATCTAACCCATCGATCATCGAAGCTGATCCCACCTCATAGGAGAGATCATTTGCAGTTCCACCATCTAAGGCTTGGCCATCTTTTGTTGCTACTAAATCAATAGTTACAAAATCACCTGTGGCAACAGTTTTTTCAACTGTAGTTAATGTGCCAAATCTGGTGCGCAGTGATTGAATCTGCTCATCCACATCAGCATCAGAAACCTTTACATCATCTACTTCGATCTTGATCTCAGAAAAGTTAGGAAGCTTTATCTCTGGCCTAATATCAACCTCAACGGTGAAGGCCAAGCTCTCATTATCTTTAAGCTCAGTTATCTCCACATTTGGCCGACCAATTACCAATACATCATTTTCTTTTGCTGCTTGTGAGTACAAGGTAGGTAAGGCAGCGTTGATTGCCTCATCCAATACCGCGCCGCGGCCAACACGTTGATCGATCATGGCAGCTGGAACTTTGCCTTTTCTAAATCCTGGAATATTTATCTTCTCGCTTAAAGTTTTGTATGCCCCAGAGATATGTGGTGCTAATTCAGTAAAGGGCACCTCAATTGAAAGCTTTACCCTTGTTGGTGAAAGTTTTTCAACTGCGCTTTTCAATTAAATCTCTCCCTTAAATTAATTTCAATTACAACTTTTTGGTCGGGGCGGAGGGATTCGAACCCACGGTCTCCTGCTCCCAAAGCAGGCGCGCTAGCCACTACGCTACGCCCCGAAGGCTGAAAGTCTAGAGGGTGATTTTCCCTTCTCCTAACCGAAGTAATAAGGTATGACCTGCTACCGCATATCAAGTTAAACTTGGTAACGCAGTAGCAGATCACGCAACAATTTTGCGGGTGTAGCTCAATGGTAGAGTTCTAGCCTTCCAAGCTAGCTGTGCCGGTTCAATCCCGGTCACCCGCTCCATATTTAGTTAATAGAACCAACTTCTTGAATGAATCCAGCGCCATTAAGTGTGACAGTTTTTCCTGTACCACGAGCATCCTTAACTAGCACTGAGAAATTGCCAGTACTGGTTACGGAAATAGTGCCGATAATTGTGATTGATACGCGGTTGTATTCGCCCACAGAATCGAAGCTTGGCTCAAGTGAATAGCTGTAGTCATAAATCAAAGTTGCGGAACTATCGCTACATTTAAGCTCTGCTGCACTTCTAAATGAAGTTACATCTGTAGCCATGCGACCATTTACAACAAT
>KB912735.1 GCA_000383815.1 actinobacterium SCGC AAA027-J17
CATCAATATCACCAACAATTAAATCTCCTGGATTTATTGTTACCCCATCAATTACTGCCGGAACATTGTGTTCAATTACTTCATATCTTGAATTGATATCAAGGGGTGAGGTCTCTACACCAAAAACTTTAAAACCTAATGCTTGCATTCTGGTGGTATCTCTTACTGGTCCATCAGTTAACGCACCTGCTACACCCTTGTGTTTGCAAGCGGTGGAGAGTAACTCTCCCCAAAATGCTGCTGGATGATTGCCACCATTGTTTCGATTAGATGGTGTTACATAAACCTGATCTTTACCAACTGCATCCAATGCTTTTAACAATCCAACATATGGCACATCAGGTGCTTTAAAAACTGCCTCAACTCTTACTGGAAATGCATACCCCATCATTACGCCATCACCTGAGATCATTTGAATATCTGATTTTAAAACTTGATTACGTAACTCCATATGATCTAAACAATCAGAGGCCAAAGCTGCGGTAAAGATTTTAGAAAGTTTTGCTAGATCATAATCTTTGCTATTCACACCCTAAAGATTAGAGGCTTATCTGCAGTAGTTATAGACCCTGAAGTATTACTTGAGCCCTTGCGCCTGTTGGTTTATAACATTTCGGTAAAGAGATTATGAATTAACCATTTCTTGGCCCGCCTTCGTTGACTACCTAGCCCCTGCACATAAGGATTGCCTCAGGTTCGACGATCCTCGTTGTACCACTTCCTATAGAGAAGAAAAGGAGAAATGAATGCGTAGAAGTTCATTTCGTCTTGTTGCAGCTGCAGCAGCTATTGCCCTTGCGGTAACTGGTTGTTCATCATCATCTGATGATGCAGCGAATGAAGACACAGAGTTTGAAATCTTTACCTGGTGGGCATCTGGTGGCGAAGCTGCTGGCCTACAAGGAATGGTTGATGTTTATAAGGCACAAAACCCAAACACAGAGTTTATTAACGCTGCGGTTGCCGGTGGTGCTGGTGTAAACGCTAAGGCTGTATTACAAAGCCGTTTGGATGCTAATGAGCCACCTGATTCATTCCAGGCACATGCTGGTATGGAGCTAGATGGTTATGTACGAGGCGGACAACTAGAGGATCTAACATCTCTATACGCTTCAGAAGGTTGGGACAAGGTATTCCCATCTGACTTAATCAAAGCAATCACTGTTGATGGAAAGATTTATTCAGTTCCAGTAAACATTCACCGCGCAAACGTATTGTGGTGGAACCCTGCAGCAGCAACAAAGGCTGGCATTACAAAAGCTCCTGTAACACTTGATGAGTTTTTTGCTGACCTAGAGAAGTTCAAGAAATCTGGAATTCCAGGACTTGCACTTGCAGGAAAGGGAGACTGGGCGATTGCTCACCTTCTTGACTGGATGCTGTTAGCAACAATGGGTGCAGATAAGTTTGAAGGTCTATATAACGGATCAACTTCATGGACAGGTCCAGAGGTTGCTGCCGGTATCAAGAACTTCCAGAAAGCACTTTCATACGGAAATAAGGGAGCAGGAAACCTTGATTGGCCAGATGCTGGAAAGTTAGTAACTGACGGCAAAGCTGGATTCTTTATCATGGGTGACTGGGCTTCAGCACAATGGCAATCAGATGGATTAAAGCTTGGAACTGACTACACATATGCAGCAGCTCCAGGAACTGTTGGTACATACCAATGGCTATCTGATTCATTCACACTTCCAGTTGGTGCACCACACCGCAACGCTGCAATTGCATGGTTGAAGGTTTGTGGATCTAAGGAAGGCCAGGATGCATTTAATCCAAAGAAGGGATCGATCTCAGCTCGTACTGACTCAGATCTATCTCTATACGATGATTATCTAAAGTCAGCAGCAGCCGATTGGAAGAAGGATCGCTTAGTCGGTTCAACTGTTCACGGCGCAACTGGAAATAACGCACTGATGGCTGCATACAATGCAGGCGTTGGTAAGTACTTCTCAGGTGGCTTCAAAGATAACGCCGGACTTGCTAAGGATCTTGCTGCAGCTTACGAAGCAGGCAAGGCTTAAATAGCAAAGAAGTAAGTAAAAAAACTTTGGTGGGCAAGAGATTGCCCACCAAAGTTTTCTTATTAGGTAACAAATCGCTAGGCTCAACCACCTGCTTCTAGAAGATTAGGGGATTGTTTTCAGTGAGTAAGATTGTTAAGAATAAACGCTCACTAAGCGCTCGCCTGGGCGGTCTACTCTTTGTATTGCCTTCAATCCTTGTGGTGATGATATTTGTTTATGGCCTAATTCTCTGGTCAGTAAATGTCTCATTGACTAATCAAAACTCTGGTACCAAAAAAGCCATTGAGTATGTTGGATTAAAAAATTACACCGATTTAGTTGCTGATGAGCGATTTACCCACTCACTTTCAAATTTAGTTAAGTTCACTGTAGTTTTCATTTTAGGTGCATTAGTAACTGGATTTATTATGTCGTTATTGCTGGAAAAAGGAATCAAGGGCGAGGGTTTTTTCCGCTCCTTTTACCTATATCCAATGGCAATCTCATTTATCGCGATGGGAACAGTATTTAACTGGCTACTTAACTCAGCTCGGGATGAAGAGGCTGGTGGATTAAATCTAGCGCTGCAAAAAATAGGTTTAGGTTTTCTACAAAATGATTGGTATGTCTCAGAGCGTGGCTCGATGTATGCGATGGCATTGCCGGCAATTTGGCAGATGTCTGGATATGTATTAGCCCTTTTCTTAGCTGGCTTTAGAGGAATTCCAGATGATATGCGTGAGGCTGCTCGAGTAGATGGAGCAAGTGAGTCACAGATCTATCGCCACGTGCTCTTTCCTCAGTTAACCCCTACCTTGCTTACAATTTTAATTATTTTAGGTCATATTTCGATGAAGGCCTTTGATTTGATTATTGGTATTAACGGTAAATCATATGTAACTCAGGTAGTTGCGGTTTATATGTGGGAGGCAACCTTTGATAAGCGTGATTATGCAAAAGGAACCTCGATTGCCATCGTACTTTTGATCATGATTGCAGTAGTAGTTGTGCCATACCTTCGTTATAACAACAAACAACAGGCATACCGCTGATGAGTAAAGACTTAGTCGACTTAATTACCGCAAAGCCAGATGCGCGCAATAAAAAGCGCAAATTAAATGGCAAAGAGCGGTTCTGGTTAATCTTCCGCTATATCTCACTGACCTTTATTTGGTTCCTAGTTGTTATGCCAATTTATGTGATGGTAATTAACTCACTTAAAGGTGTAAAAAATGTTTACCTAACAAATGCATTTAAATTACCAGAGAAGTTAGATTTCTCAGCTTGGTCAGTTGCCTGGAGTGGAACAGATTACTTCCCGCAATCCATCTCTGAATCTATGACTAGAACTCTGTTTTTTGTTATTCAAGCTTCAATAATCTCAGCAATCATTGGATCTATAAATGGTTATGTCTTTGCTAAGTGGAAGTTCAAAGGTTCAAACTTAATTTTCACATTCTTCCTATTTGGAATGTTTATTCCTTATCAAGCGATCATGATTCCGTTGGTAAGAATTGCTACCACGCTGGAGATAAACAAATCTATTTATGTGCTGATTTTGGCCCATATTATTTATGGAATTCCAATCTGTACCTTAATTTTCCGAAACTACTATGAGGCAATTCCAAATGAATTAATTGAGGCGGCTCGAGTTGATAAGGCATCGATGGTTCGCACCTATCGCTCAATTATCCTGCCACTTTCCCTGCCAGCATTTGTGGTGGTTTTAATCTGGCAATTTACCTCAGCTTGGAATGACTTCCTCTTTGCGATCTTCTTAACGGGTGGATCACCTAAGTTGTCGGTGGCAACAACTGCACTTAACTTCATTACTGGCTCTTCAAACCAGGTTTATTACGGAGTTAATATGACCGCTTCATTGATTGTTTCACTTCCTACATTGATTGTTTATATCTTCCTAGGTCGTTACTTCCTACGAGGATTGCTCTCTGGTTCGCTAAAGGGTTAAAGATGGCGATTGCAGTTGAGGTTTTTGATTCCAGACGAAATCAATTAGGCGAAGGACCAACTGCAACCGGTGAAAAAAAACAATCACATTCAGTGGTGTGATATTTATGGCAAAGCGGTTAGATCTCGTGATCTTGTAACTGGAAAAACTGATGAGTACTTCGCAGATCAACATATTGGATTTCAAGTTCCAAGAAGTAAGGGCGGAGATATCTTAGGAACAGCAGATGGTCCGGTGCTGCGAGATAAAGATGGTGTGATTCATAAGCTGCCCACCAGAGCAGATGTTGATGGGGATAATCTGTCAGGTGTAATTCGCTGGAATGATGCAAAGGTTTGCCCGGATGGAAATCTCTTCTTAGGTTCGATGGCATATGAGGATCAATCAGATCAAGGTGCTTTCTATCGACTGAGCAAAGATGGCAAGAAATTAGATAATCTTTTTGGTTCAGTTGGTATCTCAAATGGCATGGATTGGTCGGTAGATCTATCTAGAATGTTTTACATTGACACATTGTCGATGCGGGTAGATCAATTTGATTATCAAAAAGGCCAGATTTCAAACCGCAGGCCACTAGTTCAAATCACAGATGGCATGGGATATCCAGATGGCATGTGCTCTGATGCAAATGACAATCTTTGGGTGGCTTTTTGGCTGGGCTCTTGTGTTAGATGCTTTGATGGCAAAACTGGTAAACAAATTGATGAGATCAAATTACCAGCCCAGAAAATTACCTCTTGCGTCTTTGCTGGTGAAAAGTTAGACAAGTTAATTATCACCTCAGCAGTTGGAAATCCTGGAGAGCAAATAGATTTAGATCAATATCCTGAGTCAGGCTTCATATTTATTGCATCCCCAGGAGTGGTTGGTAAGAAAACAACTCTGTTTGGTGCTTAATTGAGCACAGATTTATTTACCTTTGGCGAAGCCCTTTCTGTCTTTATCTCAACCGATACCGACTCAGTAATGAGTGCTAAAACATTTGAACGGGTAACTGCAGGGGCTGAGGTTAATGTGGCAGTCGCCATCTCACGTCTTGGTTTGAAATCCCAATACTTTTCTAGATTTGGAAATGATCAACTTGGCTCAGTAATGCTGGCAGATATTGCAGCAGAAGGTGTTGATGTTTCACTGGCTAAACGGGTTAACTCCTTTACTGGAGCGATGGTGAGAAACCCTGGTAAGTCAGCCGCCGTTGAGTTAAGTTACTTAAGAAAGGGATCTGCTGCCTCCACAATTGAACCTTCCGACATTTTGGATTCCTATATTTCATCAACTAGATGGCTGCATGCAACTGGAATTACCTGCGCAATCTCTCAAAGTGGGGCAGATACTGTAAAGATCGCACTAGAAAAAGCAACAGCTATGAATATCAAATCTAGCTTTGATTTAAATATTAGAAGAAAGTTGTGGAGTGAAGAGGATGCAAGAAAAGTATTAGAGCCTTTAGCAAAAAATGTTGATTTACTAATTGGCGGGGAGGATGAGTATCAGGCAGTTTTTGGCACACAAGAGCCGAAGAATGTATTGGCTGAGGCTAATAAGCGAGGTTGCAAAATTGCAGTTATGACAAAAGGTGATCAAAAAATGAGATACAGCATTGATGGAAATTATGCCGAACTCACACCTCCTAAAGTTTTGGCAGTAGATCCAGTTGGATCAGGGGATGCCTTCACCGGCGGGGTAATTGCTGGTTTGTTAAGTGGCATGAGTGCGCAGCAAGCACTTGAGCAGGGCAGTATCTGCGGAGCATTGGTTGCAAGTATGTTTGGGGACTGGACCGGGATTCCAACAGGCGTAGCTGGTGTGGTCAGTAACCAGATCGCACAAAAGGTGAGGAGTAATTGATGAAAACAATAGACAAATTACTTTCTGAAAAAATGATGACCTTAGTTAGATGCAATACTCAAGAAGAGGGCCAAGCGATGGCTGATGCCTTGGTTGATGCTGGAGTTAAAATCATTGAAATTACTTTGACCACACCTGGTGCTTTAAAAATAATTGAAAAATTGTTAAAAAATAAAGATTTATTAGTGGGTGCTGGCACAGTTAGAACAGTTAAAGATGTGAAGAAGGTTGAGTCAATTGGTGGAAGATTTATCGTCTCACCTGATACAAATGAGGATGTAATTGAGGCGACAAAGAAATTAAAATTAGTCTCTATGCCAGGAGTTTCAACTCCAACTGAGGTAGGCATTGCAGTTGATGCTGGCGCCGATATTTTGAAGTTATTTCCCGCATCAGTTTTAGGACCGGCACATCTAAAATCAATCAGAGAACCATTTCCAAACAATCGCTGGTGCCCAACTGCTGGAGTTACCTTGGAGTCGATCCCAAAGTGGTTTGAAGCCGGGGCTGACCTAGTTGGCCTAGGTGGACCGCTTACAAAAGATGGGGTCAGCGGAGTAAGAAATAATGTTTTAGCCTTTAAAAGTGCAATCGAAGCGGCTAGTAAGGTAGTTTACAAACATGAAATTAGCCAATAAACATATCTTTGTAACTGGTGGCGCTAAAGGAATTGGTGAGGCCATAGTTAAAGATGCAGCCGCTGAAGGTGCTGCAGTTTCATTTATCGATATTGATGTAGCAAACGGTGAAAAATTAGCCGCTCAATTATCTGGATTAGGACAAAAGGTTTTCTTTGCAAAAGCTGATGTAAGTAGCTTTGAAGATTTAAAATCAGCTTTTAACCAAGCAGTTGGCAAGTTTGGTGAGGTAACTGGAGTAGTAAACAATGCTGGGGTTAACTCCCACGCTGATCCTGTAACAATGACTGATAAAGAGTGGGATGATTTTTTTGCAGTTGATATGAAACCTGTTTGGCTAACTGCAAAGTTAGCACTTCCTGCGATGCGAAAAGCAAAAGGTGGATCAATTGTAAATATCTGCTCAATTCACGGCCGACTTACTTATCCTGGATTTTTCCCATATGGCGCAGCAAAATCAGCTGTTCTTGGCTTAACTAGAAATTTAGCACTCGATGAAGGAAAGCATGAGATCCGAGTAAATGCAGTTTCTCCTGGTTACATACTTACTGATTTAACTAAAGGATGGTTGGCTGGCGAACCTGGCAGAAGTGAGCGAGCAAACTCAATTCAACCACTTGGCAGAATGGGTGAACCAAGTGAGGTTGCCAAGGTTGTGACATTTTTACTCTCTGATAAATCAACATATGTAAGCGGCTCCGACTGGGCAGTAGATGGCGGATTAGGAGCAAGATCAGCATGATTTTAAAAGGTGAGCATTTATTTGTAACTGGTGGGGCTGCTGGAATTGGCGAGGCCTTAGTACTTGGTGGCGTTAAAGAAGGCGCCAAGGTTTCATTTGTTGATATTGATGATGCGAAAGCAAATGCATTGGTTGAAAAGCTAACTAAAGAGGGCTATCAAGTTCAGTATCAAAAAGCTGATGTCTCCAAGTTTGAAACCTTTAAAAGCGGTTATGACAAGTTAGTTTCAACCTTTGGTCCAGTGACTGTTGCGGTATCAAATGCTGGGCGTAACTCATACGCTGATGCAGTTGAGTATGCAGAAGAAGAATGGAATGACTTCTTTGCACTTGATCTAAAATCTAGTTGGTATTTAGCAAAATTATGTCTGCCAGATATGAGAGCGAAAAAATATGGCTCGATCGTTAACATCTCATCCATTCATGGCCGAATGTCTAGACCAAACTTCTTTCCTTACTCTGCAGCTAAAGGTGGCATCATCGGATTATCTAGAAACTTAGCGCTGGATGAGGGCAAGTATGGAATTCGTGTTAACTCTGTTTCCCCAGGAACCACCGCAACTCCATTGCTGAAGAGTTATATGGAGAAGTTTCCTGATGAAAAAGCACATGCCTTATCAGTTGCTCCTAATGCCAGATTTGGTTCACCGGAGGAGATTGCAAATGTAATCTTGTTTGCACTCTCTAAAGATGCATCCTTTATAACTGGTGCAGATCTAATGGTTGATGGCGCACTGCATGCTCGATATGCATAAGCAATAAATGATCAAATCTAAACGCAAATTTCCCGATCTGCCTCATTTGGCATCTTTGATTGATTGGAAGATTCCATCAATTTATAGAACAAAAACGAAGATTGCTAGAGCTCTGACAATTAGTGATTTAGCAAAAATTGCGAAAAAGAGAGTCCCAAAAGTTGTCTTTGATTATGTAGAGGGCTCGGCATTAGATGAGGTTAGTTACTGTCGATCCCAAGCCGCTTTTGATAGGGTCGAATTTACAGCTCACACACTTCGAGATGTTTCAAAGATAGATCCATCAATTGAAATATTTGGCAAAAAAGTAGATCTACCAATTCTTTTCTCGCCCACTGGATACACCAGGTTTATGTATCATGTTGGTGAACCAGCAGTGGCAAATGTGGCAGTAAAAAACAATTTGATTTACTCACTCTCCACTATGGGGACCACCTCACCTAAGGAGTTAGCAGATCAGGTGCCACAATCCCGACGGTGGTTTCAGCTTTATGTGATGCAAAATCGCAAAGATAGTTTGTCAGTGATTAAACAGGCAAAAGACTCTGGCTTTGAAGCATTAATTCTCACCGTCGATACGCCAGTCAGTGGCATTCGAATCCGGGATATGAAAAATGGTTTAACTATTCCGCCTCGGATAAGACTGAGCACAGTTTTTGCAATCGCCAGAAAACCAATCTGGTGGCTTAATTTATTCACTACAAAAAAACTAGAGTTTGCAGCCTTTAGGGGATGGAATAAGACACTTGTTGAGTTAGCAGCGGCAATATTTGATCCAGCAACTAAGTTCGAGGATCTTAAGTGGCTGCAATCGGTATGGAGTGGCCCAATTATTGTAAAGGGAGTTCAGAATTTAGAGGATGCAAAACGACTTGCAAAAATGGGAGTGGATGGAATTATTCTCTCAAATCATGGTGGAAGACAGTTGGAAAAAGGTCCAGTACCTCTTGAGTTACTGCCAGAGGTAGTAAAAGCGATTGGTAAGAAAGTTGATATCTATATCGATGGTGCTGTCTTATCAGGTCAAGATGCATACGCAGCAGTTGCAATGGGCGCTAAAGCAGTCTTTATTGGACGTGCCTATCTTTATGGAATTATGGCAGGGGGAGAGCTAGGTGTTGAAAGAGTAATTGAGATTATGAAGCGAGATTTTATAAATACCATGGCATTAACTGGTGCTAGAAATATTTCTGAGGTGCAAAAAATTGGCGCAAGATTGCGTAGCTTTTAGTTAAACACTCAGCGCTTTGATCTCAGCAGTCCCAATACCGCAGCAACCACCAATAATTTGCGCACCAGCTTCAATCCACTCATTTACCAACTGATTACTAAATCCTGCTGCCACATTTCCTGTCCAAACCTTATTTTTTGCATCCCAAACCCTTCCAGAATTGGGATAGACAATGAAGGGCTTACCTGATTTGGCAGAGCGTAATAGCTCTGTAATTAACTCTGGCTTGGTGCAATTGATGCCAACTGCCATGGCATCACCTGCTAGATCAACTGCGCTTTGAAAACTCTGCCCAGCATTTGTTTGATTACCCTCTTTGCAAGAGTAGGAGAGCCAAAATGGAATTGGGCAATCAGTAAGTAGTTCTAGCAAGAGCTCAACCTCAAAGGTATCGGGCATAGTTTCAAGGGCTAAGTAATCTGGTGAGGTTGAAATTAAGATTTCAAGCCGTCTTGCGTGAAAATCTTTAAGAGCAGATTTACTGACTCCGTAATTTCCTTTGTACTCAGAGCCATCGGCAAGGGAGGCACCATATGGACCAACAGATGCTGCCACCTTCACACTCTTACCACTTTGTGTAATTGCATCCTTTGCTAATTGGGTTGAAGAGATCAAGGCTTGATCAGTTTCAGCATCGCTCCAACCACGATTAGCACAACCTGAATAGGAGAGTTGGTAGGAGGAGGTGATAACTATCTGCGCCCCTGCATTTATAAAATCTAAATGTGCTTTGGTAATTTCAGCCGGCTTTGATCTAATTAACTCACCACTCCAAAGTGAGGTTGTTAATTTGTTTCCATTGCTTTCTAATGCGGTGGAGAGGCCACCATCTAATTTGATCACGTGGGGCGGGTAGGGCTCGAACCTACGACGACCGGATTATGAGTCCGGGGCTCTAACCAACTGAGCTACCGCCCCTAATAAAGAGGTGAGTGTCATACCTTACATCGAAGGCAACACTAAGTATTAATTGGGTGTATTCACATGCTCACACAGGATAATAAAAAGCGTGAAGTCCAAAATTTCGCTAATTGTTACCACACTTCTATTTATATCTACTCATGCAGCACAGGCCGCACCCATCTATACCTTCCCAGTTGCCGGCTGCGAAGTTACCTACTCAAGATATCACCATGATTATCCAGCCGCTGATATCTTTGGGAAAAAAGGTTGTGCATTTGTTTCCCCAATTGCCGGTGTAGTTGATGAGGTAAATACAGTTGATCGCTGGCGAGGAAAAACAAATATCGGAGCAGATCGCGGGGGATTATCAGTATCAGTTATTGGCGATGATGGTCTTCGTTACTACGGCAGCCACCTTTCCAAAATTGAAAGCAAGATTGTGCCTGGCTATCGAGTTACAACTGGGGAAAAGTTAGGTGAGATTGGATCTACTGGAAGTGCCAGGGGAACGAAAGCACATTTACATTTTGGTATCTCATACCCAACTGAAAAGGGTATTTGGTGGATCAGGCGTGGAGTTGGTTTAGAAAGTAAAGGAAAGACACCACCATTTAAATATCTACAAGCATGGCAGGCTGGCAAGGATTTAAAACCAAGAGTTGTTGTTCCTGCGGTATTGCCGCCAGAACCAAAAAAATAAGACCTACTATTTCTAGTAGGCCTTAAATTTTTTATCTTAAGTATTAAAACTTAAGAAGGTTAATGGTTATTTATGCAGGGTTTACAGCGTCAGCCTGAGGACCTTTTGGACCTTGGACTACTTCGAATGTAACTGCCTGACCCTCTTCAAGGGACTTGTAACCGTTTCCTTGGATAGCTGAGTAGTGAACGAAAACATCTTGTCCGCCACCATCAACTGCAATGAAACCGAAACCCTTTTCAGAGTTGAACCACTTAACTGTACCTGTTGCCATTTAGCTTTTTTCCTTTGGTTATGTTGGACGCTAGTAAATTTAACAAGCGCCGGTCTTTCTTCTTATACAGCTAGACCCAATCAACAAACCGTAGAGCGGGTACTGCCAAGCGTCGGACTAGTAGAAAGTCTAACCTGCTATTGGCTAATTGCGAAAAGAGATGTATAAATCTCTTACTGCATAAGGCACTGGTGGGCTGGGGAAGGTCACACCGAGTGATCCCAAAGGCAGGTACTAGTGAGTAAATCTCTTCCTTACGCTGGGCGAATACTTATTTATTCAACCCCGGCTGCTCTTACTCAACATATTGAGTGGGCGATAAATCAAAAGCTGGGCCAGGTGGTAACTCTCACCTGGGTAAACCAACCCTTAAATCCATCCAGCTTGGCGATGGAGTTTGAGTACAAACATCAAAACCCAGTGGCAGCACAAATTGCAACCGCCCTTAAGGGCTGGTGTTACATTAGATTTGAAATTACCGAAGTTAATAAAAATACCAATGATGCAACCTTGTATCGGGTGAGCCCAGATTTAGGTTTGCATCAAGCATCTCTTGCCTCAAATGGGGATGTAGTACTAAATGAAAATCAGGTTAATACCATCTTAAAAAACTCTATGACTCATGATCGATTAATAAACAACCTTGAGAACGCACTGGGTAATCAATGGGAGGCAGAGCTTGAGCCGTATCGATTGGCACTTGCGTCCGGGCTGAAAGATATTGTTAGTAAAAGTGGCTAAGATAAAGGTATGAAATTTGAAGCCAGTGATCGAATCAAATTTGCTACCGGTATTTTAGCTGCGGCAATTTTATCCTCTGGCTTAACCCTTGGTCTTTTCCAAGTTGGCTCAGGACTTGCTGCCCGTGCTGGTAATTCAATTACGGTAACTGGAACCGCCTCTGAGAATGCAACTGCAGATAATGCGGTGTGGAGTTTAAATTTAAATGAATCACAACCAACACTTGCAGCTTCCGTTAAAAAAATTGACTCCTCAGCTGAAGGCCTTAAAAAGTATTTGTTAACTGGTGGCATAAGTAGTGAGCAGATTGAGCTTGGACCGATTAACTCCAATGCCGTGCCTGAGTACATAAATGGCAATCCAACTGGTCGCATCATTGCTTATCAGGCTTATCGCACTGTAACTGTTAGAACTAAGGATGTTCAGCTGGTAGCACAGTTGAGTAATAACATTGGAACACTTCTTGCAACTGGTGTAAATGTTGGAAATTATGGACCTTCTTACTACCTTTCAACATTAGATGATATGCGTCCAAAGTTATTAGCTGCTGCCATGCAAGATGCCAAGGCAAGGGCGGAGGCGATTACCGAAGCTGTTGGTGGGCAGGTTGGCGCATTGCTTTCAGTTTCTACCGGACCAA
This sequence comes from actinobacterium SCGC AAA027-J17, assembly GCA_000383815.1. Classification (GTDB taxonomy): domain Bacteria; phylum Actinomycetota; class Actinomycetes; order Nanopelagicales; family Nanopelagicaceae; genus Nanopelagicus. The sequence goes on from KB912735.1 coordinate 12,448, forward strand.
CTCAGGTAACTACTAAGAACTCACTAGATCGTGCAGCAGGTGGTGTTTATGATCTCTCCACCATCGAAAAGACGGTCAATGTCACACTCTCTGCCAGTTTTAAAACCAACTAATTCAATTTAAAGGTTGGTAAAAGATATTACCTTCCAGTAACATCCCAGTATGAAAATCGCAATCTGTATCAAACAAGTTCCAGACTCTTGGGCTGAGAAAAAAATGGCTGGTGGGGTATTAGATCGCGCCGGTGTTGATGCAGTTTTAAATGATTTAGATGAGTATGCAGTTGAAGAGGCGCTGCGAATTGTGGAGGCAAACTCTCCAACTAAAGAGGCTGGTGAAGGAAGCGGCCACACCATCACCTTAATTTCAATGGGACCTGAGCGAGCAACTGAGGCGATAAGAAAAGCACTCTCTATGGGCGCAGATGATGCAATTTTGGTAACTGATCCATCCCTTGCAGGCTCTGATGCGCTGGCTACCTCCTTGGTTTTATCTGAGGTTATTAAAAAAGGTAATTACGATCTAGTTTTATGTGGAACCGAGAGCACCGATGCTCGAATGAGTGTAATTCCAGCGATGATCTCCCAACGTCTTGGTTGGGCGCAATTAACATTTGCTGGCAAGGTAGCGGTTAATCCAGCTGCAAATACTGTTGAGATTGAGCGAGTAACTGAGTTTGGTAACCAAGTAATGAGTGCAAAGTTTCCAGCAGTACTCTCCGTAGTTGAAAAGATAAATGAACCACGTTACCCATCATTTAAAGGAATTATGGCGGCTAAGAAAAAGCCAATTACAAATATGTCATTAGCAGATACTGGTGTTGGATCCTCCGATGTTGGCTCTGCTGCTGCATGGAGTAATGTAAAAGAGGCACTTCCTCGGCCACCACGGGGTGCTGGCGTGAAGTTAACTGATGAAGGTAATGGCGGGGAAAAGTTAGTTGAATTCCTAGTAGAGAAGAGATTGGCATGAGTGAGGTTTTATTTTTAGTAGATCACTCTGCTGGCAAAATTACTAAGGCAGCTGGTGAGCTTGCCACCTATGCCAAATCAATTGGTGACTCAGTTGCGGTGGTTTTTGCAGATAATGCCCAACCAATTGTTGATCAGTTAAATGCTTTTCCGGTAGATAAGGTAATTACTATCGCTGGTGAGTTTGATAAGTATGGCCCAGCAGCAATTGCCGATGGTCTTGCCCAACTTCTTACGGACAGAAAACCTGCAGCGGTATTAATCACCTCAACTGCCAATGGTAAAGAGATTGCTGCTAGAGCTTCGGTAATTACCGGCAGTGGAATTATCACCGATGCAGTAAATGTTGATAAGGATTTAATAACTACTCAATCTGTATTTGGTGGCTCAACAACTGTGCATGCAACAGTTACTAAAGGTGTTCCAATTATTACTTTACGAGCAAACTCAATTGAGGCAACAGGTGCCGCATCATCTGCTGCAGTAGAAACTTTTGCTGCCACAATTTCAGAGGCTGCAAAACTTGCGCCAATTACCTCATCAACTCCAGTAGTAAAAGGTGGCAGACCAGATTTAACTGAAGCATCAATTGTGGTTTCAGGTGGACGTGGAACTAATGGAGATTTCAAACCAGTTGAGGCGTTAGCTGATGCGTTAGGGGCAGCAGTTGGTGCCTCCCGTGCTGCAACTGATGCTGGTTGGTATCCACACTCAAATCAGGTTGGCCAAACTGGTAAAACTGTTTCACCACAACTCTATGTTGCAGCAGGTATCTCAGGTGCAATTCAACACCGTGCTGGTATGCAAACTAGTAAAACAATTGTGGCGATCAATAAAGATCCAGAGGCGCCAATCCTAGAAATCGCAGATTTTGCGGTGGTTGGTGATTTATTTAATGTTTTGCCACAAGCTACTGCTCAAATTATTGCTCGCAAGGGGTAATTACTCCGCTATCGGTAGCCCCCTTTAGACTTAGCAAGTGAGTATCTATTTTGATCATGCCGCAACTACTCCTATCTCAGATTCAGCACTTACTGCATTAACAAATCAAGCAAAGAAATTAGGCAATGCCTCATCCTTACACTCTGCTGGCAGATCTGTTCGAAAAGATTTAGAGGCTGCTCGGGAGGAGATAGCAAAGGCAATTGATTGTGTGCCAAGTGAGGTGATCTTCACCGCCACTGGCACTGAAGCAAATAACTTAGCAGTTAAAGGTTTGTACTGGAAAGCGATCAAAGAGGGTAAGAATCTAATCATTACCTCAACCTTTGAACACCATGCGGTTATGGATCCGATTTTATGGCTAGCAGAGCATGAAGGTGCAAAAATAATTGAGATTGATGTTGATAAAAGCGGGATGGTTGATCTTGATAGGTTAAAGCAAGTAGTAATTGATAACAAAGGCAAGATTGCATTTATCTCAATTATGCATTCAAATAATGAGGTTGGAACTCTGCAAGATATTGCGCAGATAGTAAAGATAGCTGGTGATATTCCAGTTCATTCAGATTGTGTCCAAAGTTTTGGCAAGGTTGAGTTATCCTTTAAAGAGTTAGGTTTAACCGCTGCAACTATAAGTGCTCATAAAATTGGTGGACCATTAGGGGTGGCAGCTTTAATTTTAAAGCGAGGGTTAGATATTGAACCCATTTTGCATGGCGGCGGCCAAGAGCGAGATATTAGAAGCGGCACATTTAACGCACCCAGCATCTTAGCTTTTGCAGCTGCTGCTACCGAGAGTGCATCACAATTTAAAGAGCGATCAGTTGTAGTTCGTAAGTTAAAGCAATCATTAGTTGAGGTAGTTAAGAAAAATGTTTCAGATGCTTGGGTTAATGGTGATCAAGCCAACTCCTTGCCTGGAATTGTTTCAATCACCTTTCCAAAGAGTGATTCAGAAGGATTACTACTTCTGCTAGATAGTGAGGGAATAGCCTGTTCAACTGGTTCAGCCTGCAGCGCTGGTGTGCAACGGCCAAGCCATGTTTTGCTTGCAATGGGATTGTCAGAGGATGAAACTACTTCAACATTAAGGTTTTCACTTAGCCACTCAAATACAATTGCAGAGATTGAAAAACTCGGTGCAGTAATTGCATCGGTGGTAGAGCGATCAAGGGCAGCATCAGGGAAAAAATGAAAAAATTAAAGGTAATTGCAGCTATGAGTGGTGGCGTGGACTCCGCCGTTGCTGCTGCCCGCGCAGTTGATGCAGGTTATGAAGTGGTTGGCGTTCACTTAGCATTATCTAGTAATCCGCAAAAATATCGATCTGGGGCAAGAGGTTGTTGCACAATTGAAGATTCCCATGATGCCAGACGTGCTGCTGATGTAATTGGAATACCTTTTTATATTTGGGATATGGCAGAGGAGTTTCACAAGGGAGTAGTTGAGAACTTCTTATCTGAGTATCAATCTGGCCGCACCCCCAATCCATGTCTTCGGTGTAATGAGAAAATTAAATTTGAAGCGGTATTAGATCGAGCAAAGGCACTTGGTTTTGATGGGGTAGTTACTGGCCATTACGCAATTACTAAAGAGTCACCGACTGGAAAAACACTTCACCGCGCAGCTGATATTGATAAGGATCAATCATATGTATTAGCTGTTTTAAGAACTGATCAAATAGAGGGTGCAATATTTCCACTAGGAGATACGGTTAAGACTGATACTCGTAAAGAGGCAAAAGAGCGCGGGCTATTTGTCGCAAATAAACCAGATAGTCATGACATTTGTTTTGTACCATCTGGCGATAATGCTGGTTGGCTGCGAGAGAGATTAGGTTCTGAAACTGGCGATATTGTTGATCAATCTGGAAAGAAACTTGGCGAACACAAAGGTGCCTACACCTACACAATTGGCCAGCGGCGTGGTTTAGCTTTGACTGTGCCAGATCCAACTGGTGAGCCAAGGTATGTATTAAAGATTGAACCAAAAAGTAACACAGTGGTGGTTGGTAGCCATGACGCACTTGCTGTTTCAACTATCAGTGCAACCCCGCCTACCTGGTGTGGTCCAATCCCAGAGCTAAATAAAACTTTACGAGGATTTGCTCAGGTTCGAGCACATGGAGCAGCACTTGCTTGTGACTATAAGTTTGATGGCACAAATCTGATTGCAAATTTAGATGAGCCCGTATTTGGATTAGCAACCGGTCAGGCATTGGTTATTTATGATAACGATCGTGTAGTTGGTTCTGGCACTATCTGCGAAACTATTTAACATGAGCGCTGAAATCCGCCACAAAATTCAAGAGCTGTGCGAGGAGATTGCCGATCATCAGTTTAAGTACTACGTATTAGATGCTCCATCTATCTCAGATGCAGCCTTTGATAAGTTATGGAAAGAGTTAGTTGAATTAGAGAAAAAGCATCCGCAATATCGCTTAGAGAGCTCACCTACTTTGCAGGTTGGCGGTGGTTTTTCCACCTCTTTTGCCCAGTTTGATCACATCGAGAAGATGATGAGCTTAGATAATGTCTTTGATGAATCAGAGTTAGCGACTTGGTTTGATCGAATTGAAAAGTCAGGGGTTAAAAACAGCTGGTTGTGTGAGGTAAAAGTTGATGGATTGGCTATTAATTTACTTTATGAAGATGGCAGATTAACTAGAGCATTAACCCGTGGAAATGGCACAACTGGTGAGGATGTAACTTTAAATATTAAAACAATTAAATCTGTACCAACAGAGCTTTCTGGAAAGAACTTACCAGCCACACTTGAGGTTCGAGGTGAGGTATTTTTCCCACTCCAATCATTTGATGAGTTAAATGATTCTTTGGAGGAGGCAGGTAAGCCAAGATTTGCTAATCCAAGAAATGCTGCCGCCGGCTCCTTAAGACAGAAAGATCCAAAAATCACCGCCTCTCGCCCCCTTGATGTTGTAGTTCATGGCATAGGCGCTGCAACTGGAGTTAGTTTTGAAAAACAATCAACTGCTTATGAGTTGTTAAAAGGTTGGGGATTGCCAACAAGTAAACGCTACAAAGTAGTTTCATCTCGCAATGAGGTTTTAGATTTCATAAAAGGTTATGAAAAAGATCGCCACAATGTTGAGCATGAGATTGATGGCGTAGTTATTAAGGTTAATGAGATCTCTGCGCAAAATTCACTTGGTTATACCTCCCGAGCCCCAAAGTGGGCGATTGCTTATAAGTATCCGCCGGAGGAGGTAGTAACTAAATTATTAGATATAAAGGTAAGTGTTGGCAGAACTGGACGAGTAACACCCTTTGCATTTATGGAGCCGGTAAAGGTTGCTGGTTCCACAGTTACTAATGCCACTCTTCACAACGCACAAGAGATTGTGCGAAAAGGCATTTTAATTGGCGACACAGTTCTGATTAGAAAAGCAGGGGATGTAATCCCAGAAGTTCTTGCACCAGTTCTTGAAAAACGAGATGGCAGTGAAAGAGCCTTTGTTATGCCAAGTAAGTGTCCAGATTGCGCAAGTAAATTGCGGGCAATGAGTGAAGGCGATGTTGATATTCGCTGTCCGAACTCTCAATCATGTCCTGCGCAAGTTGTGGAGCGGCTTTTCTATATCGGCTCTCGCTCTGCATTAGATATTGATGTCTTAGGTTATGAGGCAGCTGCTGCACTGCTGGCAGATAAGTTAGTAATTGATGAGGGTGACTTATTTGGATTAACTCTTAAGGATTTAGCAAGATCAGAGTTTTTTAAGAAGAAAGATAGCTCCTTAAGTGTTATTGCAGATCGATTTATAGCAGGCCTTGAGCTGGCAAAAACTAGGCCGCTTTGGCGAATATTAGTTGCGCTATCAATTAGACATGTTGGACCAACTAGCGCACAAGCACTTGCAAACAAATTTGGCTCAATTGCAAATATCCAAAAAGCAAGTGCGCAAGAGTTAGCAGATATCGATGGTGTTGGGCAGGTTATGGCTGAGGCCATTGTTGAGTGGTTTAGCATCGATTGGCATAAACAAATAGTAAAAAAGTGGGAGAAGGCAGGAGTTGCATTAGTTGATGCACCGAAAGAAAAAATCAAACAAACTCTTGCAGGGTTAACCCTTGTAGTCACCGGCTCATTAGTTGATTTCACCAGAGATGACGCTGCTGAGGCGATCACATCTCGTGGTGGAAAGGCATCATCCTCAGTATCTTCAAAGACAGACTTTTTAGTTGCCGGAGATGCTGCTGGATCTAAGTTAGATAAAGCACAAGAGCTAGGAATTACCATCCTTGATGAGGCGGGATTTAAAAAATTACTAGAGAAGGGGATAAACTAACCACATGATTTTCCTTAGTGAAGAGTTACGAGAACTTCCAATGTCACCAGTTGCCTTCGGCCTGGTTACCTTTGGAATTCTTTCATTACTGCTTTATTTAACACTTCGTATCGACCGGGATTAATTATTGTCGCTGTAAGTAAAGAATTTGGGATTGTTGGCGGAACCTTTGATCCAATTCACCTTGGACACCTTCATCTGATCAAAGAGATCTCAAGTAGATTTGAAAAAGTACTAGTAATTCCATCTGGCACGCCATGGCTTAAGGAAAAGCCACCGGTGGCAACTGCTGAACAACGATTTCAAATGGCAGATCTAGCAGTTACCTCAATGGGGTTAAGTGAAAAAGTTGAGGTGCTACCAATTGAGGTGCGAAGAGCTGGCAATAGCTACGCGATTGATACAGTTCAAGAGTTAAAAAAGATTTATCCAAATACCAACTTCACAATGGTTTTAGGCTCTGATGCAGCTAGTAAGTTAGATAAGTGGCACAGATCAAAGGAGTTATTAGAGCAGGTGAAGGTTTTGGTTGTTAAAAGGCCAGGGGCTAAACCCTCTGATTATGATGAGATTTCAATAAAAGCTTTAGATATATCATCGACAATCGTTAGGCAATCAATCGCTAAACGAGAAAATGTCAGTGCATTATTACCAGCAAAGGTAGTTACCTACATCAGAGAGTATGGTTTATATGGCAGTCGGTAAGCGCACCATTGAGTTAACAAAAATCGCAGCTAATGCACTTGCAGATAAGTTAGGTAGTGAGATTGTGGCAATTGATCTATCTGAGCAATTGGTTTTAAACCAGGTTTTTTTACTGGTGACTGGAAATAATGAGCCACAGCTACAGGCATTATCTGACGAGGTGCAAAAGAAACTTGCTGAGGCAGGTGAAAAGCCCGCCCGAAAAGAGGGAAGCGGTGCTTGGATTTTGCTTGATTACACAGATTTGGTTGTGCATATACAAAGCACAGAGCTTCGCAATTACTACATGTTAGATCGACTTTGGAATGATTGCCCAAAGATTGATTTAGGTTTAGTGAAGGTAGATAGGTAATGAGTAACTCATCATCACCACTTCAAGTAGTTCTCTGGCGTCATGGCCAAACTGATTGGAATGTTGAAAATCGCTTTCAAGGCCACTCTGATATCCCACTTAACAAGGTTGGTGAGTACCAAGTTACTCAAGCTGCTGAAGTTTTAGCCGGACTAAATCCAAATCGAATTATCTCTAGTGATTTAATTCGTGCCCAATCTACTGCAGCAGCACTTGCTAAATTAACTAATTTAAAAGTTGAAATAAATCCTGGACTTAGAGAGACAAATGGTGGATTGTGGGAGGGCAAGACTGGAAGTGAGAATCGAGCATCTCATGGGGAGTTTTTTACCAGGTGGTATGAAGGTGGCGATGAACCAGCAGGAGTAACTGGTGAGCGGCGAAGTGATGTGGCAAAGCGAGCGGTCTCAGTAATTGAAAAAGAAACAGCAAATTTCACCGGCACAATAGTTTTTGTTACTCATGGCGGAACGGTAAGAAGTGTTTTAGGTTCAATACTTAAATTACCAATTGCGCAATGGGGTGTAATTGGTGGCTTATCAAATGCATGTTGGTCGGTGTTGGAGTTAACAAAACATCACACCGGTTCTCGCTGGTATTTAGCAGAACACAATGCTGGCTCACTACCTGAGCCTGTCTTTGGAGATGATGCGGTTAGTTAGATAAGGTTTACCCTTACTTCAAATAGCGGGGCTGTGGCGCAGCTGGTAGCGCACTTGCATGGCATGCAAGGGGTCAGGGGTTCAAATCCCCTCAGCTCCACTTTATAAAAGGAAATTTAAGGAGCAGTGGTGCCAAAGGTATTAACGTTGCCAGATAAATGGAACGCATCTGCGATGCCAGATTTAACTGGTAAGAGATTTTTGATAACTGGTGCAACCTCTGGAATTGGGTTATCTGCTGCGACAGAACTTGCTCGTCGAAATGCCCATGTTGTTATTACTGCCCGCAGTGCAGATAAAGCACGGGATGCAATCAAAAAAATTGGGCCTGGTTTAGTTGATTACATTCTTCTTGATTTAACCGATTTAGAGTCGGTCAAACGCGCCGCCGCTCGAGTTGATAGAGCATTTGATGTGGTTGTGCTTAATGCCGGTGTGATGGCAACACCATTTACAAAAACTGTTGATGGCTTTGAATTGCAGATGGGTACTAACCATCTTGGCCACTTTGCCTTTGCTGGTTTGATTAAGAATCAAATTAAAGACCGCTTAGTTGTAGTTTCATCCTTTGCCCACAAACTAGGCAACTTTGGCGATAACAGCATGGATGCAATTCGCAATATTTGCCTTGGAATTGGTAAGTATCAAAAGTGGCAGGTGTATGGTGCTAGTAAACTAGCTAATCTATTGTTTGTATCTGAGATTGAGCGGCTTCGAATTCAAAATAATTGGTCATTTATTCCAATTGCTGTTCACCCAGGTTATGCCGATACTAATTTGCAAGCAGTTGCCTCTCAAATGCGTGGGGCCAAAATTGAAGAACAAATTACGATGAAGATAAACAAGATCTTTGCTCAGCCATCATCCCAAGGAGCACTACCAACTCTTGCTGGCTGTGTTTATCCAGATTTGATTGGCGCTAGCTTTATCGGACCTAATGGGTTTTTAGAGATGCGTGGCACGCCAAAATTAACTCGCGCAAAAGCACTTGCCTATGATCAAACTTTGGCGAAAAACTTATGGCAGGTAAGCCAAGAGCTAACAAAGGTAAGTTGGGCATAAATATGCATGAGGCGTATGACTTTAAAGCGGTGCAGGATAAGTGGCTGCCAATTTGGGACAAATTAGCACCATTTAAATCTGGTAAGGATGATGATAAGCGTCCTAAAAAATATGTCTTAGATATGTTCCCTTATCCATCTGGGGATCTGCACATGGGACATGCTGAGGCTTACGCATTAGGTGATGTGATTGCCAGATATTGGTTGCAAAAAGGATTTAA
>KB912736.1 GCA_000383815.1 actinobacterium SCGC AAA027-J17
CAATTTTAGTATCTGTATTCTTGAAATCAAACCTAGTCGCTATCTCCCTATCGCACTGATTGAAGGCGTTATCCAACTCCATTTGATCAATTTTTGAGACGATATCGAAACTACTGTCAGCCATGTCTATACTTTACTAGTTAAATAGAATGATTTTGCATCATTTAAATTTCTTGATCGGAGCAGTGGTGAGCCAAGTAAAGGTTAAGCGGCGCATACCCAGCCCTAAAGACCTTGCACAACTACTGCGCTTTAGAAAAGTAATTCTAAGTCCAAGAAAACGTAGATTAACTAGAGCACTAACTATTTATGATTTGCGAGATATTGCTAAACGTCGAACACCTCAAGCGCCTTTTGATTACACAGATGGTGGAGCTGATACTGAATCCAGCTTGACCAGAGCAAGAGCGGCCTATGAAAAACTGGAGTTTCAGCCAAGAATTTTGCGCGATGTTAAGGATGTGGATCTTTCAGTTCAAATGCTGGGTAAAAAAATGAGTATGCCGGTTGGAATTGCACCGACTGGTTTCACCAGAATGATGCAAACTGAAGGTGAGTATGCCGGTGCATGCGCTGCATCTGATGCAGGTATTCCGTACACCCTTTCAACAATGGGAACACGATCAATAGAAGATGTTGCCAAAGCTGCACCAGGTGGACGAAATTGGTTTCAACTTTATATGTGGAAAGATCGCGATCGCAGTATGGCATTAGTTGATCGAGCAAAGGCTGCCGGTTTTGATACTTTAGTTCTGACAGTTGATGTTCCGGTCGCAGGTGCCAGATTAAGAGATGTAAGAAATGGAATGACAATTCCGCCATCTCTAACTTCAAAAACAATTTTAAATGCAATCCCACGTCCTGCTTGGTGGATGAACTTTCTAACAACAGACCCACTTAAATTTGCATCATTAGATTCCTGGAATGGAACAGTTGCAGAGTTGCTTGACTCTATGTTTGATCCGACAGTCACTTACGAGGATTTGAAGTGGATTAGAGGGCAGTGGCAAGGAAATCTTGTCGTCAAAGGTATTCAAAATGTTGATGATGCGATGATGTCGGTAGCTGCAGGTGCGGATGCAATTATTCTTTCGAATCATGGTGGTCGTCAGTTAGATCGCGCACCAGTTCCGCTTCACTTACTGCCAGAGGTAGTAAAGGCAATTGGTGACAAAGCAGAGGTTCAAGTTGACACTGGCATTATGCATGGCGCTGATGTTGTTGCAGCCCTTGCTAGCGGTGCTAAATTTACTTGGATCGGTCGGGCATATCTGTATGGCCTTATGGCGGGCGGAAAACCTGGTGTTGATCGCACTTTAGAGATCCTTCGCACACAAATAAGTAGAACAATGAAATTACTTGGAGCAAGAACAGTTGCGGAGTTAAACCCAGACCATGTTCGATTTATTGCAAGGTATAGCGATAAATAATTGAACTTTTGGCATTACAAGTATTAAGGCTTTAGACTTCACGTCGCTTAACAATCCTGGCGGGTTGCCCGAGCGGCCAATGGGAGGGGACTGTAAATCCCCCGGCTCTGCCTTCGAAGGTTCAAATCCTTCACCCGCCACCAGCTAAATTGAGAGCGAATATTTATTCATTAAAGCTTTTAGATTTGGATCATTTCTATCTTGGTTTCCAGTATTCCATAAGCCATTTTCTTGTGTGCCATCAATGAACTCTAATTTACTATAGCCAGCCAATCGTTTAGTAGTTACTCCAGCTCGCTTGCTCTGTACATACCACCATAAGTCATCGGTATATAAGGATAAGGTTTTATAACTTTCCTCATCCATTACATCCGGATGGAAAAACTCTTTTTTATAAAGTGTGCCAGCTCCAGATGTTGGGAATAGATCCGCATCAGGACCATTTGATAGGGAGTAATTTTTAAGCCACTCACTATATGGAGCGATACTTCCATCTGCTTTACGAGAAATCTTATGAACTCTAGATGCCACCACGTTTTTTGGTGATAAATGATGTTGAACCATCAATTTCATCGTTAAATCTGTCTCAAAGAATAAATCATCATCGACTACGATAATTGGTAGATTTTCCTCTAATTTCAAAGTTGGAATTAATTTTTTACCTGGTCCTAAATCAGAACAAGCATTAATTTTTACTACCCCACCAGACTCTAACTCTTTAATCTTGGATGGCAACTTATCTAAATCTGAATGGGAGATGTTTAGATAGATTTTCTTAGGAATTAAATGCTGGTTTAGAAGTTGCTCTAATGCAATATTAAGTGTGGCAAACCTTGCTGGGTGGCTAGTCAGTGAAATTACATGCTCCCAACTCACATTTCTAAACTCTTTGGTGTTAGGAACTGCTAGGTGATTAAGAATATTTCCACGGCTACTAAATCTAAGCATATTAACATTTTCCATCAACTCTTTATGATGCCTTGTCGATTTTGAGCCAAGATTTCGAGCAGTTCTAACCAAGTAATAAATAATAAATATTTGCAGAGTTAGAATTACAAGCAATAGTGCGTTATTCATCAGGTCTGCCTAACTTGGTTGTAGTTATACTAAATTCATGGAAAAGCCAACCGTTATTCTAGCGACAAGTAATGGAATCGGCATGGGCCATCTAACGCGGGCAAGTGCGATCGCAGCGGAATTAAAGAGTTTTGCTAATCCAATAATCATCTCTATGGCATCTGGTGTAGTGGAAGTACCAAAAATTGCTGATGTTGGTTTTGAGTATGTGCCTGGTAGAGATCGAAAATGGATGGGCAGGTTTGAGTGGGATAGATATTTACGAGATCGAATTGTGGCTCTAATTGATGAAACAGATGCCAAGATCATTAGCTTTGATGGCGTAGTCCCATATCCAGGAATTATCGGAATAAAAAGTGTCAGGCCCAAGGTGAAATTGGTTTGGGTAAGACGAGGTTTTTGGCAGAAAACTCCGCAACGCTACTTACTTGATCTGCAATCAAAAATGATGGATCTCATCATCACGCCGGGAGATTATGGGCAAAGTTATGACAAAGGCCCAACTGCTAATCGAAAAGATAGTTTGTTAGTAAAACCAATCTCAATATTTAATCCAAAAAATGCTCTTAGCAAGGCAGATGCTAGAAATTTGCTTGGCTTAGATCTAAATCGTCCAGCAGTACTTGTGCAACTTGGTATTGGTGAAGCAGATCTAAATGCCAAAATGACTGCTGCATTAAAGGGATTGGCCTCATGGCCAAATCTTCAAGTGGTTTTAACCAAAGAGCCAATTGATTCAGCTGGAGTTAATCTGGCACCGGATGAACTTGATTTGAAAGTTATCAGACATTTCCCACTAGCAAATGTATTAAGTGCATTTGATGCTGCAATTTGTGCCGCTGGATATAACAGTGTGCATGAAGAGCTGGCGGCAAAGATTCCAACACTGTTTATTCCAAATACTCGGGGCACCGATAATCAAGCTGCCAGAGCTGCTTGGGCAGCTGATAACAAAATGGCGTTAACTGTGGATCAATCTGATTTAAGCCAGATTACTTTAAATGCTTCAAAGTTGATTGATGTGAACTTACGGGCAGAGCTATCTGATAATTGCGCATCTTTACCTGCAGTTACCGGAGCAGCTGAGGTTGCAGCTGTATTTAAAGATCTGCTGATTAAACCTGCAAAAGATGAGGCTGAGATCGCTAAGACATTATTTAGATTAAAACTTCAAGATATTTTCGGTAGAGGCTGGCGAGGAACTGTTTACGCTGGCTTACAGTTGCTAACTGTTTTATATCGGATGATAAAACCTCATAAAGAGGTAAAGATTTCTAAATCAGATGAGGTTAAGAGTTATCAAGGCAATGATGATGATCAGTTAAGAACATTAATAAAAAGCGGTAATCCATTTGAACACCTGTTATCAGGAGCATCAGCTGCTTATAAAGATAGGCGTATTGAGATTGCAAGCAAGGCTTACTTAAAGTAATTACACCCTCAATTCGTATTTAACAAAGGTGGGTTGTATCCTTAGCCAGCACTTCGCCCCCTTAGCTCAGTCGGTAGAGTGTTTCCATGGTAAGGAAAAGGTCAACGGTTCGATTCCGTTAGGGGGCTCGAACAACAATTAAATATTGAAAGTTAAATTTGGCGGGGTAGCTCAGCTTGGTAGAGCAAGCGGCTCATAATCGCTGTGTCGTGGGTTCAAATCCCGCCTCCGCTACCAGTATTAAATAAGTAAATCCAGATAAAACTACGCAGTAATTTCACCAAATGGTGAGGGTCAGGTAACCTCACCCAGCAAGGAAGTTAACTAATTAGTTAATTTAAACTACAAGGCTAGGAGCTCAACCATGGCAAGCAAAAGTGCAGATGTTCGTCCAAAAATTACAATGGCATGTGTTGAGTGCAAAGAGCGCAACTACATCACACGTAAGAATCGCCGTAACGATCCAGACCGTTTAGAGTTAAAGAAGTTTTGCCCAAGATGCAAATCTTCACAACTTCACCGCGAAACTCGTTAACTAAAACCCGCCAATGGCTGGGTCACTTCGAATCTGCTTGATTGCTGAGGGCTTCACCGAGGATTTAGTTAGTTGTGTATCTTCGATAACTGATCACACCAATACACCAATAAGTGTTTATGCCAATGGCAAAAGCAATTGGCTATCAGATGACTTGTTTCAAAGTGATCAAGTAAGCATCACTCAGGAAAAAAACCCTCTTGGCTGGGGGAATGTCATTAACTACTTTCTTAATACCTTCACCGATGATTACTTAATTATTATGGACCCATCAACAAAATTCACTGCCGATCCAATACCTTTGACACTTTCTGCACTTGCATCTGGTTATCAAGGTGTTGGCTGGAGGGGTGGGTTGGTAAACCTTGAGGATGAATGGCGAACCACCTCTGATAAAGGTGCTGGTGAAGTGGATGTTTTGTTTGGTTATTACTTTGCAATGGATCGTAAGTTTGCGATTTCAGCTGGTGGGGCAAATCCAAGTGCTAAGTATTATCGAAATGCAGATCTAGAGTTATCACTTGCAATCCGAAGTGTTGGTGGGAAGTTAATGCAACTTGATCTACCGCTTGAGCAAGGACGCCACCATGGTTACCACGATGTTGATCCTGATTATCGGGATAAGAATTCACGTAAGAATTACCAAAGAATTTTAGATCGATTTCGGGGGAAAAATGAGATCCTCTCGCCTCGTCGCTAGGCTTAGCTAATGGAAGCGTTATCAAACTTCACCACACTTAAAGTTGGTGGGCCAGCTCAAAAAATTGTTCATGCCCATACCGAAGATGAATTAGTAGAGTTTGTAAAAACTGCTGATAAAGCAGGTGAGCAGGTATTAATTTTAGGTGGTGGTTCTAATCTATTAATTAGTGATGCAGGTTTTGCCGGCACGGTGATCAGGGTTGAAAGTAAAGGTAATGCACTTGATTACGACGCCTGTAGTGGGGGAATGATTGAAGTATCTGCGGGTGAGGATTGGGATAAATTTGTTGCCTTAACAATTGAAAAAGGTTTTGCAGATTTAGAATCGCTAAGCGGTATACCAGGAACAATAGGCGGAGCTCCAATTCAAAACATTGGCGCTTATGGCCATGAAGTAAGTGAAACAATCGCGCGGGTAAAAGCTTATGATCGCAAAAAGGGTGAAATAACTACCTTTACTAATGAACAATGCCAATTTTCGTACCGCAACTCAGTTTTTAAATCAGAAGCTGGCCGGTATGTAATTTTAAATGTGACCTTTCAACTTAGAAAAGGTGAGCAGTCACTGCCAATTACCTATGCTGAATTAGCAAAGTTTTTATCTATAAAAATTGGCGATCGAGCACCTGTTGTTGAGGTAAGAAACGCGGTACTTCAATTGCGAGGCCGCAAAGGAATGTTGATTGATGCAGGTGATGTAAATTCAAATTCAGCAGGCTCATTCTTTGTAAATCCAATTTTAAATAAGGAAATAGCAGATAAGTTGCCGGCCGATGCTCCGCGCTGGCCACAAACAGATGGCAGGGTAAAAACCTCAGCAGCTTGGTTAATGGAACATGCCGGAGTCAATAAGGGAGAAAAATTAGCGGGTGCTCAAATCTCTAGTAAACATGTATTGGCATTAACAAATTCAGGTGATGCTACAGCTGGCGACATTGTTGAATTAGCGAAGATGGCCCGGGCAAAAGTGTTTGAAAAATTGATCAAATGGAGTTGGATAACGCCTTCAATCAGTGCGATAGGGAGATAGCGACTAGGTTTGATTTCAAGAATACAGATACTAAAATTGAAAAAACTGCTTTAAAAGTTGTTCTGGAGTCCAGCACCGAGGAGAGAGCTAAAGCAGCCCTTGATGTGTTTAAGGACAAACTAATAAAACGAAATATTTCACTTAAGCACTTAGATGCCTCTGAGCCAGCTTTGAGTGGCAAGACTTATCGGATCAACTGTGATTTTAAAGAAGGTATTTCAACTGAGAATGCAAAGAAGATTGCAAAATTTCTCAAAGAAAGTGGCCCTAAGTCTTTGAAAACACAAATTCAAGGCGAAGAGTTACGTGTCTCGAGCAAAAGTCGGGATGACTTACAAACTGCTATAGCTCAGGTTAAAAAAGAAACATGGGATTTTGCAGTTCAGTTCACCAACTACCGCTAATTAATACAAAAGGGAAACTTGAAATCTAATCGGTTAGGTATTGCCTATGGAGTTGGCGCTTATGTAATTTGGGGATCACTTCCTATTTACTGGCGGTGGCTGGAGCAAGCCACTGCATTTGAAATTTTAGCCAACCGAGGAATATGGTCCTTGGTAGTTTGCGTAATATTTCTGGCATTTCAAAGGCAGTTAAGATCAACTTTTACACTGATGAGAAATTCCAAAACATTCTTTACCCTTGCCTTGTCCTCATTTTTACTCACTTTGAACTGGGGAATTTACATTTGGGCTGTCTCGGTCGACCGAGTTGTTGAAGCTTCTCTTGGTTACTACATGACGCCGCTAGTGGTTGTTTTCTTTGGCGTATTTGTCTTAAAAGAGAAATTAAGAACCACGCAAAAATTATCACTTGGTTTGGCTGCTATTGGGGTTGCAATTCTGACCTTTGCATTTGGCCAACTGCCGTTGGTTGCATTTGGATTAGCACTTAGCTGGGGAACCTACTCGTTGATAAAAAAGCGGCTTGATGCCGGTTCGCTTGAAACGCTATCGGTTGAAATGCTTTTTGCTTTGATCCCAAGTGGCATTTATATGTTTTATCTGATGAGTAATAATCAAGCAGAATTTGGTTCAGAACTTTGGTTTTCCCTGATAATCATGACAACTGGCTTAGTCACCATAGTTCCACTACTTATGTTTAATTCTGCTGCCACCACATTGCCATTAACGCTTCTTGGTTTATTAGGTTACATAAACCCAACAATTATGTTTTTAGTTGGATTTATTGTCTTTCACGAACCACTGACTTTTTCTAAGATCTTTGGCTTTGTTTTTATCTGGGGTGCTTTAATTCTGCTAGGGATTGATATGTATAGATCAGGTAGATCGATTGACCAAAGCAAAGGTTAAGTTTTCTAGCGCACTTTTTGCAGGTCCATTAGGTAAATCAACAAGCAGTTGATTTGCTTCCTTGGCCACATTGCTTAAATAATCTTGTACTTTCTTTAATGCCTTATGGTTTCGTAGCTCTTGAATCACGCCAGATAAGTCTTGGTCACTAATTGGTTTACTTAACTTCTCTATTAAAACTTTGTCGGCAGGATCATTATCTGTCATTACAAACAAGGTCACTAGTGTGGGAACTCCTTCTTTAAGATCTGTGCCAGGTGTTTTTCCGGAGGCGGTCTCAGTGCTTGCAATATCTAGTAAGTCATCGGCAACCTGAAAAGCAACACCAATTTTTTCGCCAAATTTTGTAAGAGTCTCAACTACCTCCATAGATGCACCAGAGAGTAGAGCTCCAAATCTCGCACTGGTAGCAATAAGTGATCCAGTTTTATCAGCAACCACCTTCATGTAGTGATCTATCTGAGATAGACCCTCGCTCTTTCCCTGTGTTTCTTTAATCTGTCCAATCACTAATCTTTCAAAAGTTTTGGCCTGCAACTTAACCGCCTCCGGGCCAATGTCAGCCAACATGTCAGATACTTTGGAAAAGAGATAGTCACCAGTCAAGATTGCTACGGCGTTATCCCATTTCTTATTAGCACTTACAACTCCTCGTCTAAGCGCGGCATCATCCATGACATCATCGTGATACAAAGTTGCTAGGTGAGTTAATTCGCAACATACAGCTGCCTTAATAATGTCGTAATTTGTTGGGTCACCAAATTGAGCAGATAGAAGTGTTAGAAGTGGCCTAAGGCGCTTGCCACCGGCTTCAACTAGATGCCTTGAGGTTTCAACAACTAATGGGTAATCGCCCTTAATGTGCGAACGCATTAGTTCTTCGACTTTTTTTAGATCAGAGATTAAAGATTGTTCGAGTTGGTTATCTAAATTAGGTATTCCAATTTTAGTCATTTATTTGATGAAGGTTGCAAAGTTAGTAGCTGTCGTTAACAACAAAGAAGGAGCAAGACCAAAGACCATAGAAGCGACCGTGGCGACTGAAATAGAAATCTTGCTTTTAACTGATGGAATAATGACAGAGACTGAATCATTTACTGGATCGGTAAAAAAGATCATGATTATTACTCTGATATAGAAGAATGCAGCAATCGCACTTGCAAGTACGCCTGATACAACTATTGCTATATTTCCAGATTGATAAGCGGCTGAGAAAATTGCAAACTTTCCAATAAAGCCAGATGTCAATGGAATACCAGCAAAACTTAGAAGCAAGAAAGCAAATACAGAGCCAACAAGTGGTGACTTCTTTCCTAATCCAACCCAACGATTTAAGTCAGTTACTTCACCTGTTGAATCTCTCACTAATCCAATAATTCCAAATGCAGCCAAGGTAGTTAATCCATATGCCATTAAGTAAAATAGTGAGGCGGCTAGACCATCTTTACTTAACGCTACAACACCTGAAAGTAAGAAGCCCGCGTGAGCAATTGAAGAGTATGCCAACATTCGCTTCACATCTCGTTGAGCAATTGCAACTACAGAGCCAAGCACCATAGTTAGTATCGCAATTACCGTAATAATTGGCTGCCACATTGTTTGTGCTTCAGCAAAGCCAATGTAGAAAATTCTTAAGAGTGCACCAAATGCAGCCACTTTTGTACATGCTGCCATGAATGCAGTTATTGGAGTAGGTGCTCCTTGATATACATCTGGAGTCCAGGAATGAAATGGAACAGCGCTGATTTTAAATAGCAATCCAATTGAGACAAAGATTATTCCGATTAGTAAAAATACTTCATTAGCGCTTCCAGCTGCCGCACTGATGCCGACTAAGGAAATGGTGCCGGCATAGCCATATAGAAAAGCTGCGCCAAACAAGAAAAATGCCGAAGCGTAAGCACCGAGTAGGAAGTACTTAAGAGCTGCCTCTTGAGAGAGCAAACGCCGGCGTCTACTTAACCCTGCTAGTAAATAAAGAGGTAGTGAAAAAACTTCTAAGGCAACAAATAAAGTAATCAAATCTGTTGCGACCGGAAATAGCATCATTCCGCCTACTGCAAATAAGAAGAGTGGGAAAATTTCTGTTTGCTGATTCTTCTGCAAAAGAGCAACTGCCTCTTCGTTAGAACCTGGTACGGCGGAGGCTTGAGCTGTGAAATTTTCTTGATCGGCAATGAGCAAGACGGCGATCAGAGCTAAAATCACAACTGTTGCTTGTAGAAATATTCCAGCTTTATCAATAGTTACTGAATTAACTGCTGCAGTAGTCGATGAAAGATCTCTTATTCGCCATAGTTGAACTAAGGCCAGTAATAGTGCACCAATACTGATAGTTAGTTGTGCGGCTGCTCGATGAGTTTTACCCATGAAAGCCTCAACTAAAACGCCAATTACTGCAGCGGCAAAGACGATAATCATTGGTGATAACAAAAGGTAGCCAAGAGAAGGGGCGGTTAACATTATTTATTCACCTCCGCTACTGGGTCGGTAAAGCCAGCATTTGTTACAACTTTTTCTGAAGTTGGATTAATCAAATCAAGTACTGGTTTCGGATAAAAGCCCATTACAACAATTATCGCTATCACTGGAGCAATTGCAATTTTCTCGCGCAAGTTAAGATCTGTCATTTTTTCATTGCCTGGCGTGACTGGACCGTGTAAAGTTTTTTGAATTGGAATTAAGATATAAAGTGCGGCCAGAATTATTCCAAGTGTTCCAATGATTGCAGCCACTGGATACCTTGTATAGGTGCCAACTAAGACTAAGAACTCGCTAACAAAGCTAGCTAGGCCTGGCAGTGCAAGCCCTGACAATCCAGCGATGAAAAAGCTCCATGCCATAACTGGGGTTACTCTTTGAAGCCCACCAAAATCTGAAATTATTGAAGAGTTTCTTCGAGCCATCATCCAACCAGCAATTAAAAATAAGGCTGCAGTTGAGAATCCATGATTGACCATATACAAATTTGAACCTGACATACCTTGCGTAGTCATTGCAAAGATACCCATTGTGATAAATCCGAAGTGAGAAATTGAGGTAAACGCAATCAATCCTTTAATATCTTTTTGACCGATTGCCATGAAAGCGCCATAAATTATTGAAATGACTGCCAAGGTGATGATTAAAGGCGTAAAGGTTTTGCTGGCGTCTGGGAAAAGTTCAATACAAAAGCGAATCATTCCGTAGGTGCCAACCTTGTCTAATACGCCAAGCAACAAAACAGAGGTGCCCGGAGTAGCCGCTTTGGCAGCATCAGGTAGCCAGGTATGGAAAGGCCACAACGGTGCTTTGATTGCAAATGCAATAAAGAATCCTAAAAAGAGAAAGTTTTCAGTTTGATTATCTATCTCAAGAGTCGCAAGTTGTGTTAAATCAAAAGTAGCGCCAATCTGATTTCCAGATATGACATAAACACCAATTATTGAAGCCAGCATCAATAATCCACCAAATAAGCTGTACAGAAGAAACTTAACTGCAGCCGCTGATCTATTCGCGCTGCCATATCCGCCAATTAGAAAATAAACTGGGATAAGCATTGCTTCAAAGAACACATAAAACAAGAAAAGATCAGTTGCAGCAAATACTCCGATCATCATGGTTTCCAGAATTAAAATTAAAACATAGAAAGTTTTGACGCTCCATCTGCCACCATCTGACTCATGCCAGGTCGCAAGCACCACAATTGGCACCAAAATTGTTGATAACAAGATCAGAACTAGTGAAATACCATCAATACCAACAGCAAAATTAATATTAAATGCAGAGATCCAGCTATTGCTTTGGGTAAATTGCATAGTTGTTACTGACTTATCAAATCCAATCGCTAAAAATATCGATGCTACCGCCACTAAAGTGGTGACCAGAAGAGCAAACTTTTTTACTAGCTCTGTGTTTTTATTTGGTATTAAATATATAAGGGCAGCTCCTAACAATGGTAGAGCGCCCACTAGGGTTAATAAACTCATGCAGTCACCACCCAAATTGTTGCAATCAGTGCCAAGGCTCCGACCACCATCAATAATGCATAGCTTCTAACATAACCATTTTGAATAACTCGTAATTTATTTCCAGCATTTAGCGAAACCGATCCAACTCCCCTGACCAAGCCATCAATTAATAAGTAATCAATATTTAGTAAATTCTTCACTACAGATTGGCCAGGACGCATAAATGTTGCCTCATTAAAGTTATCTTGGAATAAATCTTTCCGAGCCGCTCTAGTGAATACAGATACCCGCTCTGGTGCTTTATCTGATTGCTCTCCTCGGTATTTAAGTACTGCAATACTCACACCTATCAGCACGACAGCGACAGCCATGATTGAAACCACTATTGGCGGCAAGAGCTCCTTATGATGAACTTTAAGTGGATTTACAACTGGTTCTAACCAGTGAACTAACCAATCACCTTTATATAAAAGATAGCCAGAGGCTACAGATCCAACTGAAAGTAATCCGATAGGTACCAACATCAAAGCTGGACTCTCATGTGGCTCATCTTTGTGACCCCATCTTTCATTTCCAAAGAAGGTCAAAATAACTACTCGTGTCATATAGAAAGCTGTAATCATCGCGCCAAGCAATGTTGCAGAGCCGAGTATCAAACCTTTAATACCACCCTCATTAAGGGCAGTCTCAATAATTTTATCCTTTGAGTAAAAACCAGCAAATGGTGGCACTCCAATGATTGCTAGATATCCCAATCCAAATGTTAGGAAAGTTATCGGCATGAATTTTCCAATACCGCCGTACTTTCGCATATTCACTTCATCCTTCATGCCGTGCATTACCGATCCGGCACCAAGAAACATGCTGGCTTTAAAGAAGCCGTGGGTTAGTAAATGCATGATTGCAAATGCATAACCAATTGGACCTAAACCAGTTGCCAAAATCATGTAGCCAATTTGAGACATAGTGGAGGCAGCAAGTGCCTTCTTAATATCATCTTTTGCCATACCAATAATTGCGCCAAACAATAAGGTAACTCCACCAACAATTAAGACCATTAATTGCGCAATTGGTGCAGCATCAAAAACAAAATTAGATCTGGTAATTAAGTAAACACCAGCAGTCACCATGGTCGCCGCATGGATTAGAGCCGATACTGGAGTTGGACCTGCCATCGCATCTCCCAACCAGGATTGCAATGGGAATTGTGCAGATTTTCCGCAAGCAGCAAGTAATAGCATCAAACCAATTGCAGTTAACTGTGTTGAGGATGCCTGATCAACACTATCTTTCATGCCAGAAAATGAGACATCGCCAAAGGTTGCAAATGAAATCATGATTGCAAGTGATAGCCCCACATCACCCACGCGGTTGGCCACAAATGCTTTTTTAGCAGCGGTTGCGTAAGCAGGTTTTTCATTCCAAAAACCAATTAATAGATAGGAGGCAAGACCAACGCCCTCCCATCCAACATAAAGATTCAAATAAGAATCACCTAAAACCAGAAGTAACATTGAGGCAATGAATAAGTTTAGGTAAGCGAAAAAACGCCTGCGATCTAAATCATGTGACATATACGCAATGGAATAAACATGAATTAGGGTGCCTACGCCAGTAATTAATAGGACAAAACAGATTGAAAGTTGATCTAACAAAAGAGAAGCATCGACATTAAAAGATCCCACGGAGATCCAAGTAAATATCTTTTGTGTTACCGCTCGGTTCTCTTCAGACCTAGATTGCATGGCGAAAAATTCAATTATTCCAATTGTAAAAGTTGAGGCCGAAACAATTGTTCCCATGATGTGGCCCCAAGAATTAGCTCGCTTACCCGCCAGCAACAAGATTGCTGAGCTAAAAAGCGGAAGAGCTATTAGCCAAAGTAAATTCTCAGATGTCTGCATGATTATCTCTTAAGCAAACTTGCATCATCAACGGATGCTGAACGTCTAGAGCGATAAATAGTTACGATGATTGCTAGTCCAACCACAACTTCACATGCGGCAACTACCATGGTGAAGAAAGCCACTACTTGGCCCTCTAAATTGCCGTTGATTCTTGCAAAAGTTACAAAGGCCAAATTAGCTGCATTGAGCATTAACTCGATGCACATGAAAACAACGATTGAGTTTCGGCGAACTACAACGCCAATTGCACCAATTGTAAATAAAATTGCAGAGAGGTAAAGGTAATTAGCAACAGCCATTACTTTTCCTCCTCTTCATCTTTTTTCATTTCAAAAGTTGCACTTTCAATAATGTCCCCACGAGCCTGTAACACACTTGAAATTGAAGAAGGAGCAGCTTGTCCAGTTGGCAAAAGCGCAGGAACATCAACTGCGTTATGAAGTGCGTAAACACCGGCACTTGGAAGTCCAGAGGCATCTTTAAGACTATCTTTTCTAAATCTTGCAATCGAAAGATCTCGTTGTGAATTCTTTGATTTAGATTTTTGGCTATGCCCTAGAACCATTGCCCCAATTGCAGCTGTAATTAGCAGCGCTGATACCACTTCAAATGCAAAGACATATCTAGTAAATAATTCTGCTGCTATCCCAAATGCATTTCCTTCAGCATTGGCTTCACTCAAACCATATATTGGTCGATTAAAGGTTGCCCGACTAATCAAACTAACCAATAGGCCGCCAAAACCAATTGCGGCAACTATCGCTATTGGGCGAAGTCCTGGGATGTTTTCTTCTAACGAATCTGAAGTATCAACACCTACGAGCATTAAAATAAATAAGAACAGCATCATGACTGCACCGGTATAGACAACAATTTGAACAATACCCAAGAAGAGTGCCTCTTGCGCAATGTAAAAAATTGCCAAGGAAATCATGACCCAAGCAAGTAGCAATGCAGAATGAACAGCTTTTTTCACTAAAAGCATTCCCAGTGCTGCCAATACCGATAATGGAGCAAGGAAATAAAATAGATACGACTCTGGCGTGGCTGTCGTACCAACATCTAATGCAAAATTAATCATCAATTGCTGCGCCTTGAGATGGATGAGAGCCAGTAACTTCACCACGATAATAATTTCCATCATCGGTGTTTGGATACATTGGATGCGGTGGCGGGACCATACCGGCACGAAGTGGACCTAGTAGATCATCTTTTTCAAATATCAATTTTCCTCTAGTGCTATCGGCTAACTCATACTCATTTGTCATAGTTAGCGCTCTTGTTGGACATGCTTCAATACAAAGCCCACAGAAAATGCATCTTAAATAATTAATTTGATAAACCTTGCCATATCGCTCACCCGGTGAGAATTGTTCGCCCTCTTTATTATCTGCACCTTCGACATAAATAGCATCTGCCGGACATGCCCATGCGCATAATTCACAACCGATGCATTTTTCAAGTCCATCTGGATGTCTATTTAACTGATGGCGGCCATGAAATCTCTCAGCAGTTGGTTCCTTAACCTCTGGGTATTGAACTGTGTTAACTTTCTTAAACATTGTTCTAAATGTCACCCAGAAGCCAAGAAGTTGCTTGCCAAAGCTTGCGCTCTCATGATCGGTGATTGGCGCTTTTGCTTGATCAGATTTAGCTAATCCAAACTCCTCGTTGCGAGGCAATAATTCATCAGCCATTTAATTGCTCCACTCTCGAGGTAGGGATTGCAGGAACCGGAAAACTAGGTTCGGTTGAATCAACTATCTTTGCTGCTGTAGAGGTTTTAACTTTCTGCCTTTCATACAAAGATGTACCAGCCAAATACAAAAGTGCAACTGTGAAGACAAAGGCAAAAATTACCGCTTGCGGTGCATTCTGTTGTGAGAGTACCCGCAAAGTAGCAACAACTAAAATCCATGCCAGTGAGAATGGAATCAAAACTTTCCAACCAAACTTCATGAACTGGTCATACCGCAATCTTGGCAAAGTACCGCGTAACCAAACAAATACGAAGAAAAATGCTAAAACCTTAATAAAGAACCAAACTAATGTGAACCAACCGCCCAGCCATTGCTCGGTAAAGCCAAGACCCGGAAGTGCTCGATACCCACCTAAAAACAGTGTGGTTGCCAAAGCAGAGACAGCAATAATGTTTACATACTCTGACAAGAAAAATAGTGCGAACTTAAGGGATGAATACTCGGTGTGGAAACCACCGACTAACTCTCCTTCAGCCTCCGCTAAGTCAAATGGTGCACGATTTGTTTCACCAACCATAGAAATTGAGTAAATAACAAAAGATGGGAAAAGTACTACTGCATACCACCATTGATCTTGAGCTGCGACAATTTCTGAAGTCGACATTGAGCCGGCATAAATAAATACTGCAACGAGTGATAATCCCATTGCAACTTCATAGGAAATTACTTGAGCTGATGAACGAAGTCCGCCTAACAGTGGGTAAGTAGATCCAGAGGACCAGCCTGCAAGCACAATGCCATAAACACCAACAGATGCGATCGCTAAAACATAAAGTACACCAACTGAAAGATCAGTTAACTGCATTGCAGTTTGTTGGCCAAAGAAATTTACTGGACCGGTCATAGGAATTACTGCAAATGCCATAAAACAAGCAGTAGTGCTAATGATTGGTGCAATTACAAAAACAATCCGATCAGCTGCTTTTGGAATTAAATCCTCTTTTAATGCCAGTTTCACGCCATCAACTAGTGCTTGTAATAAACCAAACTTTCCAACTCTGTTAGGTCCACTTCGTTGTTGCATTCTGGCAACAATTCTTCGCTCTCCCCAAACCGACACAATCGTTAGAAAAACGCACACTGCAAAAACTATTAAACCTTTTAAGGCAATAACCCAACCTGGATCTTGGCTAATTAATTCTGCATTTGTCATGCTTTAGCCACCTTTACTACTGAATTACCGACCACACCGAGATTTCTTATCAGCTGACTATTGCTTGAGTTACGTGGCAACCATACGGAGGAATTATCAATATCTGCAATTACACAAGGCAGCGTGACTGCGCCGTAATTGTTTGACACCCTAATTAAATCATTCTCTTTCACGCCTAGATTACTTGCCCGAGATTTACTAATTACTGCAACAGATGCACGTGCTGTGCCAGCCAGATTTTCTTCACCATCTTGTAAGGATCCCTTATCGAGCAAGTTTCGCCATGAGGTAAGAACTGCTTCATCACCACTTACAGATGTGTTTGCACTGGCGGTTACTGACTTCATTGTTGATCGAGCACCATCCCATGCACCTAGTGATTCCATCTCTGCTCTAGCAGCTTTTACTGTTGGCAAATTGATTGGCTTGCCAATCTCATCGGCCAAGATTGAAAGAATTCTGACATCACTGCGATTTAATGATTGTTCCACTGCAGCTTCAAACTTTCGCACTTTGCCTTGCCAGTCCATAAAAGATCCACTCTTTTCGACAACAGCTGCCACCGGCAAGACCACCGATGCATGCTCGGTGATATCACTCTGGCGAATTTCAAGTGAGACAATAAACTTTTTAGCAAGTTTAACTTTGGCATCTGCAGAGATATCCATTGGATCAACTCCACCAATTACTAAAGCTTGCAGATCTGAATTAATCATTTCTTGAGTGTCCATGCCAGGTGTTGTTGGCAATGAATCAACAGCCCAAGCTGTAGAAATATCTACCCTGGCTGAAGCATCACTTACCGGACGATTTCCTGGCAATAAATTTGGAAGTGCACCCGCTGCTATCGCACCTACTTCACCAGATCGTCGCGGAATCCAACCTAATTTGGCACCACTGCTGCTGATTAGTTTTGCTACGGCAGACAATGCCCCTGCAGTCTCTGCCGCTCTCTCACCAACTAGCACTACTGATTTACCTGTTAATCCTGTGATCGAGTTAATCGCAGAGACTTCATCACCGGCTGCAGTTTTAATCAAATTCGCATTTAACTTTTCACTTCCGCGGCTAGCAAAGGCGGCAATGCTACTTACTTTGATCGAGCGCTTATGAACTTGCTTGTAAATTCTCAAGAAGACAATTGGTGACTCATCTTCTGGCTCAAAATTAATCAGAACTACATGATCTGCTTTATCAATATCTGTATAGGTTGCCGAAGTTGGAACAGATGCTAAGAAATCTAACTCCTCCGATGTATGAAGACGTGCGCGGAAATCAATGTTGTTACTTTCTAGCGTTACTCGAGCAAATTTGCTGTAACCATAAGCATCTTCAACAGTTGCTCTACCGCCAACTAACACCCCTGCTCTTACACCTTTTAATCCAGCTGCGGCGGCAGCTAACGCTTCAGGCCAAGATGCTTCTTGTAGTTGACCATTTGCATCGCGAATTAGCGGAGTAGAAATTCTATTTTTTGCCACTTCATATTTAAACGCCCAGCGGCCCTTGTCGCAGTTCCACTCTTCATTTACAGATGCATCTTCGCCAGCAAGTCTTCGTAAAGTCTTTCCTCTGCGAACATCAGTGCGCATCGCGCAACCAGATGCGCAGTGTTCACAAGCTGACTCAGTAGATACTAAATCAAAAGGTCTTGCTCTAAATCGATAAGAGGTACCAGTTAACGCACCTACTGGGCAGATTTGAACAGTATTTCCAGAGTAGTAAGAATTAAATGGTTCATCTTCATAAATTCCTACCTGCTGCAACGCACCTCGTTCATTTAAAGTAATAAATGGATCGCCAGCGATTTGTTCTGAAAATCTAGTGCAGCGAGCGCAAAGCACACACCGCTCACGGTCTAACAAAACTTGGGAGGAGATAGCTACTGGCTTTTCAAAAGTTCGCTTAACGCCTTCAAATCGAGATTCACCGCGACCATTAGACATTGCTTGATTTTGTAATGGACACTCACCACCTTTATCGCAAACTGGGCAATCTAGTGGGTGGTTGATTAACAACAACTCCATTATTCCCTTTTGTGCTTTGTCAGCAACTGGCGAGGTTAATTGTGTTTTTACAATCATTCCGGTTTCAACAGGAATGGTGCAGGAAGCCTGTGGCTTAGGAAAAGCACGGCCATTGATTTCAATATCAACTAAGCATTGTCGGCAGGCACCGGCTGGTTCAAGTAATGGGTGGTCACAAAATCTTGGTATTTGAATTCCAAGTTTCTCAGCAGCTCTAATCACCAAGGTGCCCTTTGGTACAGTTACTTCAAAACCATCAATTACGCAGGTGATCATCTCAACTTTTTGCTCTGTACCTAACTCTTGAATACTCATCTAACACCCGCGCTTTCAAACAAAGTGGCAGCTGTTGGATCAAATGGACAAGCACCTATTGATAGATGATCTAAATACTCTTGCCTGAAATACTTAAGGGAGGAAATAATTGGACTAGCTGCGCCATCTGCTAATGCGCAAAATGAACGTCCCATGATGTTGTCACAAAGATCTAATAATTTATCTAGATCTGCTTCAGTGCCTTTACCTGACTCTAAATCTTTTAGAACCTGTACTAGCCACCAGGTTCCCTCTCGGCATGGTGTGCACTTGCCACAAGATTCATGCTTATAAAACTCAGTCCAACGTAGTACAGCGCGAACCACACAGGTTGTCTCATCAAAAATTTGTAATGCTTTTGTTCCCAACATTGAGCCAGCAGCGGAGACTCCTTCATAATCTAATGGCACATCCAAATGTGCATCAGTAAATATCGGAGTTGATGAACCACCTGGTGTCCAAAACTTTAATTTATGACCAGATCTAACCCCACCAGATATTTCCAATAATTGACGCAAAGTTACGCCCAGTGGTGCCTCGAACTGTCCTGGATTATTTACATGCCCAGATAGAGAGTAAAGAGTAAAGCCCTTACTTTTCTCTGTTCCCATTGCGGTAAACCATGCAACTCCATTATTTACAATTGCAGGAACAGAGGCCACAGATTCAACATTGTTAACAACTGTTGGCTTTGCATATAAGCCGGCAATCGCTGGAAAAGGTGGACGTAATCTTGGTTGTCCTCTAAATCCCTCAAGTGAATCAAGCAAAGCGGTCTCTTCGCCACAAATATAGGCACCTGCTCCAACATGCAAAACTAATTCCAGATCAAAACCTTTACCCAATATGTTTTTACCTAGCAAGCCTGCTTTATAAGCATCTTCTATTGCTTGTTGAACTCTTCTAACCACATGTGTTACTTCCCCGCGAATATAAATAAATGCGTAATTAGCTCTAATTGCATAGGAGCCAATAATTACTCCCTCAATTAATACATGGGGATTGGCCATCATCAATGGCGTATCTTTACAAGTTCCAGGCTCTGATTCATCGGCATTTACAACAAAGTAATGTTCTTTATTATCACCTTGTGGAATAAAGCCCCATTTATTTCCAGTAGGAAAACCTGCACCGCCTCTACCTCGTAGCCCTGAATCTTTTACTAATTGAATAACTTCATCAGGTTGCATAGCTAAGGCTTTTTCAACTGCGGTGTAACCGCCATTGCGTTTGTAACCTGCAATGGTAAATGAATCTGCTTGATCCCAATGGGCCGAAAGTACTGGAGTTAATTTACTCATGCTCCACCTTTTGCCTTATTTAATCCCAACAATGTTGGCTCTCCTGCTTGCACGCCTTCATTTGCTAATCCATCAGAGATCCCAGCAAGTACTGCAGAATTTTGTTTCCAAGTGCGTAATGTTTTTGGACCACGTGTTGGCGGGATTGGTTTTCCAGCTCTGGCGCTATCAACTAGATCTTTGGTGGATTGAACCGTTTGATTGTCATAAAACTCCCAATTGACCATTACTACCGGGGCATAATCACAAGCGGCATTACATTCAATATGCTCCACGGAAACTTTGCCATCTGATGTTACGCCATCATTTTCAATACTTAGATGTTCTTTGATAGAGCTAAATATTGCATCCCCGCCCATAACTGCACATAAAGTATTGGTGCAGATACCAACATGGTATTCACCTACTGGTTTTGATTTATATTGCGTATAGAAAGTTGAGACTGCAGTTACCTCAGCAGTTGCTAGTTCTAATTTTTGACCAATTAATTCAATACCCTCATTTGTTACATAACCATCAATTGATTGCACAACTTTAGGAATTACTGGTCCAGTACTTCGTTCCACTGGCTTGGCTTGGGATTTACGTAAGGCGCAACCTTATTGTGGTTATGAAGATTATGAATTTGATATCCCAACAACAGATACCTGTGATGTTTACGGTCGCTTTTTAATCAGAATGAAAGAGCTTGAGCAATCTTTAAGAATTATTGAACAATGTGTTTCTAAGTTAGAAAAATTAGAGGGTCAACCAGTAATGGTGGCTGATAAGAAGATTGCTTGGCCTTCTCAATTATCTGTTGGTGCCGATGGTATGGGTAACTCACTAAATCACATTAGAGAAATTATGGGCGAATCAATGGAGGCATTGATTCATCACTTTAAATTAGTCACCGAAGGTTTTAGAGTGCCAGCCGGTCAGGTGTACACCGCGATTGAATCCCCACGTGGTGAACTAGGGGTTAATTTAGTTTCAGATGGCGGCACTAGACCTTATCGAGTTCATTTCCGCGATCCATCATTTAACAATCTGCAGTCAACTGCAGCAATGTGTGAAGGTGGACAGATTTCAGATGTAGTTGCTGCGGTGGCATCAATTGATCCAGTAATGGGTGGAGTTGATCGATAATGGCATTCACGACTGAACAAATATCAATTATGGATTCAATAATTGCAAGATATCCACGTAAGCGATCTGCAATCATGCCACTACTTCATTATGTGCAATCAATTGATGGTTATGTAACAAATGAGGGTATTGAATTAATTGGTCAAAAATTAGAACTAGCAACTGCTGAGGTAACTGCAGTCTCAA
>KB912737.1 GCA_000383815.1 actinobacterium SCGC AAA027-J17
TATGCAATATCGATCGAAAGTTTAGATTCACACCCAATTGCTAAAGCAATTTCAGTATTAACTGATCCAAAAGCTGCTGCTTCTGGGGCGAGTGCGATCTACACCGATGTCTGGATGTCCATGGGAGATTCTGAAGCAGATCGCAGCGAAAAAATTGCAGCGCTAACTCCCTATGCCGTTACCAGTGATTTAATGAAATTAACGGTGGCTGATTCAATATTTATGCATTGCTTGCCAGCTCATCGCGGCGAAGAGGTTTCTGCTGAAGTAATTGATGGTGAAAAATCTGTTGTCTGGCGCCAGGCATACCACCGCAGAACTACGATTCAAGCCTTGCTTTATCACCTCACCAAAGGTGATTTGGTTGGTAATAAGTAAAGTAAGGGTTAGGTAAAGTAAGCAAATGCGAATTGCAGTGCCTAAGGAAACCAAGCAGGGTGAAAAACGAGTTGCCTTGGTGCCAGATATCATTTCTAAATTAACTAAAGCCGGTCTTGAAGTAGTAATTGAATCAAAAGCTGGGATTGCTGCCGAATACTCTGATCAACAATTTATTGATGCTGGCGCTCAGATCAAAACTGGTGATGTGTTAACTGCAAGTGATGTGGTCTTATCAGTACAACCATTGACGGTTAATCAAATAAAATCATTGAAAAAAGGTGCTATTACTATCTCCTTTTTGCCCCCTACAACTGCTGCAGATGTAATTGATGCTGCAGTAAGTGCTGGCGTTACAGCAATTTCATTAGAAATGGTGCCAAGAATTTCTCGTGCGCAATCCATGGATGCTCTAACCTCTCAAGCACTCTGTGCTGGATACAAGGCTTCGTTGGTAGCAGCAGAGCTATCGCCAAAATTCTTTCCGCTATTGATGACAGCTGCAGGAACTGTTACCCCTGCCAAAGTTGTGGTGTTAGGTGCTGGTGTTGCAGGGCTACAAGCAATTGCAACTGCAAAAAGATTAGGCGCAGTGGTTTCGGCATATGATGTTCGTCCAGCTTCGGCTGATGAAGTTAAATCTATGGGAGCAAAGTTCATTACCTTAGAACTTGAAGCATTAGAGGGTGCTGGTGGATATGCCCGAGAGATGACGCAAGAGCGTGCAAATAAGCAGCGGGAGTTGTTATCGCCGTATATCGCATCTGCAGATGTATTAATCACAACAGCAGCGGTGCCAGGTAGAACTGCGCCAATGTTAGTGACTGCGCAAATGGTTTCTCAAATGACACCTGGCTCAGTCGTAGTTGATTTAGCAGCTGAAAGTGGTGGAAATGTTGAAGGATCTGTTGCAGGTGAAATTGTTACCACATCAGGTGGGGTAAAGATTTGGGGCGGCAAAGATGTTCCGAGTCAGTTGGCATTCCATGCATCAATGTTGTTCTCACGAAATGTTGTAAACCTACTTTTGTTAATGACAAAAAGTGTTGACGGTAAGCCAACAGGAGTAATAGAGCCTGACTTTTCAGATGAAATTATTGATTCAGCAACACTTACCCATAATGGGCAAAAACGAGAGAAGGGTAAGTAATGGCCTCTGAATTAATGAGCAATGAGCTTGCCTTGCTTGCAATCTTTATTCTTTCAGTTTTTGTTGGGTTTGAAGTAGTGTCAAAAGTTTCAACCACCCTGCACACGCCATTGATGAGTGGTGCTAATGCCATTCACGGAGTTATCTTGGTTGGCGCAATTGTGGTGGCAAATCATGCTAAAACCACGCTTGAGATTTCACTTGCTATAACAGCGGTAGTGCTTGCAACTATAAATATGGTTGGTGGATTTGTGGTTACCGATCGAATGCTGCAGATGTTTAAAGGCAAGCCTAAGTCAAAAAAAGACAAAGGTAGTGACAAATGAGTCGTAACCTTTATGACCTAATCGGTTTAGTCGCAGCAGTTTGCTTTATCTTGGCGCTCAAAGGACTTTCATCTCCAAAATCTGCCAGACGCGGTAATTTAATTGGTGCACTTGGTGCAACTATTGCAACCGTAATCGTTTTCTTTTATGCCAATGGGGGCCAAGCGCTTAATAATCAAACTTTGATTTTGGTGGCTATCGCTTTTGGTGTGATTGTTGGTGTTCCAGCAGCCCGTAAAGTGCAGATGACACAGATGCCACAGCTAGTTGCCTTATTTAATGGTGTTGGTGGCGGAGCAGCAGCCTTAGTGGCAATTGTTGAGTACTTAAAGCTTGGTGAAGATGCAACCACAGCAGTTGTAGTGGCAACAGTATTTACCGTAATAGTTGGTTGCATCTCATTCTCGGGATCAATAATTACTTTCCTAAAACTTCAAGAGCTAATGACAACAAGACCGGTAATTTTCCCATTTGGACGCCAGATCATTGCGTTAACACTAATTGGTGTACTAGCAAGTGGTGTTTGGGTAATCACTAGTGGTGGAACAACCCCACTGTTAGTAAATGGTGTGCTCTCATTATTCTTTGGCGTCCTCTTTGTGCTACCAGTTGGTGGTGCAGATGTACCAATAGTTATTTCATTACTTAATGCATTTACTGGCTTAACTGTTGCCGCATCAGGATACGTATTGCAAACTACTGTGTTAATTGTTGCTGGAACCTTAGTTGGTGCATCTGGAACTATTTTGACCAGATTAATGGCAGAGGCAATGGGAAGATCCCTATTTGGAACTTTGTTTGGTGCATTTACCGCCAAGGCAACTGCGCAAACTGGCCAAGTTGATGCCCGCCCAGTTAAATCTGGATCAGCCGAAGATGTAGCAATACTTCTTAATTATGCGCAACGAGTTGTAATAGTTCCAGGATTTGGATTAGCAGTTGCCCAAGCTCAGCACACAGTTAGAGAGTTAGCAGATTTACTTGCTTCCAAGGGAGTTGAGGTTGCCTACGGTATTCACCCAGTTGCAGGTCGCATGCCAGGACATATGAATGTACTGCTAGCCGAAGCAAATGTTCCTTATGAACAATTGGTAGAGATGGAAGAGATAAATCCAACTTTCCCTCAAACTGATGTGGTGCTAGTTGTTGGTGCAAATGATGTTGTTAATCCAGCAGCCAAAACCACACCTGGCTGTCCAATATATGGCATGCCAATTTTAGATGTGGCACTTGCAGCAAATGTGATCTTCCTTAAACGATCTATGCGTCCTGGATTTGCTGGAATTGAAAATGAACTCTTATACGAGCCTAAGACCACATTACTCTTTGGTGATGCAAAGGATTCGCTAACAAAAGTGGTTAGCGCATTGAAAGGTTTATAAGGAATAATTTCCGCTTTTTTTAGTTATAGTATGAAAGTGATTTAAATAATTTAGGAGAAAAATTGCCAGCTGTTACCGTTAAAGATATAACCGTCCTACCAAGAGTTGTAGCTAAGCCAGCTGGTCGTGCGCGTCGAGTAAAAAGCATTACCACCGCACCACAAGGACATGAAGGTGAAGGTTTTCCGGTAAGAAGAGCATTTGCTGGAGTTGACTTAGCAGATTTAGATCCATTTATTCATTTAGATCAAATGGGTGAGGTTGAGTACGCACCTGGTGAACCAAAGGGAACTCCTTGGCACCCACATCGTGGATTTGAAACAGTTACCTACATAATTGATGGCATCTTTGATCATTACGACAATCATGGCGGCGGCGGAACAATCTCCGATGGTGATACTCAGTGGATGACAGCTGGTGCAGGAATTTTGCATATCGAAACTCCACCAGAACATTTAGTTGTCAGTGGTGGTTTATTTCATGGCTTTCAGCTTTGGGTGAATCTGCCAGCTGCAAAAAAGTGGTCACCACCTGCCTATCAAGATTTAAGAGCTTCAGATGTAGCACTACTTTCCTCAGCAGATGGCGGTGCCCTCCTTAGAGTTATTGCTGGAGAGGTTGCAGGTCATAGCGGACCGGGTGCAACCCAAACACCAATTACTTTGGTGCATGCAACATTGCAACCGGGCTCAGAGTTGAGATTGCCTTGGAATCCTGCATACAACGCACTGGCTTATGTTCTAAATGGTTTTGGCACAGTAGGAGATGAGAAACATGCAATTAAAACTGGACAGCTTGTTACCTATCGAGATGGTGATGAGATTGTGATTGCAGCAGATTTAACTCAAGAGTCTCGTGCGCCAACTTTAGATGTATTGATTCTAGGTGGGCTGCCAATCAAGGAACCGGTTGCATGGATGGGCCCTTTTGTTATGAACACAAAAACTGAAGTTTTGAAAGCATTTGATGATTTCCAAAAAGGCGTACTTGGAATTGTTCCACCTGACTGGAGTAAAGCTAAGAGACCAGTTAGTAGAGATGGAATTGGTTATAAATTAGGTGGAGACCTTAAGAGTGTTCATGGAACGCCAACAACTTTGCAGGAGAGTTAAAAGAAAGCCAATTACTTCTCTTCGTTACCGATTTCCTTAAGTAATTCAAAATCAGCTCCACCCAATTGCCCTTGGGCGGCATACAACTCAAGCTTTGCTCTAGTGTCGGCAATATCTAGATTTCGCATTGTTAGTTGCCCAATTCGATCAGCTGGACCAAATGCAGCTGACTGGGTTCGCTCCATAGATAACTTCTCCGGTGAGTAGGTGAGATTTTTTCCTTGAGTTTTCATAATTGAGTAATCATCACCACGGCGTAATCTAATTGTGACCGAACCAGTAACCGCCGATGCCACCCATGAGGTTAATGACTGGCGCAGCATTAATGATTGCGGATCAAACCAGCGACCCTCATAAAGTAAACGTCCAAGCTTGCGACCTTGCTCATGATAAGTAGTGATTGTGTCCTCATTATGAATGCCACTTACCAATCGCTCATAAGCAATAAATAACAAAGCTAATCCTGGTGCCTCATAGATTCCTCGGCTTTTTGCCTCAATGATTCGATTCTCAATCTGATCACTCATGCCAAGTCCATGACGTCCGCCAATTGCATTAGCCTCTTGGATCAACGCAACTACATCTTTAAAACTTTTGCCATTAATTGCAGTTGGTCTGCCCTGGGTAAATTCAATACTCACATCCTCAGTATCAATTTTTACCGTTGGGTCCCAGAATTTAACTCCCATTATTGGCTCGACAATTTCAATATTAGAATCTAATTGCTCTAAAGATTTTGCCTCATGAGTTGCACCTAAAATATTTGCATCGGTGCTATATGCCTTCTCGGTGGAGTCGCGGTAAGGCAGTTTATGGTCGGCTAACCATTTGGACATCTCTTTCCTGCCGCCCAGCTCTGCCACAAAATCTTTATCTAACCATGGTTTATAAATCTTTAATTTTGGATTTATTAACAATCCATAGCGATAGAAACGCTCAATATCATTTCCTTTATAGGTTGAGCCATCTCCCCAAATTAAAACATCATCGGCAAGCATCGCCCTCACCAATAAAGTTCCTGTAACTGCTCGACCCAGTGGGGTGGTATTGAAATACGCCCTACCGGCAGTTGTAATATGAAATGCTCCGCAAGCAAGGGCTGCTAATCCCTCTTCAACTAATGCAGTTTTGCAATCAACTAATCTAGCAATCTCTGCGCCATACTCTTTTGCTCGATCTGGTACGCCTTGAATATTCTTTTCATCATATTGACCTAGGTCAGCGGTGTAGGTACAAGGCTTTGCACCTTTATCCTTCATCCAAGCAACTGCAACTGATGTATCTAACCCACCGCTGAAGGCAATACCAACCTTTTGCCCTACTGGTAACGCAGATAGCACCTTAGACATGGCATCAGTCTAACCTTTACAACTAAAACCCCGCTTGGTTTAAGCCATAGAGGGAGGGCCAAATCGCAAAACTAATTGATACTGGCAGGATCAAAAAGACCACCGGAATTAACAGGGCGATCTCACTCTTACCTGACCGCTTTAACAACTCAAGATTTATCTGCTTGTTTAATGCCAGAATTTGATTGTTTAAGACATCCAAAATTGGTGTGCCTCGCTCAACTGCAATTTGAATTGAATTAGTCAATCGTCTTACCTGTGCTGAATGAGTTGCAGCAGCAATAAACTCTAAAGTTTGTGTCAAATTTACTCCGGTAGAGTACTTTTCAAAACTCTTATTGAAAAGCTTTGGCAGATAACCATCAGACCGCCTGGAAACATACTTCAATGCGGTCATAGGACTCTCACCTGCTGAGATCATAATTGAGATCATCTGTAAAATAATTACCAACTCTTCATTGATCTCACTTTGCTTCACTTCACTTCCGGTTACCTTACTAATTAGTTTTTTCAACCAAAACATCTGATCTGCATAGTTTGATATTGATATCAATGCGGCCACCTCAATGAGGATAATTCGCAATGAAAACAGTAAGGCAGGTGCGACCAATAGAAATATATAAAGATTAAGGTTTGTCATTTTTCATCTAATGCTAATGTGAATAAGCGCTTGCTCTTGGGTAGCTGTGCAATTTTATTCATCCATAGATAGGCAAGGGCGGTTGCCAGCACACCAACCACCATTAAAAATTGCCCAACATTTTGTTGATAGGCAACTCTGGCATTTTCTTGAGTTCTTAGAATTAGTAGGAGTAACCAAGGCGCTAAGGCAGCTAAGTTGGCTGAGTTCCTAATCCAACCAAATCTAGTATTTATCTCAGCCCGTACTGCTAGATCACTTGAGACATACTCTGATAACTCCCGCAGAACTCTTACAGTATTTCTACTTCCAAATTTAGCTGCAAAAAATAATGCCTCGCAAAGTTGATCTGATATCGGATCAGAGAATTTCTCTTTAAGTTTGCTAAGTGCTAACTCAAATCTCATCCCACTTGATACCTGCTCAGCAAACTGAGCAAAATCTGGACGAATTGAAAGTGGACCGACTTTGCCTAAGTTCGCCAAGCTCTCCGTAATTGATGCACCAGATTGAAGTGCAGAGATGATCAAATCCAATACCTCTGGCCAGGCATTGGCTCTACTTAGCGCAAGACGCTTTTGCTTAGCAACCCTCAAGACATACAAGGTTGCTCCCATTAAAAAGGTAAGCAATAGCCAGAGAGTTAAGCTCTGCATACTTAATTTATCCTGCTTCGCTTATTCAGTAGATTAGTAAAATTACCTAAGCCTGAAACATACTTTTTGCCATTCCATGTAAATAAACTTTCAATTTCAATATTTCCTGCTTCAGACCTGCCAGTAACGCAAGCAATTTCGCTCACTCGTCGCTGCCCAGATGTATCAATAGAGCATTGAATAACTAAGTCAATACTGCTGGCGATGGTAGGGGTTATAAAACTTTGCGAGATATTTTCACCAGCTAGTAACGGAAGTAATTGCAGCTTATTAATGGCACCTCGCGCGGAGTTCGCATGTAAGGTGGCCATTCCAGGTAGCCCTGAGTTAAGTGCAATTAATAGATCTAAGGCTTCAGCCTCTCTAACCTCACCAACAATAATTCTGCTAGGTCGCATCCGAAGTGATTCTTTAATCAATCTTCGCAGCGATATCTCCCCATCTCCTTCTAAATTAGCGTTTCTAGTTTGAAGAGCAATCCAATCGGGTAATTTTGGTTTTAACTCAAATACCTCCTCGATTGTTATTACTCTCTGATTTACTGGAATGCGACTAATCAGTGCACTTAGGAATGTTGTTTTGCCAGCTTGGGTACCACCACTAACTAACAGGTTTAAACCAGCAATAACTGCTTGATCTAATAACTCTAAGATCTCATTACTAATCGAATCTATTTTTACAAGATCTTCTAAGGTATTGCCTCGATTTATGTGTTTCCTGATATTTACCGCCCAATGCGAAGCGGTAATCTCCGGGATCACAACATGCAATCTGCTGCCATCTGGTAAGCGCGCATCTACAAATGGATTACTAACATCTAGCCTGCGCCCACCCCAGATCAGCAATCTTTCAATGATGTCCTGCACAGTATCTTTTGTTAACACTAGATTTGTTAGCTCACTTTTGCCTGCTTTAGCGATAAAAACTCTGCTGGGAGAGTTAATCCAGATCTCCTCGATGCTCTCATCTTGAATGAGATCTGTAAGTGGACCAAAACTTTCTAATTGAGTTGCATTTAGATTCACCTGCTAAGTATTTACGGCTGCAGCAGTTGTGGGGCAGGTGCTGTGTATTACTACTCACCTTTAGTGATCAATTAATTACTTATTGAGGTTAAAGTGAAGTTTATCTATCCGTTGATACCAATCTATAAGGGCTTCACTGGCTAGTCGTTGGCAAGAGTTAATCTGCACAAACTCTGGCAGTAATTTGCTGGCCCGTTCAATTAGCTGCCTTGTTGCTACCTCACTGCTGCCATTTAATAAAATCCAAAACCCTAGTTTTGATACTCGACAAATGCAATCTGTTTGGCGAAATATATTTTTTAATTCAAAGTGTAATTTCACTAACTCACTTTCGATATCACTCTTAATCTTGTCTAATTCAGCTGCATAGTTAGCCGGTAGATACTGTTGCAGGTCTAATACAACGGAGATAATGGCAGTTTGTGATGAATTACGATCAGCAATTCCTAGATCTCGTTTTGCAATTTGATCAAACTGATCCGGAGCCAAGGCGCCAGTTAATAGGTCAATTTGGCCATCGTTGGAGAGGAATATCGATTGGATAACCTCTTCATACTTATTCATAGTAGCTAGAAAGGGTAGTATTTAAATATGGATATGAAAAGAGTTTTTTCAACTGAGCGCTCTCGTATTCGTGCAAGTTATTTACTTAAATTTGAGTCTCTAATACTTTTTGGGGTAGTTGTTTACCTACTACTTGCACCATTTATCTCAGATGTCAGTGTGCCCGCTGCACTATCTGCTGAGATTGTTTTTGGAACCTTAGCTGGTATTGGACTTTGGTTTTCAGCAAGGGCTTTTGATAAAAAAAGATCATTTGGAAGGGCGCCGGCAGTTTTAGCTAATTTAATTGCACTAGGAGTTTCTTACTACATGATTACGGGAAAACTTTACTTAGTTGGAATCCCATTAGCGTTTTTAGCCGGTGCTACCTTAATCTCATCTGCGCTTGGCTATTCAGAGTAATTACCACTCAACTATCTGTCGATCCTCCCAAAGCAAACCAGTCTTATCAACTGCCGGATCAAAAGATCTAGTTGCAAGCCATATTGCTGTTTCAGCACCCTCTGCCGCACTCCGTGGTGCATCTGGACCACCCATATCTGTTCGTGAGTGGTTGGGACAAATGGCATCAACTAAAAATCCACGTGCACCTAAACCGGTTTCATACGAAAGGTTTTTAACCAAAGCGTTAACACCAGCCTTACTAATTCGATAGGGAGCAAGACCGCCATGCGTGCCAGGGCCAGACATTCTTCCTAAGCAGGCGGAGTAAACAACTACTCGACCTTTTCTAGCCTCGGCCATAGCTGGTGCTAATTGATTGATTGCAGTAAATACTGCATCTAAGTTAATTGATAAAACTCTGCGCCACTCCTCATCTGTTGTTCGCAGAGTTTTAGACATTTTCTCACTCATTACTCCATGGGCTAAAACTAAAACATCTAACACGGAAAAACCCTTTTCAGTTGCATCATTAGTTATATCAATTAAAGTTTGGCGAAATTTCTCACTATCGGCCACATCAACTGCTCGATACTGGCAACCTAACTTTTGTGCACTTTCCTTAACCCGAGAGGCATCTTTACCAATTAAGTAAA
The DNA here is from genome assembly GCA_000383815.1 of actinobacterium SCGC AAA027-J17. Classification (GTDB taxonomy): domain Bacteria; phylum Actinomycetota; class Actinomycetes; order Nanopelagicales; family Nanopelagicaceae; genus Nanopelagicus. The sequence goes on from KB912737.1 coordinate 9,620, forward strand.
CAAATATTCCAGACTCAATTAATCCCTTTGCAGTTTCATAGCCAAGACCCCGTGATCCACCGGTAACAATTGCCCACTTTTGATCTGTACTCATGGGCGCAACCTTGCCGTTGTTTATGCCTAATTGCCACAGTAATTTATGTGCTGGTGGCCACTTTCACTTGAAACAATCGGCTCCACCGGTTTAGCCAGCGCTCACCTTGGAGTTAAGATTATCCTCAGATCGAGCAACGGAGCATGGTCAAAATAGGGAGAAAATAAGTGAGCGAAGTCGGAGCCAATACGCCCGCAAATCACTTTGGTGGCTCCTTTGGACCTAATGAGTGGTTAGTCCAAGAGATGTATGAAAGATATCAAGCAGATCCTGGATCAGTTGATAAAGCTTGGTGGGATTTTTTTGCAGATTTTAAAGGTAACTCATCTCTAAATGGCACGGTAATTTCAGCAACGCCAATAGCAAAACCAGGAACACCACCGATTCCTAAAGCGCAATTAGCAAAAACTGCTCCAGTCATACCAACTGTTGCCGCCCCACAAATTGTTACACCATCTCCTGTTGAAAAAATTGAACCGATTCAAGTAACTAATACAGCACTTAAACCAGCTGATCCAGTTGTGAAACCAATTCCAACTTTGATCACACCAGGGGCTTCATCAGTTGAACCATTACGAGGTGTAGCAGCCAGAGTTGTGCAATCAATGGAGGGTTCACTAACTGTTCCAACAGCTACCAGTGTTCGCGCTGTGCCTGCAAAACTTATGATCGATAATCGCACTGTAATCAATAACCATTTAAAGCGTGGTCGTGGTGGCAAGGTTTCATTTACTCACCTAATTGGTTACGCAATGATCAAGGCGATCCGTGCAATGCCGGAGATGAATGCGTTTTTCACTGCACAAGATGGAAAGCCGGCAATTGGCCATCCTGAACATATTAATTTAGGAATAGCAATTGACTTAGCAAAACCTGATGGCTCTCGCCAATTACTTGTGCCATCAATAAAGGGTTGTGAAGATCTAGATTTTGCTCAATTCTGGTCTGCTTATGAAGACACAGTGCGAAAGGCTCGTGGTGGCTCTTTAACAGTTGAAGATTTTGCTGGCACAACTATTTCACTAACTAATCCAGGAACTATCGGCACCGTGCACTCGGTACCAAGGTTGGTGCAAGGCCAGGGAATGATTCTTGGTGTTGGCGCCCTTGATTATCCAGCTGAGTTCCATGGTGCCAATGAACAAACTTTGTCAGAGTTAGGAATTAGCAAGGTAGTAACACTTACCAGCACTTACGATCATAGAATCATTCAAGGTGCTCAATCTGGTGACTTCTTGCGAAGAATTCATGAAATTTTATTGGGCGAAGAGAATTTCTATGATGAGATTTTTGAAGCTCTTCGAATTCCATATGTACCAATTCGTTGGGTTACAGATATGCAAGATGCCAAAGCTGATGAATCAGTAAAGACAGCTAAGGTTCAAAAACTAATTGATGCATATCGCACCACCGGTCATTTAATGGCAGATGTAGATCCACTGACTTATGTTCAAAGATCGCACCCAGATTTAGATGTAGTTACACATGGTTTATCCCTTTGGGATCTAGATCGAGAGTTTGCAACAGATGACTTTGGTGCGAAATCAAGTATGAAGTTGCGTCGAATCCTTGGCATATTGCGAGACTCCTACTGCCGCACAATTGGTGTGGAGTACATGTACATTGCAAATCCAGCTGAGCGCAAATGGATTCAAGAACGGATAGAGGTAGGTGCCCCTCGAACTGCTCGTGAAGAGCAACTTAGAATTTTGCGCAAACTCAACTCAGCTGAAGCTTTTGAGTCTTTCTTGCAAACAAAATATGTTGGGCAAAAGAGATTTTCATTAGAAGGTGGTGAATCGGTAATTCCTTTACTTGATGCCATGATTTCATCAGCAGCTGAAAGTAAGTTAGATGAGGTTTGCATTGGTATGCCCCATCGTGGTCGACTTAATGTTTTGGCAAATATTGCAGGTAAGTCATATGGACAGATTTTTCAGGAGTTTGAAGGAAATTATCATGACAATGAGGTTCACGGTTCTGGCGATGTTAAGTACCACCTTGGTACAAAGGGTGTATTCACTGCTGAAAGTGGTGCAACTACAAAGATTTACTTAGCAGCAAACCCATCACACCTGGAGGCAGTAAATCCTGTTCTGGAAGGAATCGTTAGAGCTAAGCAAGATAAATTAAGAGCTGCATCCGGTGATACTTCAGTAGATGAGCAGAGTTCATTTCCAGTTTTACCAATTCTTCTACATGGTGATGCCGCATTTGCTGGTCAAGGAGTGGTTTCTGAAACCCTCTCACTCTCATTGTTAAAGGGATATCGCACTGGCGGAACTATTCATGTTGTGATTAATAATCAGGTTGGATTTACTACCTCACCACATGCAGCACGTTCTTCTACTTATTCAACAGATATCGCAAAGATGATTCAGGCCCCGGTATTTCATGTTAATGGTGATGACCCTGAGGCTTGTGTTCGAGTTGCACGATTGGCATTTGAGTATCGACAAGCATTTAACAAGGATGTTGTGATTGATCTGATCTGCTACCGCAGACGTGGGCATAATGAAGGCGATGAGCCAAGCTTTACTCAGCCAGTAATGTATAAATTAGTAGATGCTAAGCGCTCGACTAGAAAACTTTATACTGAAGCTTTGATTGGTCGCGGTGACATAACTGTCGAAGAGGCCGAAGAGGTACTGCGTGACTACCAGCAACAACTAGAAGGTGTATTTACAGCAGTTCATAACACTGAGCCACAAAGTGATCCAAACTGGAAAGCGCCAGTAGTGCCTGCTCCTGAAACAGTTAATACTTCAGTTTCAGAATCTGTATTGAGCAGTATCGCTGCTACTCAGTCTGCAACTCCAAGTAACTTCACAGTGCATCCAAAATTGCTTCCGCAACTATTAAAGCGCACCGAAATGCTGGCAGATGGCACGGTTGACTGGGCAGCTGGTGAGATGTTTGCCTTTGGATCACTCCTTCTAGAAGGTCACCAAATTAGAATGAGTGGGCAAGATGTTCGCCGTGGAACATTCAGCAATCGCCATGCAGTAATTGTTGATAAGGAAACTGGTGCGGATTTCTTCCCACTTAGAACTCTTGTGAAGGATCCAAATCAATTCCATATTTATGATTCGCTTTTGTCAGAGTACGCCGTTATGGGATTTGAGTATGGCTACTCAGTCGAGCGTGAAAATGCTCTGGTAATTTGGGAAGCACAATTTGGTGACTTTGCAAATGGTGCGCAAACTATTGTTGATGAATTTATCTCATCGGCACTTCAAAAATGGGGCGAGCGCTCATCTGTAGTCCTGCTTTTGCCACATGGGTATGAAGGACAAGGTCCAGACCACTCATCAGGGCGAATTGAGAGATTCTTAGCCTTATGTGCTGAGCAAAATATGACAGTTGCTCAACCATCAACTCCTGCCTCGTACTTTCATTTACTGCGCTGGCACATGAAAAATCCAGCAAGAAGACCGTTGATTGTTTTTGAACCTAAATCAATGTTGAGATTAAAAGCTGCTGCCAGTGGTTTAACAGATTTCACATCCGGCACATTTAAACCGTTAATTCCAGATCTGAAGGTAAGTAATGCAACACGATTAATCTTTACCTCTGGAAAGGTTTACTACGACTTAATCGCAGAACGAGAGAAACTAAATGAGTCTTCCACCGCCATAGTAAGAGTTGAACAACTTTATCCATTGCCAGTTGATGAGATTATTGCGCAAGCTAAATTACATCCAAAGGCAACACTACTTTGGGTGCAAGATGAGCCGGCAAATCAAGGTCCATGGCCATTTGTGGCGTTAACAACTACCGAGGCTTTTGCAGCGCATGAAGATCTAGCAGGTAGAAGTTTGCGACGAGTCTCTAGGCGTGCCACTGCAAGCCCAGCTACTGGAAACCATCATCTACATGAAGAGGAAGAGAAGGCTTTAATGACTGAAGCCTTTACGCGTTAATCCCCTCGTTTATATCGGATTAAAACTTTTCCCAAGATTTGCTCAGATTCAAGCCATCCCCAATTCTTTGAATCAGTACTAGCCGGATTATCTCCCTCCACCCAGTACCTAATTACGCCATGCTCCATCCGGCTATCTTTAAGCCGCTTTAACAAAGCCACACCTGGTCTTACTGGGTCAGCAACTAAATAAAGTTTTCCAATCCTTAATCTGTGTTTCTGGCCACTTAACTTACGAACAATCAACCAATCTCCTTGATTGAAGGTGGGCGACATTGAGTTGCCGGCAACTACTACCCTGCTTAATCCAAACATGGGAGTATTCTCCCACTAAGAGATTAGTTTTAATAAACCAAGGAGAGAAATGCTTAAATCTTTAATCAAGTTTGTAAAACCAAAGCAAACAGTTTTTGCTCATTGCGATCTGCCATGTGGTGTTTATGATCCAGCACAGGCAAAAATTGAGGCGCAATCTGTTAAAGCTTGCATGGAAAAATATGCAGCCAGCAGTGATGCTGACTTCAAGGCCCGTGCAGTTGCTATCAAAGAAGAGCGTTCTGAGTTAGTAAAGCACCACCTTTGGGTACTTTGGACAGATTACTTCAAGCCAAATCACTTTGAGGCGTATCCAAATCTGCACTCATTATTTAATGAGGCTACTAAATTAGCTGGTGCTGGTGGAAGCAAAGGCACTAATGATGTTGCAGTTGCTGAAAAACTTATCGGCAAGATTGATGAGATTGCTGAGATCTTCTGGGCGACTAAAAAGTAAGTTTTTTCTAATCGCTAGTGGTTTAGAAGTTTAAACCGCTAGCGATTTTTTCATTGTTTGAGTAAGTGGCCTTATCAGCAACAATTGTTTCAGCAGCAACCCGTGCCATGAATGAAACTCTTTCCACAAATTTTCTTGTGATTAGACCAGTGGCAACTAATCTAGAGTTCTGATGAACCTCAACTTCAAATTTTAAAACGTTATCTACTAAACCAAGACATCTAGCAGTGGCATGTATTTCACTACCTACTCCTGCTGCGCCTTTAATATCTAATTCAGAAGATGATGTAACGGTGGTTTCACCAAAATCTAGAAACTCAATAATTGCTGTGCTGCATGCACTTTCAACTAAACCTAGTATCTGGTTTGAGCCAATAACTGGCAGATCATTAATTCCTTGAGCAACTGATGTGTCGCCAGGTCTGATAGACATGCTGGCCATTCCAATTGCACCGATTACCTGCTCTGCTTTCATAATCAGAACATTAGTGATCAGGGAATTACTCTTGCGGGAACTCCCTGCGTATTTCGCTAGTTATTTCAATTTGAGTTGCACCATCAGAGGTAATCTCCGTATAAGTGGTTTGGGTATAGGTAATTTCAGTAATACCACTTGATTGGGCGCCTTGCTTCATTTGAATGTATAAATCCTCAGTTTGCTGATTTATGCGATCACATAAACTCTCTGGCAGCTCTTCATTTAGGGCATTGCATAAAAGATTTTTCATCAAGAGTAGCGCAGCGCTCTCTTGCTCCATTTGATCTCGGCAATCTGTGCATGTACCAAAGTGCAGCTCGACAGCGTTAAGTTGTTGATCATCAAATATCTCATGATCAATGTATAAAACTATGTTTGGTAGAACTTGCTCACATGGCATGAAATCATTATTTGAAAAACTCATTTTTTATCACCTGCTTTTTTGCTACCAAAGCCGCGCTCAGTTGCGTAAGCAGACAATGATGTTCTTAGCAGCTTTCTTCCTCGATGTAGCCTGGACATGACTGTGCCGGTTGGCACTCCTGTTATCTCAGCTACCTCTTTGTAAGAAAAACCTTCCACATCAGAGAGGTAAACTGCCATTCGAAAATCCTCTGGCATAGCAGCTAAGGCCTCTTTAACATCCTTGTCAGCGATATTTTCTAAAACTTCATCCTCTGCAGATTTGCCTTGATCACTTGTATGAGAAGAGGCATCTGCTATTTGCCAGTCCTCTATCTCACCTGCTGAAATCTGAGGCCTGCGCTGATCTTTGCGATAATTATTTATAAATGTAGTGGTGAGAATTCTGTACAACCATGCCTTGAGATTTGTACCAGGTTCAAATTGATGAAAACTTGTAAACGCTTTTGCATAAGTGTCTTGTACTAAATCTTGAGCATCATGTGTATTTTTTGTATAACGAAGTGCTGCGCCATATAGCTGAGATGTAAATACCAAGGCATCTCTTTCGAATCTAGATTTGCGCTCTTCTAAACTCTCTTTGCTACGATCGATAATCGCTGGTAGTAAATCTTCGTTGCTCATTTGGGACAAGGCTACCTCGAAGGGGGTCTTGTCATTAACTAGATAATTCTTAGTTTGCCCAGTTGATGGACGTAATGCATGCATAGAGGTAAAACCCTTCTTATGAAAGGTTTATTCCCCGGTGAGGTGAGGGTTTAGCAGTACAAATGCCCAATTTGATTTAGATGACGGAAGGTAGACTGGGAGATATGAGTAACTGGAGCGCTCCTTTTCGCAGTGGTTTAACCGCTGCAAGTAAGCCAATATCAGCCACAGTTACCATCCCTGGATCAAAGTCAGCAACTAACCGGGCTTTGATTCTGGCCGCTTTAGCGACAACACCATCAAGGATCCGAAAACCGCTTTCCTCTCGTGATACTGATTTGATGGTTAAAGGTATACAAAGTTTAGGATGCAAGATTGAGCAGATAAAAACTGATCAAGGCTTTGATTTTCAAGTGATTCCTGGCAAGTTAACGGGACCAACTCAAATCGATGTTGGAAATGCAGGAACTGTAATGCGCTTTCTGCCGCCAATCGCCGCTCTTGCAACTGGCTTAATTCATTTTGATGGCGATGAAAGATCTCACCAACGTCCAATTGGACCAGTGCTTAGTGCGTTGGAGCAGCTTGGTGTTTCAGTGGAGCACAACAACAAATACAAATTGCCAATAACAATTAATGGCGCTGGAAAGATTAAGGGTGGAACAGTTGAAATTGATGCTAGTGCCTCAAGTCAATTTGTTTCAGCTCTACTTTTAGTAGCACCAGCTACCCAAGAGGGTATAACAATTAAAAATATCGGCCCGTCCCTGCCATCTGCCCCACACATTGAAATGACAATTCAAATGTTAGAAAAATTTGGTGCAACCGTGCAGCGCACCGCCTCAAGTTGGAGTGTCAAACCTTGCCAGCTAATTGGTCAGGACTTAGTAATTGAACCAGATTTGTCCAACGCTGCTCCATTTATGGCCGCTGCCATGATCTGCGGTGGAAGTGTGAAAGTAAGTGACTGGCCTCTAAGTACAACTCAACCTGGTGATCAATTGCGTTCTATCTTTACAAAGATGGGAGCCAAAGTAGAACTCAATGCTTCCGGCTTAACTATTACCGGTAGTGGAAAAATAGATGGAATTGATATTGATCTTGGCGATGTTGGTGAATTAACACCAAGTATTGCTGCCATTGCATCTTTAGCAACAACACCTTCAGCCTTAAGAGGAATATCTCATCTGCGTTTGCATGAGACTGATCGACTGTCAGCATTGGCTAATGAAATAAATAACTTAGGTGGCTCCGTTACTGAAGGTCCAGGAGATCTAATTATTAAACCGGGCAAAATGAATGCATCTCAAATTTTCCGCAGCTATGAAGACCATCGCATGGCTACTGCTGGGGCAATTATCGGGTTGGCTGTTGAAGGGGTAATTGTTGAGAATATAGAAACTACGCGAAAAACTTTGTCAGACTTTCCAGGCATGTGGCAGGGGATGCTTGATGGTTAGATCAAGAAGTAATTGGGATGAAGATGATGTCCGCATAAATAAGTCACGCCAGTTTGGAACAAGTAATAAAGCTCGTCCTAGGACCAAAGACCGACCAGATTATTCAGCGGCTCAAACTGCAACCATAATTGAAGTTGATCGGGGTCGGGTTAAATGTTTAGTCGAAGGCCCTGATGGTAAAAAAGTTATCACTGCAATGAAAGCTAGGGAGTTAGGAAAGAAGTCAGTAGTCGTTGGTGATCTAGTCTCAATTGTTGGTGATATTTCCGGTGATGAAGGTTCGTTAGCCAGAGTTGTAACGGTGCTTCCTAGAAAGAATTCATTAACTAGAAGTATCGATGATCACGCCAATGATGAGCGGGTGATTGTGGCAAATATTGATCAAATGGCAATCGTTATTGCAGCTGCCAATCCAGAACCTAGAGTTGGATTGGTAGATAGAGCGCTAGCGGTTGCATATGATCAAGGGATCACGCCAATAATTGTTATGACCAAAAAAGATTTGGCCGATGGTGATGATTTCTTGCAGATCTACAAAGATTTAGAGATTTTAGTTTTCAAGATAGATAGAGCATCTGATTTAACTGCGCTACAAAAGGTGCTACTAGGTAAAACCACGGTGCTGCTAGGACATTCTGGGGTTGGAAAGTCAACCTTAGTAAATAACTTACTGGTTAGCTCGAAAAATCGTGCTTCAGAATCTTTGTTTGAAAAAATCGACCGGGCAACTGGTGATGTTAATGAAGTAACTGGCCGTGGACGTCACACCACCTCTAGTGCAATTGCACTGCCACTTTCATCATCCCTTGATGGAACTGATTTTGGTTGGGTTATTGATACACCTGGAGTTCGCTCATTTGGTATTGCACACATTCAACCTGCAAGAGTCATCTCATCATTTCCTGAGTTTCGTGAGGCTATTTCAAACTGCCAAAAAAATTGTACGCACAACGAAGTAGATTGTGCATTAAATCACTGGCCTTCCTTTACCGACCAAAACCTGGCAAGGCTTGCCAGCCTTCGCAGAGTTTTGTCCGCTGGGTAGTAAAAGTAAGAGTAATCTGATCTTCATGAGCAATGATTTAGTCGATAATAAGATTAAAACCAGACAAGTAAATCTCTCAGTTACGGGTATGACCTGTTCATCCTGCGTTGGCTCAGTAGAAAAATCACTAAACAAAATAGTAGGAGTTCGAGCAGCGGTTAATTTAGCCATGGAATCTGCTCACATAATTGCACCCCTTAGTGTTTCTGAGAAAGATTTAATTCAAGCAATTAAGTCAGCTGGTTATGAGGCGTCTGCTTTTAAAGGTGAACGCGAATCCTTTGAGAAGTCCAATCATCTGGGAGTAAGACTTTTAATTACTTTTCTCTTCACAGTACCAATCATTGCAATCTCCATGGTTGACAGTTGGCACAAAGAATTAGATAAGTCTTTGCTGTCGTTGATTGATTACGCCAATGACTTTTTAGCTACTTTTGCTGACTCACTCACAATTAACTATCCAATTGCATCAATTTCAATCTGGTTCGTAATATTTCTTTCTATGTGTGTAGTTTTAGTTTTAGCTTGGCCGATACACCGGGCTGCGCTTAAAAACATAGCTAGCCCCACTATGGATACATTGGTTTCACTTGGCTCTCTAATTGCACTTGGCTGGAGTATTTACTCACTTGCTACCTATACATCAGCAGATGGAATGCCTAATGTGTATGCAGAGGTCTCTGCTGCAGTAATATTTTTTGTGATGCTAGGTCGCTACCTAGAACATCGAGCCAAGCGTAAGGCTGGTTCGGCATTAGCTGAACTGTTCAAGCTTTCCGCTGGTGAGGTTGAAGTTCAGGGAGTAAATGGAAATATCGTAATTCCAATTGATCAACTCCAGGTTGGTGATGTTTTTGTAGTAAAGCCTGGCGATCGCATTGCAACTGACGGGCAAGTAATCTCTGGTTACTCCACCATCAATAACGCATTTTTAACTGGTGAAGTCACACCAATTGAGGTAGGAGTGGATGATTTAGTTTTTGCTGGTTCAATAAATAACAATGGAAACATTTTGGTAAAAGCCACCCGAATTGGATCTGACACTGAATTAGCTCGAATCACTCGAATGGTTTTGGCTGCGCAATCAGAAAAAGCACCTGCTCAACAGTTGGCCGACAGAATAAGCAAGGTCTTTGTGCCTTCA
>KB912738.1 GCA_000383815.1 actinobacterium SCGC AAA027-J17
CCCGCCATGAAGTAATACAACTGGCTCACCATTTTTTGCCCACTTAACAGACCAAAGATAGTTATTTTAGGTGGCGGTTTTGGCGGCTTAGCAGCTGCCCGTGCGCTCTATAAAGCAGCCGATGTCACAGTGGTTGACCGTCATAACTATCAAACCTTCCTGCCTCTGTTGTATCAGGTATCAACGGCAGGGTTGGCAGCCGATCATGTGGCTTATCCAATTAGGGGTGCTCTTAGAAAAACCTCAGTTAAATTTCGAATGGCCTCACCAATTAGCATCGATCACCGAAACAAAGAGGTGAAGTTAGATAGCAGTGAAACTTTAAGGTTTGATCACTTAATTGTTGCCCTTGGCTCAGTCACCGCTGATTTTGGAATTGCAGGAGTTAAAGAGTTTTCACTGGGCATGAAATCAGTATCTGAGGCGCTAACAATTAGAGCTGAGATTATGAGACGGTTTGAAGATCTATGTCGATTTGAAGATGACACTCAATTTTTTGTAACTGTAATTGGCGGAGGTCCAACCGGAGTTGAGATGGCAGGTGCGATAGCTGAGTTAGTAAGGGGTCCCTTAAAATCTGATCAAGCTGCAGTTGCTAAAAATATTAAAGTGACATTGGTTGAGGCAGGCCCAAGGTTGCTGCCACCATTTGCCGCCTCGTTATCCGAGCGCACTAAAAAAGATTTAGAAAAGCTAGGAGTCAAGGTTTTATTAAATAGCGCTGTGAAAGAGTTACAACATCGAAAAGTATTACTTAAAGATGGCAGCACATTGCAATCTGAGATCACAATCTGGGCAGCAGGTGTAAAGGGTGCTGATGCAATGAAGGAGTTAAATCTGCCAGTTGAGGCTAACCGAGTAGCAGTTGAGCCAACAATGCAGGTCAAAAACTATCCATACATTTGGGCGCTAGGTGATATCGCAGGAGCAAAGGGCAAGGATGGCTTAGCTCTGCCAATGGTCGCGCCAGTTGCAATTCAACAAGGAAAATTTATTGCAAAACAAATAAAAAGAATTACTGAAGGTAAAAAGCTAGAAGCATTCAAGTACTTAGATAAAGGATCGATGGCTACTATTGGCAGAAACAAAGCGGTAGTACAGGTGAGATGGTTTAAGTTAGCAGGACCTCTTGCTTGGCTAGTTTGGCTTTGGCTACATCTGTTTTACCTATTAGGTGGCAGAAATAAAATTGGCACGATGGCAGATTGGACCTGGAATTACCTAACCTTTGACCGGGGCAATCGCCACATAATGGATTCCTAAAGATAAATGTCAAAGCCGGTATATCAAAAGTTTATAACAGTTGATGGTCATGATCTTTGGTGTGTTAAGTGGGCAAAAAATGGTGAGCCAGTTGTATTACTTCATGGCGGGTTAAGCCAAACTTCAAATTGGCAAAAAGATATTTTGCCTGCCGTAAGTAAAACACATGAACCATTTGCTTATGATCGCTCAGCCCATGGTTACACAAAGGTGCGAAAAGGTTATATGCACTTTGATTTTCAAGTTGCTGAGTTAGTTAAATACTTAAAAACTGTTGTTAAAAAACCAGCACATATTATTGGCTGGAGTGATGGTGGAAATATTGGACTTATTGCTGCAATTAAGTATCCAAAATTGATTAAATCCTTGGTAGCAATTGGCGCCAACTACACCTATAACGCAGGGTTATCTTTTGATTTAAATAATGTGGAGGCAAGTGAGGAGGAGTACGCAAGGTTTGAAAAGATGACTGGGCAAGACCCAAAGCTACTCCTTGAGATTAAGGCTAAAGCATTTAAGGTTTGGCAAACTGAGCCAAAGTTAAAGCTCTCACAACTTAAAAAAATTAAATGTCCAGTTTTGATATTGGCAGGAGATGATGAGCCATTTAATTCACAGATGACCTTTCAGATGTATGAGGCGATTCCAAATGGCAGGCTGGCGGTAATTCCTGGGGCATCCCATAATTTAGTTAGAGAGAAAGCAAAATTAATGCAGGCGGTGATTAAAGATTTCTACAAATCCCAAGATTTTCCAATTACTAAGATGCCAAACCGCAGAGCAAAGCAGCAAGAAAAGATTTTAAGAAACTCTTAACTCACCTACCGCACCCTTTGGCACAACTGGTTTGTTTGGCATAACAGCCTCAACTCTTTTGTATGGTGAGTTTTGCGCAGGGCGCATATCTGCCTCACCTTTATTAGGCCACATAGAAAATGCTCGCTCTGCTTGAGCGGTAATTGTTAGTGATGGATTAACTCCAAGATTTGCAGTAACTGATGCACCATCTACAACATGAAGTGTTGGGTAGTTATACACCCGGTGGTATGGATCAATCACGCCAGTGCTACTTGAGTCTCCAATTACACAACCGCCAACAAAGTGAGCAGTAAAGGGTGCGTTTACTAAATCTCCAATATGACCTCCGGCAATACCACCATTATTTTCTGCAATCCGTCTTGCTACCTCATTAGCAGCTGGAACGTAGGTGGCATTTGGTGTGGTTGAATCATTTTTAGAGGTTAAGCGAAATCCAAATAAACCTTTCTTACCCTTTACTGAGATAGCAGAGTCAACATTTTGCATGATCAATGCAACTACTGTGCGCTCACTCCACTTTCTAACATCTAAAATCTTTAATACCAGCGATGGCTTGGTAATAACTTGGCGTAGCCACTGTTTGCGACGATCTTTAATATTTGTGCCATCTGTCATTACAGTTTGTAGTAATCCCATAAAGTTGCTGCCCTTGCCATATCTGACTGGCTCAACATGGGTGTGATCATCTGGGAAAAAGGATGAGGTAATCGCAGAGCCCTTACTAAAATCAGTTCCACCCTTAGGCATGATGCTGCCAGTGAGCGCCTCACTGTTGGTTCTAGATAACCTGCCTAATTGATCAGAGATCTTTGGCAGTACTGATTGGTTTTTCATTTTATGTAATAACTTTTGGGTGTTATATGTTCCAGCTGCAACTACTACCTGGGATGCGGTAAATACTCGCTTGCCACCAAACCAAGCAGAGCTTTTGCGTGCTGTTACCTTCCAACTACCATCTGAGAGTTTTTCAGTTTTAACCACTGTGTGTTCAGCAAATACCTTTGCGCCAAATTTTTCGGCCAACCCTAGGTAATTTTTTGGCAAGGTATTTTTTGCATTATGACGGCAACCTGTCATGCAGGCACCACATTGCAAACAACCATCTCGATCAGGTCCAACCCCGCCAAAAAATGGATCCTTTGATTTAACACCTGCACCATCGCCAAAGTAAACGCCAAGGGGAGCAAGTTTGAAGGTGTGGCCAACACCCATTTGATCTGCCACCTGCTTCATCGCTTTATCAGAGGGTGAAAAGTAGGGATTTTGCGCTACCCCTAACATCCTTGATGCCTGGTCATACCAAGGAGATAACTCACTATCCCAATCAGTTATATCTTTCCACTGTTTATCCTCAAAGTATGAGGCAGGAGGTTTATATAACGTATTTGCATATACCAATGAGCCACCACCAACACCAGCTCCTGCTAAAACTAAAACATCCGGCAGTACATGAATTCTTTGAATGCCGCGCAATCCAAGACGGGGCATAAATAAAAATCTGCTCAATCGCCAGGAGGTTTTTGGGAAATCTTTATCTGAAAAACGCCTACCTGCCTCAAGGACAGCAACTTTGTAACCTTTTTCAGTAAGACGAAGGGCTGCTACTGAGCCACCAAAGCCTGAACCAATTACCACCACATCAAAGTCGGCGGTTTTCATAATGAAACTCTACTTTGATTGATTGGAAATAATAAGTAGCAAACTATGGAGCCCCCCGTCAGGATTGAACTGACGACCTGCCGCTTACAAGGCGGCTGCTCTACCACTGAGCTAGAGAGGCGTAGATATTTAAGGCGCAATTATGGCATAACTGGGAAACTCTATTTACTCATCCCTTCGGCCATCTAATTGGCGTTGGATACTTAGCACTCCTGCCATCACCGGAGGATTTTCCTCTAATTCTTCGCCAGATCCATGGGATGAGAAAGGTGGCTATCCAAACAAAATCTAATGCAACTTTAACAACTTTACTTTTTTTCTTTGCCTCAGAAAGTGGCATTTTCCAGTTTGGATCAAACTCATAACCTAAACCTTGTAATACCGCATTTGCTAATCGCCTATGTCCTTCAGAGTTCATATGTAGCCGGTCAAAGTCTAGGAATCTGCGATCATTTAAAAACTCAGCATTTTTAGCCTCAAATAAAATTACTGGATACTTTGCTGCGACCTTTCTAATATTTTCATTGAAATTACTGAATCGCTGGTGCCATAAGGCGGCGCTCTTTCCCTTACCTTCAACCTTATCGATTACGGTAAAGATAATTACCGTAGCTCCTGCATCTGTTAGCTGCCTTATACCCTCTTCATACTGTGGCAAGGATAGATCTGCTTGATAATTAGGACGCAATACATCGTTAGCGCCAGCATGAAACGAGACTAGGGTTTGCTTTCCTTCGATGTATTTAATTGCTTGCGGTATTTGATCATCAACAACCTGCTTAAGTAATTTTCCTCTAATTGCTAAATTCATATAAGTAAAATCAGGATTACTCTTTGCTAAAACATCGGTAACTCGATCAGCCCAGCCTCGGTAATTACCATTTACTACCTCATCACTCATCCCCTCAGTCATAGAGTCACCTAGGGCGATAAAGCGGTTATAAATCAAATTACTTACTTCTTTCTGCCGCAACCTGATACATCACTATTGCAGTTGCCACGCTGGCATTTAAAGATTCAACTGAAGATTGCATTGGGATTGAAACTACAAGATCACACTTTTCTCTAACCAATCTAGATAGGCCCTTTCCTTCACTTCCGACCACAATAAAGATTGATTCAGTTGCCAAATTCATTTTGGCTAAGGTGGTATCACCTTCTGCATCTAAGCCAATTACAAAACAACCTGCCTTTTTAGCATCTTCAATTGATCTAACGAGATTTGTGACCTGCGAGATTGGAAGACGAGCTGCAGCTCCTGCTGAGGCCTTCCAAGCAGAGCCAGTCATTGCAGCATTTCGTCGCTCTGGAATAACCACACCATCTGCGCCAAAGGCTGCAGCAGATCTAACCACCGCACCTAAATTATGTGGATCTGTAATTGAATCTAACCCAATTAACATCATTGGCTTTTTTGAGTTTGCTAGCAACTTTGAAAAATCTGTGTAGTTAAAGGGTTTGATAACTAAGGCAATACCTTGGTGGTTTGAAAAACCGGTTAAATCATCAAGTGCTCTACGTGGTACCTCTTTAATTGGCAGATCCGCATTTTTAGCTAATCTAATTGCCTCAGAGATTTTTTCATCTAGCTCAACCTTTATTGCGACCACTAACTCTTTGGCAGGAACCTTTGCTCGCAAAGCCTCAACAACAGAGTTCTTGCCAGCAACTGCATCTTGCGTAGATCCTCTGCGATCAAATCTTTTTTCTGGACGATCAGGTCTTCGGTCTTCCCTTTTTACCTCTCGATCATTTGATTTAACAGGTTTGCGAAATCCTTTACGAGCATCTGATTTATCATCTCGGCGGTTATCTCTTTTTTCAGGACGGGCAACTGCAGAACGTTCAACTCTCTTATTACTTCCCCTAGAGAAAGATTTAGCACCCTTTGGTCGATCCTTACGTGCTTTACCTGGTTTCATTAATAACTCCACCTTGGACCATTGGTTGTGTCTTCAACTGTAATGCCTAAAGATGCAATCTGATCACGTATTTGATCTGCTGCTGCAAAATCTTTTCGCAATCTAGCTGCTTCTCGCTGCTCTAGCGCTAATTTGATTAGCCCATCTATTGCATCATTATTTGATTGAGTAGCAGCAAAGGCTTCATCCTTTGGATCACAACCTAATACTGATAACGCACCCCTAATCTCTCCAGCAGTTTTAGCAATTACCTTCTTATCCTCTGCTGCGCTATTTCCAATTCGCATACTTTCAGCGATAAAGGCAAGAGCTTGTGGGACTGCTAGATCATCATTCATTGCCTTAGCAAACTCATCTGCGATTAAAAGTCCAGCTTCTTTTCCTAAGATGCTTTCTGCCCTACTTAGAAAAGCCTCAATTCGCCTAAATGCAGTTGCTGATTCTGCCAAGGCTTCAAATGAAAACTCAAGCATGCTTCGATAATGAGCACTACCTAAATACCACCGTAATTCAATACCCCGCACCTCTTTTAAGATCTCATTAACCTGAAGTGAATTACCAAGTGATTTGCTCATTTTTTCACCACTTGTTGTTACCCAGGCATTGTGCATCCATATATTTGCAAAACTAAAACCCGCAGCATTTGATTGGGCTATCTCATTTTCATGATGCGGAAAAATTAAATCAAGACCTCCGCCATGAATATCAAATGACTCACCTAGGTAGGAATGTGCCATTGCAGAGCACTCGATATGCCAACCAGGTCTGCCATCTCCCCATGGTGTTGGCCATGATGGTTCACCTTTTTTAGCAGCTTTCCAAAGCGCAAAATCTTTAGGATCTTTTTTAAACTTTAGATCAGCATCATCTGCAACCAATAGATCATCAAGTTTTTGATTGGATAAACTTAAATAATCTTTAACCTTTTTTACCTCAAGATAAACATCACCATTACCTGGTGCATAAGCTGAACCATTTTCAATCAACCTTTCAATCAGTTCAATCATTTGGGTGATATGACCAGTTGCCCTTGGCTCATAGGTTGGTGGCAAAACATTTAGTTTGTTGTAGGCATCGGTAAATACTCGCTCATACTTTGCTGCTACCTGCCACCAGGTGATCTCTTCATGGCCTGCCTTGTGAATAATCTTGTCATCAATATCTGTAACATTTCTGATGAAGGTAACTTTGTAACCAGATGTAATTAACCAACGACGCAAAATATCAAAGTTGACACCACTTCTTATATGACCAATATGGGGAGGTGCTTGAACTGTTGCTCCACATAGATATATTCCAACCTCACCCTTCTTGATTGGTTTAAAGGATGAAACCTTTCGGCTTTTGGTGTCATACAGATTTAATGAACTCACTAGGTGATTCTACCTTTGTAAATTAGGGCAGGGTAATTGAATATGAATTAGTTGTTCTGCTGCCTAGATTTTATGTTTTCTTGGCTTTGAGCAGTTTCAGCATTTGCAGCAAAAAAGAACTTTGCAAGAAGAAGGGCAAATATGACCGCCAAGATGTATCTAGCAACTCCTACATACCCATATGCGGTATTTGAGACTGTTATGGTCATTGGAGTAGCAGTATTTGCATATGTGCTAGTTAAAATCTTTTGGAAAAATGAATACTGAAAAGCTAGTTCGAATGATTGCCACAAGATATACACATAAACTAGCAACTCTTTGTGCTCACGCTTTAGATATGAAAAAGTTAAAACAGCAAGTGCTGATAGCCAAATGACATACTGCATAGAGTATTGCTTGTTAAACAAAATGAATGCGAACATCACAAAAAATGAGGTAGCAGCAAGAGTTGGAATAGATTTAAGCTTTAGAAAATATGTGGTAACTAACACTAAAGCTAATACATTTAATATATAAAAATGTATGGAGCTAAAAGTAATTGAAGGCAGAATGATATTAGTAATCTCAAAAAATGAGGCTGAACCCAGTCCCCGCTCTGCGCTGAACTTATAAAAGTAAGCCCATCCCTCATAATTTATCAAAACAAATGGCAGATTTATAACTATCCACGCTACCGCAGTTGTGAGTGCATACCTGATGAAGAGTTTGATTTGTTTGTTTCTTAAGAAAATAATCATTATGGGCAACATAAGTACTATTGGGAAAAACTTGGTTGCAATAGAGACAGCTAATAAAATTGCACTTAACTGGAACCTTTTCTTCTCAAAAAGGTATATTGCAAGCAGCATGGCTGCGATTGCCCAAATGTCCCAATTACGATTTAGAGAGTAAAGGACAGCAGGGGCAAGGATGAAGTAGAAGCCATATTTTTTCCCAGCTAGCTTAAAAATTAAATAGGCACTCACAGCTAGTAAAACGATTTGAAATGCTGAAGTTATTCGATAGTAGTCAAATATTGCTGTCTGAGAGGGTGAAACTAAAAAACTTAGTAGCCACATGACAAGTCCAGTTAATGCTGGATACTCAACTGGATGTTGAACTTTTGTATCTCCGGCTAAAATTTTTTCAGAGAATGGCCATAAATTTTGTCCATCGTAAAAATGCATTCCATAAAACCCACGTATGTCGCTAAATTGTCCATACCTATTTTGAAGCAGAGCAAGAATTCCCACAGTAAGTGAAAGTAAAACTAAAGATGTAGCACTTTCTTTTTTTAATCTCTGCCTCTTGCTCTTACTTGCCATTACATCCTCTTCTTTAAACCTTTGACCAGTTCAGTCCCTTAGATGACACAGTTTAATTGCTTGAGGTAATCAAGGCGGTAGCAATCGCAGATAAACCCTTGCCTTCACCAGTAAACCCAAGACCATCAGTTGAGGTGGCAGAAACAGAGACCTTAGCCCCTGCCAATGCTTTTGAAAGTGCTGCAATTGCCTCAGCTCGCCTTGGCGCAATTTTTGGCTTATTCCCAACTATTTGCACTGCAACATTTTCAATCACAAAGCCAGCAGCTTTAATCTTTATCAAAGTTTCACTTAATAACTGAGCACCTGATGCTCCAGCATATTTCTCATCTGTAACGCCAAAATTACTTCCTAAGTCACCAAGATTTGCAGCTGAAAGAAGTGCATCACAGATAGCGTGAGCTGCCACATCACCATCTGAGTGACCTTCTAGTGCTACCTCATCCCAGATTAATCCAGCAAGGGATAGTTTCTTATCTTTATTGTTTCCAAAAGCATGTGCATCAATGCCAATGCCAACTCTGATTTGTTTATCTTTGTTTGGTAACAAAAGCGCTGTGGCAGTTGCAAGATCTGATTTTGTAGTGATCTTAAGTGCTCGCTCTTCTCCAGCGATTACCTTTACAGCAATACCAATTGCCTCAACCAACGCTGCATCATCTGTTGCATCGCTAGAGGCTGCATGAGCTCGTTCTAAAACAGATCTAGTAAATCCTTGTGGAGTTTGAACAGCTTTTAAAGATGATCTATTTGGAGTATTTCGAACATAACCTTTGTTATCTACCTCTTTGATTGTGTCAATTACATCAAGTGCTGGAATCACCGCTTGCTCACCATTTATCAATTGGGCGATTACTGTTGAGGCAAGTGTGGTTGAAGCAAGGGCTCTAGCGGCATCATGGACTAATACATACTCATAATGTCTTGGTATGTGAGAGAGTGCAATTCGAATACTGTCACTACGTAGTACTCCGCCCTCAATAACCTCAACGCAGTCCCCAAGTATTTTCTTATACTCTTCAACAAAACCGGCAGGAGATGTAACGATGATTAATTGGGCAATGGGAGCTAGGTTTGCAACTGCGTGCTCAACTAAAGTTTTATCAACTAGCTTTACTAAAGCCTTTGGTAGATCAGCTCCTAAGCGATTTCCAGCACCTGCTGCTGCAATAATTGCGGCAGTTTTATTAATCATGACAGTGTAAATACTGCCAGTTAAGAGGCGAGTACCTCATCTAGCAAGGTTGCAGCTTTTTCTTCATCAGTTCGCTCAGCAAGTGCTAGCTCTGATACCAAAATCTGCTTTGCCTTTGCCAACATACGCTTTTCACCAGCTGATAATCCACGATCTAAATCACGACGGTATAAATCTCTGACAACTTCGGCAACCTTAATAACATCACCAGAGGCTAGTTTTTCAACATTTGCTTTGTAGCGACGAGACCAGTTAGTTGGCTCCTCGGTATATGGCTGGCGCAATACATTAAATACTCGGTCTAAACCTGCGCTATCGACAACATCTCGAACACCAACTAGATCAATGTTTTCGGCTGGAACTCTGACTGTTAGATCACCTTGGGCTACCTTTAAAACTAGGTAGATCTTCTCTTCGCCCTTGATTGTGCGCTTTTCGATTGCTTCAATCTGTGCTGCTCCGTGATGTGGATAGACAACAGTTTCGCCAACTTTAAATGTCATAGGAGGAAAAGGCCTTTCGATAGGGACCAATAATACCAGCATTTTGCGACCCATTTCACCTGCCTAAATTGGCTCTTATTTTTGAGTAAATTAAGCCCCTATCGATAACCTTTAGCCATGATAAAGCGCATTCAAAAATTACTTGTACTAACCATTGTTGCTGCAACATTAACAGGTTGTGGTTCTGGGCGAACTGCTGAAACCAGAATGATTAAACAAGTAACAGATGGTGTTGAAGGGCAAAGTAATGAAATCAGAGTACGCAATCTTTTGATTGTAAAAAATGAACTCTCTGAAGGCATCTTAGTTGGCACGCTAGTTAATTGGTCAGATGAGGTAGATGCAATCACTGGTATTAGTATAGATAATTTACCAACAACAGTTTCATCTTCTCGCCTTGAACTACGTAAAAATAAGCCAGTTATATTTGCTGGCGAGTCTGCAAATGCAGATGCCGCTGCGGTAATTACTCAAAGTATTGGCCAAAGAATTCCGGTAATTATCACCTTTGAAAAAGCAGCCCCAATTACCTTAGATGCATTAATTGTCGAAAATGTTGAGTGGTATAAAGATCTACTTCGCTATCAACCTAGCGCAGTAGTAGCTCCTTAACTTTCAAACTTATAACCAAGACCTCTAATTGTTTGAATATACACAGGATTAGCTGGATCCTTTTCAATTTTGGCTCGTAATCTTTTCACATGCACATCTAAAGTTTTGGTATCGCCAAAGTAATCAGAGCCCCACACCCGATCAATTAACTGTGTGCGGGTAAGCACCCGGCCACTGTTTCGAACTAGAAACTCAAGTAATTCAAACTCCTTTAACGGCAAAGAGATCAACTGATCATTAATACTTACTTGATGTCGCTCAACATCAATTACCACCGGGCCAGCAGTTATTGATCCGCTTTGCTCGTTGGTGGAATCTGAGCCTTTTCTTCTAAGCACAGCTTTAATTCGAGCAACAAGTTCAGCCTTTGAATACGGCTTAACCACATAATCATCTGCGCCTAACTCCAAACCAACCACCTTATCCACCTCAGTATCTTTGGCAGTAAGCATGATTATTGGCACTTGTGACTTAAGCCTGATCTGCCGGCAAACCTCTGTTCCTGATATTTCAGGCAACATAAGATCTAACAAAATTAAATCAGGATTAGTTTTGGCAAATTGTTCTAACGCCTCTTTGCCATCTCGGGCGGTCTCAATTGAGAATCCCTCTTTGGTTAGCAGTAACTCCAGAGGATCTAATACCGACTCTTCATCCTCCACAATTAAAATCTTTATCATTACTCAACCTTCTCTTTGGCAATTGGAAGCCTAATGGCAAAGGTACTGCCCACACCTAATGAGCTCCACACCTTAACCTCACCACCATGATTTTTTGATACATGCTTAACAATTGAAAGCCCAAGCCCTGTGCCACCTGTTGCTCTAGATCTTGCTGGATCAACACGATAAAACCTTTCAAATATCCGATCTAAATTCTCATCCAATATTCCAATGCCTTGATCCTTCACCAATATTTCTACAATATTGTCACTAACCTTGGTGCTAACACTTACATGTGTGCTCTCGGCGCTGTAGTTAATTGCATTCTCAACTAAATTATGAACTGCCATAACCAATTGCTCACGGTTGCCAATTACCGTGCAATTATTTATATCACCTATCTCTACCTCAATTTTTCTTGCCTCTGCCATCGCCTCACATTGGTTAATTGCCTCCCGGATCACATCAGCAATCTCAATCTCATGGGCCATATCAAGAGGATCTGAATCTTGTAATTTTGAGAGATTAATGATCTCTCGTACTAAATCATTTAACCTTGCTGTTTGCATTTTAATCTTGTTTGCAAAAGCTACTACCCGCTCTGGCTCATTCTTAACCTCAAGCAAGGCATCAGAATTTAAGGAGAGTGCTTGAATCGGAGTTTTAAGCTCATGAGAGATATTTGTAATAAAGTCTCGTCTAACCGCATCAACTCTTTGCTTCTCACCCTCATCATCGATGATTACTAGCACCATGCCATCTTGTGAAATTAAAGCTGCAGTAATTTGTAATTCACGTTTGCCCTGACCAATCGGACCCCGCGCCACCTCTATTGATCCCTCTTGGGTTGTGCCAGTTCGCCTCACTACTCTTACTAAAGCCAGTAACTCTTCGCTACTTATCTTTTCATTATTGACTAAGTTTAATAAAGCTATTTTTTCAGTTGAGAATAAAATCTTGCCACTGGTATGCAAAATAATTGATTCTCGATTTAATGAATTTAATGTGGCAATTAATGAAGTAGGTATGAGATTTAATTCGACCGTCTCATCTGGTTTTTTATTTAGCCAGCCCATGCGGTTATCGTATGGGCAATATTGCAGATATTTAAATGTGCTTACCCCCTCAGCCTTTGTTTGCCCCCTGTTAACGCTCTATTTACCCCCGAGAGTGAATAAAAGATTAATTACTAGTATCTTTACGCCTATGCGTAATGCCTTTCATGATGAGCTAGATGCCATCACACAAAGCCTGGTTGATATGGCCCAGCTGGTTAAAAAAGCTACCGCCGATGCCACCACCGCCTTACTAACCGCTGATCTTTCTCTGGCTGAAAAAGTAATCGCTCAAGATGATGTGATTGATTCAATGCAGCATGAGTTAGATGCCAAGACCATGACATTACTTGCCACTCAACAACCAGTTGCATCAGATCTAAGAGTCCTAGTTACCTCACTTCGAATGAGCGCTGATTTAGAGCGAATGGGAGATATGGCCCATCACATCTCAAAGTTAGCCAGAATGCGCCACCCTGGAACAGCTGTGCCATCTGAGGCCTCATTAACTATTGAGGAGATGGGACGAGTTACATGTCTAATAATTGATAAGGTTTCAAAGATCATTGACAGTAGAAATCTAGAAGATGCTAAGCAGTTAGCAATAGATGATGATGAGGTAGATAAGCTGCACCGAAAGTTGATTCAATCTCTAGTTAGTAAGGATTGGCCACATGGGGCAGAATCTGCCATCGATTTGACCTTGCTTGGTAGATACTACGAAAGATCAGCAGATCACGCTGTTTCAATCTCACGCAGAGTGCACTTCTTAGTTACTGGCACCTACTCAGAAGATAAGTCTTAGAAGTTTACTTCTTACCCTGATTAGCAACCGCTTCAATTGCAGCTTTTGCTGCCACTGGATCTAAATAAGTACCACCCTTAGTAATCGGTTCAAAATCATCATCAAATTCATATAGTAATGGAATACCAGTCGGAATATTAACCCTAGCAATATCCGCATCTGAGGCGCAATCAATATGTTTAACAATGGCTCTAATTGAATTACCGTGCGCTGTTATTAAAACTAACTTTCCGGCATTTAAATCAGCAGCAATCTCACCCATTAGGTATGGCACAACCCGCACAACCACATCCTTTAAGCACTCAGTTTTGGGTAGATTAGCTCCTAAATCTGAATACTTTGGATCATTACTTTGTGAGTATTGATCACTATCTGCAATTGCAGGAGGTGGCACATCAAAGGATCTGCGCCATAATTGAAATTGTTCTTCACCATACTGAGCAAGGGTTGCTGTCTTATCCTTTCCTTGCAGCGCCCCATAATGTCGCTCATTTAATCGCCAAGATCTTTTAGTGGCAATATCACTTCTTCCACATTCCTTAAGTGCAATATCAGCGGTATCTATTGCTCGCTTTAATAGAGAGGTGTGTAATACATCAGGTAGCAGATTGGACTCCTTTAATAACTGCCCAGCACGAAGTGCCTCACTTTTTCCCTTCTCAGATAACTCCACATCAACCCAGCCAGTAAATAGATTTTTTGCATTCCACACACTCTCACCATGGCGTAATAAAATTAACTTGTAACCCATAGTGATTATCCTTTCACGCCTTTGCTTAAATTAAATGTTCAAATGCTTTTAGATTAGCTAAGGATTCACCCCTAGAGATTCGCCAAGCCCACTCACGCCTGATAGCGGATGAAAAACCCAACTCTAGGAGTGGATTAAAGGATGAGTCTGCATACTGCAGTACAGCACCTAAAATCCGATCAATCTCCTTTTCATTAACCGCATCAAGTGGCAACCTGCCTACTAGGTAAATATCACCTAACTCATTTACTGCAAAAGCGATTGAATACATACCTGCATTTTTCTTTAACAGGTACTCAAATACTGCTGCTTTATTTTCATCTGGCTTTCTAATCACAAATGCATTGATACTCAAAGAGTGATCGCCTACTACCAATGCGCAATGGGTTTGCTGCTTTGCCTCACCTGGCAGGGTGATCAGATAAGTATTTTCATCTTTTTGTTCAAAATCTAAATCATGTGATGATAAAAAATCATCAATTACTGCATTTGGATCAAGCATCTTGAAAATACTTAAATGCCCATAAAATTGGCTTGATTATTAAAATCAGTATTTATGGAGCGAAGCTCTTCAAAAGTTCCCTGGCTGACAATCTTTCCTTTATCAATGTAATAGATCATATCCGCACTCCTTACCACCGATAGGCGGTGGGCAATAAAGATAACTGTGCACTCACCAGTTAACTTCAAGATTGATTCTGAGACACGATTTTCAGTCTCAGCATCAAGTGCGCTAGTTGCCTCATCAAATATCACAATCTTTGGCTTTGTTAATAACGCTCTAGCAATTCCAAGCCGTTGCCGCTGTCCTCCACTTAGATTCTTACCAGCATCACTAATTCTGTAGGAGAGTTGCCCTTCTAAACCTTTAACAAATTCAGACAGGTCAGCAAGTTGCAATGCTTGCCAAACAAGATCATCTGGTACAGATTCTGGGTTAAATCCTAAACAGATATTCTCTTTAATCGTTGAATTCTCAATAAAAACATCTTGGGGAACATAACCAATCGAACCTGGCCACTTCCTAATCACATCACCGGGCGTAAGGCCCGAGATTGTTATTGATCCAGATGAAGGTGCTAAAAGTCCTAAAATCAAATCTATTAAGGTACTTTTTCCACCACCTGACGGGCCAACAAATGCAACAAATTTTCCTGAATCTACATCCAGTGAAATATTACTAAGTGTGGTTTCGGTAGCATCTGAATACATGAAATTAACACGCTTGAGATCCAATTTTGGAGAAAATCCACTGTGCTTAGTGTTTATGACAGTTTCTGATTTTGTTAACTCATTAATTCCAGCTAATTCTTCGATCAAATCAAATGTTGGTTTGGCAGCCGATAAGCTTGAACGCACACCAATTGTATTCTGCTGTATTCTAATTATTGCAGGTGCAATTCTTGTGCTTGCAGCCAAGAAAATAGAGATCACCGCAATTGCTCGGTTAGCTTCAAACCAGTAAAACTGAATCGCAGAAATAAGTGCGATGCCAAAAATCACTGATATTTCAATTGTGTATTTACTGATACTTGGAATAAAGCTTAATTCAGCATTGTATTCAGCCAACTGCATTTTGGTTTTGCGAATTGCATTGACATAATACTCTCTACCTCCCCTAATAAATAAATCACGAAATGAATTAATGCCCTCTGAAATCTTCTGGTTAAAATAAATAGATAAGTAAGCGTTTTTTGTAGTCAAAGTTGTAACTCTTTTATGTAATAGGAAGTAAAGTAAGATTCCAAGACCAGAAAATACAATAAGCGTGCCGATAGATGTTATGGGGTCAATTAACATCAAGCCAATCAGCATAACAATTAGTAAAACTAGGTCTGCGGTGATGATAACAAGGCTGGATACTACCCCGCCAACCAATCGCTCAACACCACCCGTCACATTATAAATCTGATGCTGTATTGAGTTTTTGAAGATTTTTTCTACTGGCCTATTTAACATTCTTGATACAAGTGAACTTGAAATTTCCGCATTGCGATAGCTCATATATCTTAGAGTTCTACGAAAGAAATAAACTGAAAGCAAAGTCTTTAAAATGAAAAAGGATACTGCGCTAGTTACCAATATAATTAACAGTGTCTTTTGAGGTAATCCATCCAGATTAAATAATTCGAGAAATCTTGATACTTGATTGCCAGCCTCTAATGATTGCAACCCGCGAATTAAACTTGCAGTTGCCACCCCAATAAGTGCCACGCCTATCAAATCTAAAAAGGCTAAAAATGTGTTAATGATTAGAACCAAAACAAGTCGGGATCTATCTCGCCTACTTAGAAGTTTCAATACCTTCTTAATCTCTGTAAATTGAAAGTTAAATATTTTTGAAGACACCATGGTTACACTATACTGAGAAATACTTATAATTACCTAAGCAATGTGTGTTCAGAAAGTGATCATTCCTACTAAACCATTAATTTGGGCCACTCACTTATATTGCCTGCAAGTTTGAGCCATGCTACTGATTTTTAATGATCTTATAACTTTTACCTTTATTCTCTACACCTAATGCCCAGTCATAAACATCTAGGGTTTTTCGAGCAGTCATCTCCCAACCAAAGTGGCTAGCATGTTCTATGGCACCCATTGACAACAACAATCTACGGGCAGGTTCCGCTATTAATCTTGAAATTACTGCTGACCAAGCCTTTGGATCATGGCCATCTACTAATGAACCAGAGATGCCATCTGACACTGCAGTGCGAAGTCCACCGATTGCTGTTGCAACAACAGGTGTGCCGCAAGCTTGGGCTTCAAGTGCAACTAAGCCAAATGACTCAGAGTAACTTGGTACGCATACTAAGTCAGTTGCGCGATACCAATCAGGTAGAACTTGGCGTGATACCGGATCTACAAAATGTGTTACATCTTCTATCTGTAAAAACTTTGCAAGTGATTTCAACTTCTCTAACTCATTTACATAACCAGAGGCCCCTCCAATAATTACCACGGCAAGTTTTGCTCGAAGATGTGGAGAGTGAGAGACCATCTCAGCAGCAGCCCTTAGCAATACATCAGGGCCCTTATGAGGTTGGATTCTGCCCACAAAGGTGAGCAAGATGGCATCCGGTGCAATATTTAATCGCTCACGTGCAGCAGCCTTGCCATCGGAAGGTGAAAAACTCTGTAAATCAACACCAGGGGCGACAACAAATACTCGATCTGGGCATGCATCATAAAGTGATACTAAAGATGCAGCTTCCGCGTCAGTGTTTGCAATCAATCCAGTTGCAGCCTTTACCACCTGCTCTTCACCGATAGATCTAACCTGTGGCTCTGGTTTTTCACCATCTGCCAAATTTAAATTCTTAACCTTTGCAGTTGTATGCATGGTGTGAATTAATGGAGTTCCAGTTGCCTCACTCACCACCCAACCTAATTGCCCTGAGATCCAGTAATGCGAGTGAAGAAGAGAGTAATAATCCTTAGGTAATTGTTTTTGGTAATTCATAAAAGCACTAGTTAACGC
Source organism: actinobacterium SCGC AAA027-J17 (assembly GCA_000383815.1). GTDB lineage: Bacteria > Actinomycetota > Actinomycetes > Nanopelagicales > Nanopelagicaceae > Nanopelagicus. The sequence continues at coordinate 17,408 of KB912738.1, forward strand.
TCCTAATTGGCTAGGCAGCTCCTCTTTAGAAAATCCCTCTACTGGACCAGCTTGTAGGTGTTTAACATTTACCCCATCTGCAATCTCAATACTCTCTGGCAAATTTGGTTTATTTGCTCTAGTGAAAATATCTACCGCAACCCCTGCTTGTGCCATCTTCTTAGCAGTTTCCACTACATAAACATTCATGCCTCCGGCATCACCGGTCCCTGCTTGATCAAGGGGTGAGCTGTGAACCATTAAGGTGGCAATCTTTGATGTGCGCGGGGATTTCATATGCTCAATTCTAACTTAAGTTAAGTGAATTAAATATTGGCAATTACCTCACCAATTACGCTGCCGCCCCCATATATCTTCACACTTTCATCAGGCATCTCAACGCCCCACCTCTTAAAAATCTCCATAATGATTGGCGCAACTGGTCGCCATGAACCATCACTAATCTTTATTGCAATCACTCTGCCATCACGTAACGCACATACCTGCACACCCTCTGCTCCCTCTTTCATAAACAAACCGGGCACAGCCTGCATCATCCGGGTTGTTAATCGACCCTCTCCTGCAACTAACTCAGGGTATTTTGTGCAAGCTGAAACTATTTGTTGATAAAGACCAACTTCAGATTTAACTAAATTAGAAATTGCCCTTGCTAAACCAACTAAAGAAATAGCAAATAATGGCGCACCGCACCCATCAATACTTGTTGCGCTCACCTTTTCACCAGATAGCTCTTCAATCTCATTTTTAATTGCCACCTGAAGTGGGTGATCTAGATCTAGGTAGCTCTTCATATCCCAGCCATTTTGCTGGCAAGTGATAAGAATTCCAGCATGTTTGCCGCTGCAGTTTTGGGCTAATTGGCTTGGCGCTTTATCACCCCAAGAGAATTTCTCTTTCTCTCCCAATGGTTTATCAACAGCGTTTTTAAGTTGTGAGATTGAAATATCTCTAGAGGTGAGCATTTTGGTGACTAGATCAATATGGTTTTGAGATCCTGAGTGTGAGGCACAAATGATTGCTAACTCATTTTCTTCCACCTTAAGTCCTGCCTTAAGCATTGCTGCTGCTTGTAATGACTTGATTGCGCTTCGTGGATAGATTGGTAACTCCGGTGAGCCTTTAGATAAGTAAGTTGAACCATCTGCATTCAAAACTATTAAGTGCCCTAGGTGGAGTGATTCAACTAAATCACCTCGTGTTACTTTGGCTAAAACCTCCCCTGCAAATTTTTCGTTAATTTTCAGATTGTCTTTCAAGTGAGGACCAAAGGTGTGCTTGCAGGGTTTGACCTTGTGCTGCCATGTCATAGGAGGTGAACAACTCACCCTCTACTAATCCATACAATCTAGAGCCAGCAGTAACTATTTTCGCAGTAGGAGATGAGTAACCCTGATCCATCTCAAGTTGAATCTTGGCGCCCTTAACAACACCAACCCAACCTTCAGCAATTCCTGTGTTGTGGGCAAGCAATACTTCAATCACACTGTTTTCTTTAACCCGCCAAAAACCAACCTCAGAGGCAGCTGGCCTAACAATCTCATCATTTTCATCAATGATCCAAGAGCGGGAGAAGTAATTTAAAAAAGCCCTGCCATCATGATTAAAAGAGACCTCTTGGGCAAATTGAAAGCCTGGGATATTTGGGTATTCACCACGACCTTTTCCACGCCAAGTGCCAATTAACCAGGCAAGTGGCATTAAATCTGGATGCAGATTTTCTGGAATAGTAAATGCCATTACTTTTTATCTGCCCTTATAGTTTTTCTGACTCCCATAACGCCCTTATAAATTAAAAAGATTGAAAAGATAATACTGGCTGCAATTAACAAAACTGTGGTCAAAATTTCCATTAGGTAAGCCTAAACCCTTACCGAAGTGCTAACTCCTCCTGTGAGGCGCTAACTCCCTCACAAATTAAGGTGGCATCTGCTGGCACATTGCGCTTTATAACCGCTAATGCAATTGGCCCTAACTCATAGTGACGGGCAAGGGTTCCAATAAAGCCAACCTCTTTATCCTCTAAAAATACCTTTGCCCCATGCTCTGGCATAGCCACCATGGAGCCATCTAAATGAAGTCTTACTAATTTTCTTGGTGGCTGTCCTAAGTTAAACACCTTTGCAACCGTCTCTTGCCCTCGGTAGCACCCTTTATCCATATGAACAGCTTTGTTAAGAAAACCTAACTC
>KB912739.1 GCA_000383815.1 actinobacterium SCGC AAA027-J17
CAGTTCTTTACCCACAAGATGCCCAATGTCAGCCGATGCTAGCTGCTGCTCAAATTATGCGCGCGGTTAGAAAGCGTGGTGGTGCTTTTATTCAAGGTGAAAATGTTAAATCGATAAACACTAGATCAGGCAAAGTTATTGGACTCTCAACTGATAAGGCCACCTACCAAAGCCCGATAATTGTTAATGCCACTGGAACATGGGCAGGTGCGATCGCAGAGATGGCCGGCTCTTATCTGCCAATCATGCCAAGGAGAGGTTTTATCTTGGTAACAGCTCCAGCACCAAAGATAGTTCACCATAAAGTTTATGATGCTGATTATGTTGCCAACGTTGCAAGCAGTGATGCCGATCTGCAATCCTCAGCAGTTGTCGAGGGAACTGAAAGTGGCACAATTTTAATTGGGGCATCCCGTGAGCGGGTTGGTTTTAAATCAGATTTAGATGTGGCAGTACTTCGTCAATTAGCAAGGCAGGCAATCTCACTCTTTCCAATTCTTTCAAACATCCCATTGCTTCGTGCCTACCGTGGCTTTAGGCCTTACGCACCAGATCATCTTCCGGTAATTGGTGAGGATGCAAATGTTTTAGGACTTTGGCATGCAGCAGGACATGAGGGTGCTGGCATAGGTTTAGCACCAGCCACTGGTGAGTTAATTGCTGCCCAGATTACTGACAGAAAAACCTTTATGGATCCAACCCCATTTTCACCAAAGAGATTTAAGCAGGAATCAAATGTCGCAATCTAATCTTGAATTCACATTTGATGATCAAACCATCACCGCTATCTCTGGGCAATCTATTGGGGCAGCACTCCTAGCAGCTAACCAACGATCTTTGCGCAAAACAAGATTTAACAATAATGATCGCGGCTTATTTTGCGGTATCGGTGTTTGTTTTGATTGTTTAGTTATAGTCGATGGGATTAGTAATCAACGAGCTTGTTTAATTGAAGCAAAGCCTGGCATGAAGGTGCAGAAGCAGGTTGGTAGCGATGCATAATGTTGTAATAGTTGGTGCAGGTCCTGCCGGATTAAGTGCAGCTCTTGCTGCTGCAGCAGCTGGTGCACCAGTTTTGTTAATAGATAGCAATCCAAGATTAGGTGGCCAGTACTGGCGTATGCCCTCAGATAATGTTGGTCAGCAAGGTGAACAACATTTTGATTTAGATACTGGGTTAATACTGATTAATGCCGTTAAGGCACGTAAGGAGATTGAGATTTTAAGTAGTGCTCAAATCTGGAGTGCAACCCACAAAGATGGAGTTAATACCTTACGGGTAATTCAAAATGGTGCTGAGAAAATTATCAATACTAAAAACTTAATTTTATGTACTGGAGCATATGACCGTACTTTGCCATTTCCAGGTTGGGATACACCAGGTGTAATGACTCCTGGTGGCGTGCAATCATTACTTAAAGGCCATGGCGTCTTAGCTGGAAAGAAGGTAGTAGTTGCCGGAAGTGGTCCTTTTTTACTACCAGTAGCTGCAGGTGTAGTTAAAGCCGGTGGTGAGGTAGTTGAGTTACTAGAGGCAAATAATTCTGCAAGATGGTTACTCTCCCCATTTGTTATGTTAGAAAATGTTGGAAAATTAAAAGAAGCTTTCTATTACGTAAAAACTATTAGCCAAGCCAAAGTACGGGCAAGATTTGCAACGGCAGTGATTGCAGCTCATAAGAATAGTGAAGGAAATTTGGAGTCAGTTGATGTGGCCACAATTCGGGGTAACTTCAAAGTTAAGAAGGTTAGAAATGTTAAGTGTGATGTGGCGGCTGTGGGCTGGGGATTTACCGCCGATACATCATTAGCTGGCGCGCTAGGTTGTAAGCAAATAGTTGCTAAAGATGGTGGCGTAGTCGTATCAGCCGATAGTGATCAGCAAAGCTCAATTCCTGGAGTATTTGTTGCCGGAGAGATAACTGGTATCGGTGGCGCAGAACTTTCGATGGCAGAGGGAGTAATTGCCGGAATTAGCGCAGCTGGATTTGTTGGTTGCAAAGTTGAAGTCCTTAAAGCTCACCGAAAGCGAAGAGCCAAAAGGCAGAGATTTGCAGATGCTTTAATTAAATCTTATCCAGTTAAGGCTGGCTGGATCTCTTGGTTAAATGATCAAACCGTAATCTGTAGATGTGAAGAGGTCTCTGTTGGAAACCTGAAGTATGCAGTCAATGAGTTAGGTGCAACAGATTCTAGAACTGCAAAACTATTGACTCGCTGTGGCATGGGTTTATGCCAAGGCAGGGTCTGTGGCAGATCAGTTGTTGATCTAGTTGCCAGTGAATTGAAAGTCTCACCTACTGATACTGATCGTTACTCTGCTGCTAACCGCCCAATTATCACGCCAATTCCACTTGGTGTTTTAGCAGCAGGCGAATAAGGTTTGGCTATGACAACTACTAAACCCTGGCATGGCGTATTAACTGCAACTGCACTACCGTTTAAAGCAGATCTATCAGTTGATTTTGATAAGTATGCAGATCACATTAAATGGCAGGCTGCTAATGGAGTTCATGGCGCAATTCCAAATGGTTCACTTGGTGAGTACCAGGTATTAACCCCAGAAGAGCGGACCAAGGTTTTAAAAACTGCGCTAGATGCAGCACCTGCTGGTTTTAATGTAGTGCCAGGCGTTGCCGCCTACGGAGCTGCTGAATCACGTCGCTGGACTGAACAAGCTGCTGAGATGGGTGCAAAGTGCGTAATGCTTTTGCCACCAACGGCATACCGTGCAAATGATGAAGAGATAATTGCTCATTACAAAGAGGTAAGCAAAGTTGGCTTACCGATTATTGCTTATAACAATCCCTTTGATACCAAGGTTGATCTAACTCCACAATTAGTTGCTCGAATTGCCGATGCTGCCGAGAATGTTGTGGCAATAAAGGAGTTTTCTGGTGATGTTCGTCGAGTTTGGCAATTACATCATTACGCACCAAGAATTGAAGTACTAGTTGGCGCAGATGATGTTCTGCTTGAGTTATCAACTGGTGGAGTTGTGGGTTGGATCGCAGGTTTTCCAAACGCGCTTCCAAAGGAATCTGTAGAACTTTACAATCTCTGTTTAGCAGGTGAGTATGCCAAGGCCAAACCAATTTATGCTGCAGTTCATAACTTATTTAACTGGGATAGCCGTAAAGAGTTCATAGTTGCAATTAAGGTCGCTATGGATGCAGTTGGTCGATATGGCGGCCCTACAAGAGTGCCAAGGTTGCCACTGCCAGCAAATGATTTAGCCCAACTAAATAAAGATATTAAGCAAGTCTTAGATTTCTATAAAAATAGAAAGTAAGTAGATGAAAAAAAGTCTGCGCACCGTTACTACGGTTGAGTCGCATACTGAAGGAATGCCAACTCGGGTAGTTACTAGCGGGGTTGATGAGATTCCCGGAAATACCATGTTTGAAAAACGGCTGAACTTTATGGCTAATATGGATTACATCCGTCAGTGGCTGATGTATGAACCACGTGGACATCCAGCAATGAGTGGTGCAATTCTGCAGAAACCAACTCGAGCTGATGCTGACTGGGGTGTTATTTTCATTGAGGTTTCAGGATGTCTGCCGATGTGTGGCCATGGCACCATTGGTGTTGCCACAGTCTTAGTTGAAAAGAATTTAGTTCCTGTCACAGAACCAATAACAACAGTACGCCTTGATACCCCCGCAGGATTAGTAGTTGTAGATGTTCAAGTTAAAGATGGCAAGGCTGAAAAAGTTACCTTAACTAATGTCCCATCATTTTCCTATCAACTTGATCAAACAGTAGATGTTCCAGGATATGGAAAAATTAAATATGACATGGCATTTGGTGGCAACTTTTATGCAATCATTCCTATTGAAAGAGTTGGCATCGAGTTTAAACGTGAGAATGGCCAAAAGTTTTTAACAGCTGGGCTTGCAATTAGCGATGCAATAAATCAACAGAATCGGCCAGTTCACCCTGAAAATCCTGACATCGCAGTTTGCCATCACATTGATTTCATAACTGCGGGTAAGAACCCACTTCACTGGAAGAATGCCATGGCAATCCACCCTGGCTGGTTTGATAGATCCCCTTGTGGCACCGGAACTAGTGCTCGTCTTGCTCAGATGGTGGCAAGAGGAGAGTTTAAAGACTCTGATGTTTTGATAAATGAATCTTGGATTGGCTCACAATTTGAAGGAAGAATTAAGGAGCACACAACAGTGGGATCACTGCCTGCGGTTGTGCCAACTGTTACCGGTAGAGCTTGGGTAATGGGAGAGGCAACCTGGTTACTTGATCCATCGGATCCATTCCCAAATGGATTTATTGTTTAAGCTTTTCCTCTAACATCTCGATTTTTCTTGCCAACGCTCCACCAACCATCGCATGAAGTTTTGTTCCCTCAGGTAGGTACTCCTCCGAGATAATTTCACCAGTCTCATGCACAGCACTTACTAAATCTCCTCTACTAAAAGGAATTATCGCCGTAATCTCAACCTTAGGCTTTGGCAATGCAGATTCGATTGCTTTAACCAATGTTTCAATGCCATATCCCGTTCTTGCTGAAATTGCGTAAGCATTGCTTTCAATACGAAGAAGTTCCATCAAAACTTCAGGAGCAGCAACATCTGCTTTATTGATTGCAATTATCTCCATGATCTCACCGCCACCAATCTCACTTATCACCTGTCGAACAGCTCTTAACTGCTCTTGTGGATCTGGGTGAGCACCATCTACAACATGGACAATCAAGTCTGATTCTGAAACCTCTTCTAGTGTTGATTTAAAGGCTTCCACTAACTGGTGAGGTAGGTGTCTTACAAATCCCACCGTGTCGACCAAGGTATAAATTCGACCATCTGAGCTCTCAGTTTTTCTTACAGTTGGATCAAGAGTTGCAAACAAGGCATTTTCTACCAATACGTCAGCACCTGTTAAGCGGTTTAACAACGATGACTTACCAGCATTTGTATACCCTGCAATTGCAACTGAGGGAATGTTATTTTTCCGCCGTTCACTTCGTTTAGTATCTCGAGATACTTTCATCTCCTTAATCTCACGACGTAATTTCGACATCTTGTCATTGATTCTTCGTCGATCAGTTTCAATCTTTGTTTCACCAGGACCACGTCCGCCGATGCCTCCTGCTTGTCTTGATAAAGAATCACCCCAACCGCGCAACCTTGGCAACATGTAAGACATCTGAGCTAACTCAACCTGCGCCTTACCTTCGCGGCTTTTTGCATGCTGAGCAAAAATATCTAAGATCAAAGCAGTTCGATCAATTACCTTCACCTTCACTTTTTGTTCCAGAGTTCGAAGTTGCGCTGGTGATAACTCACCATCACAGACCACTGTGTCAGCGCCGGTTGCAACTACCGCATCCCGTACCTCTTTAACCTTTCCAGAGCCAATAAATGTTGCAGAATCTGGTTTATCTCGGCGTTGAATTAACGCCTCCATAACTTGGGAGCCAGCAGTCTCAGCAAGGGCGGCCAACTCCTTTATTGAGTTCTCTGCATCCTTTGCAGTTCCTTCAGTCCAAACTCCAACTAATACAACTTTTTCTAAACGTAATTGACGATACTCAGCATCGGAAACATCCTGTAACTCAGTAGATAAACCACTAACTCTGCGCAAAGCTTGTCGATCTTGTAGATCTTGGTTTTGACTCTCTGGAGATTCCTGTAACTCATAATCTGCAACCGCTTGTGCATTTTCTCTAATTAACGTATCGATATCTATCTCTAACCCATCACCTGAATCTGATTTCTTATTGCTCACAGATATTGATCCAAATCAACCTCTTTAACCAATTCAGCCGGTCCAGATAAAGTCGCATTGCTGTGGCCATCAATATCAACACTTAATCGACCACCTGGGGTATTAATCACCCATTTAATCGGTAGAGATTTTCTCTTCTTGATTGTGGCAGCTAAGGCAACTGCGCAGGTTCCGGTGCCACATGATTGGGTCTCGCCCACGCCTCGCTCATGAACTCGCATCTGAAGCTCCCCGTTTTCTAAAAACTTAACAAACTCAACATTTACACCCTCTGGATACTCATCTTCTGGTTCAACTATTGGCGCAGCTTTCAAATCACCAATTTGATCCATCTCATCCACAAAGACAACTGCGTGAGGATTTCCCATATCAACATTAACTCCCAAAAAAGTATTGCCATTAGCCATTACTGAAATCTCCCCCGGCACCTGAGAAACCTGACCCATATTTACTGAGATATCACCAGTATCTGGAACTGAGAGAAACTTTCTACCCGCCCTAGTATTAATCGCATAAATCCCACTTGGTTGATGTCCATTTGCAGTTAAGTATCTAGCCATAACCCGAATGCCATTGCCACACATCTCAGCCACGCTGCCATCGGCATTTAAGTAATCCATAAACCAGCTGCCATCTTTTTTAATAATTTTTATAAATCCATCACTGCCAATACCAGTTGTGCGATCACAGATCCGCTTTATCTGCTCCTTGGTAAATTGCACTTGATCATTCTCATCAAATACCAATACAAAGTCATTATGTGTGCCATGACCGTAGGTAGCTTTTATCATTAATTAATACTAGCCAACAGTTTTTCTAACCGTCCGGAGCTGCTTTCTGGAGCCAACCACTTGATTCGATCATCACGAGAAAACCAGGTCTCTTGCCTTCTGGCATAGGCACGGGTTACCCGCTTAGTCTCCTCTTTGGCAAAGGCTTCATCACACTCACCATTTAAGTAATTCATAATCTGGCTATACCCAAGTGCCATTTTTGCAGTAGTTGCCTGCTCTAACCCCTTGGTCATCAATTGCATTACTTCGCGCACAAATCCCTTTGCCCACATATCCTCTACTCTTTTGTCGATCTTGCTATCTAAATTTTCGCGATCAAGCACCAAGCCAAATTGCTTGGCTGCTGGGTATTTACTACTTGCCTGCCGTGGCAGATTGGCGGTAAATGGTTTACCAGTTATTTGGATTACCTCAAGTGCTCTAATAACTCGTCTTATATTCTCTTTTGGAATAGCAAGGGCTGCTGCTGGATCTAACTTGGCTAAGCGCTCATGCATTTGATCATTACCAACTATTTGCGCCTCATCTGTGATCTGCTGGCGCACTACTGGATCAGTATCTGGAAAATTTAAATCATCTAAAATCGCTTTGATATAAAGACCTGTACCACCAACTACCACAACTGATTTTCCACTTTGCAAAATTTCATCAATTTTCGCACGAGCTAAGCCTTGATACCAAGAGACATTTGCCTCCTGAGTTATTTCAAGTAGATCTAATAGGTGATGAGTAATTCCTTGCCGATCTTCAAGGGCAAGTTTTGCAGTTCCAATATCCATCCCCCGATAAACCTGCATTGAATCTGCATTAACGATTTCAGCATCTAACTCCTTGGCAACTGATAATGCCAACTCACTCTTTCCAGTTGCTGTAGCACCGCAGATTATTATCAAACTCATAGTGATTTTAATGAGGCCAGGGTTGGTATCCCTAGCAAAATCTTCTTATCACCATTGTCAGCAACCCATCTAGCATGGGCATCACCGCCTCTGGTTTGGACAACTGAGATTGGCTGCCCGGCCACAATGTGGTTTGCAAATGCCTCAACTACCTCAACCTTTACTAAATCACCAGGTCGAGCCTTTGCAACTGAGTTATCAAAATGGGTTAGACGAAAATCAGCACTTCTGCCATTCATTCGATTTAGATCCAGATCATGACGGCCTTCATGGCCAGAGATTAATAGCTCAACAGTTTTGCCAATTAATCTTTCGTTTTCACTCTTTGAAATCTCCTGTTGAATCTTATGGAGTTGGTTATATCGCTGGGCCATCACATCATCTGGAATCTGATTAGGCATAGTTGCCGCAGGTGTACCAGGTCGTTTTGAGTATTGGAATGTATAAGCGGCGGAAAATCTTGCCTGCTTAACTAAATCAATGGTCTGCTCAAAATCTTCATCACTTTCCCCTGGGAAGCCCACAATTATGTCGGTAGTAATCGCTGCCTCTGGCATTGCTGATCTAACCTTTTCTAAAATGCCAAGGTATCGCTCTCTTCGGTATGACCTGCGCATAGCTTGTAAAATCTGATTGCTGCCAGATTGCAACGGCATGTGAAGATGTGGCATAACATTTTTTGTTTGCGCCATCGCCTCAATTACATCATCAGTGAAATCTCTTGGATGTGGGGACATAAATCTGACCCGCTCTAATCCTTCAACCTTGCCACATTCGCGAAGTAGTTTTGCAAAAGCTTGCCGGTCACCAAAATCAACCCCATATGCATTTACATTTTGGCCAAGTAAGGTAATTTCAATTACCCCTTGATCAACTAAAGCTCTAACCTCTCTCATAATCTCAGCCATGGTGCGATCTTTTTCAATGCCGCGCAGAGCCGGCACAATGCAAAATGTGCAGGTGTTATTACAACCTACTGAAACTGAAACCCAGGCAGAAAAGGCTGAATCTCGTTTAACTGGCAGAGTGGATGGAAAATGCTCTAATGACTCCTTTATCTCAACCTGTGATTGTTCCTCAACTCTTGCCCGCTCGAGCAACACTGGCAATGAGCCAATATTGTGAGTGCCAAAGACCACATCTACATATGGAGCGCGCTTAATGATCGCATCTTGGTCTTTTTGTGCCATGCAACCACCAACTGCAATTTGAAAGTTTGGATCACTCTTTTTGCGTGGTGCTAAGAAGGAGAGATTTCCATAAAGTTTGTTATCTGCATTTTCTCTAACTGCACAGGTGTTAAAGACCACCAAATCTGGTTGGGTATCTGCCAAGGCCTGGGTGTAACCAGCATCTAGTAATAAACCTGAGATACGTTCGGAGTCATGAACATTCATCTGACAGCCGTAGGTTTCAACTACAAAGGTAGGCATACGCCTAATTCTACTTGTTAAACTCCGCCGCTTAACTCCCGCATGATTCTGGCACAAATTCCATGACCATAACCTTTGCGAGCAAGTAAACCTGAGATTCTTCGGTAGATGACCTCAGGATCTAGATGTGAGATTGATTTATATTTTCGCTCTGCTAACAAAAATGCTTGGTTGTACTCAGATTCATCGTCGATCTCTTCAATTACCTCATTGATAATGTCTTGCGAAACCCCTTTGATGCGAAGCTCACCGGCAATTACCCGCTTACTTAACTTCTTTGCCCGCTGCCTTGATTCACTCCATAATTTTGCAAACTCTAAATCATTTAACAAACCTTGTAACTCTAAAGAGTCCAGGACCGCATTTGCCGTCTCTGATTCAACCCCTCGTTTTAGTAGCTGCTTAAATAACTCATCCCTACTCTTTGCGCGTGGGGCGAGAGCGAATAACGCAATCGACATCGCCTCTGAGTAGGGATCAGCTACTACCTCTTGATTTTTCTTCAAGGTATTTTTAAATGAGTTAGAGATTAGAACTCAACATCAGCTGTGGCCTCATCAACTGCTGCAACTAATGCAGGGTCGATTTCAGCTGGCACATATGATGCCCGGATCTTCTTCTCAATATCATTGGCTAGATCTGGATTATCAATTAAAAAGGCACGGGCATTCTCTTTACCCTGACCTAGTTGATCACCCTCATAGGTGAACCAGGCGCCAGATTTCTTAACAATGCCAGCCTCAACACCAAGATCAATTAATGATCCCTCACGGCTAATACCAACACCGTAAATGATGTCAAACTCTGCTTGCTTAAATGGTGGGGCAACCTTATTTTTAACAATCTTGACGCGGGTTCTATTACCAACCGCCTCTTGACCATCCTTTAAGGTTTCAATTCTACGAACATCCATCCGAATAGATGCGTAAAACTTAAGTGCTTTTCCACCAGTAGTTGTCTCTGGTGAGCCAAAGAAAACACCGATCTTATCTCGCAACTGATTGATAAAGATTGCAGTGGTATTTGATTGGTGTAATGCACCAGTCATTTTACGAAGTGCTTGTGACATCAAACGAGCTTGCAGACCCATATGTGAGTCGCCCATCTCGCCTTCAATTTCAGCTCTTGGTACCAATGCTGCAACTGAGTCAACTACCACAATATCAATGGCACCTGATCTAACTAACATATCCATAATTTCAAGTGCTTGCTCGCCAGTATCTGGCTGAGAAACCAATAGCGCATCAATATCAACACCTAGTTTCTTTGCATACTCAGGATCAAGGGCATGCTCAGCATCAATAAATGCTGCGATACCGCCTGCTTTTTGAGCATTAGCAATTGCATGTAATGCCACCGTAGTTTTACCGGAGGATTCTGGGCCATAGATCTCAACAACTCGACCACGTGGTAAGCCACCAACGCCGAGTGCGATATCTAATGCAACTGAGCCAGTTGGAATAACCTCCATGGCAACAGCTTTGCGATCTCCCATTTTCATTACCGATCCTTTACCGAACTGACGCTCGATTTGGGCAAGGGCGGTATCTAGGGATTTAGCACGATCACTAGATCGTTTATCTTCTTTTTTATCATCTTGTGGTTCTCTATTTGCAGAGGCCATAGTTGATTTGTTTCCTTTCATCTCCTTGACCAGCTCTTGGGACTTCAACTCCAGCGGCGAGGTCATATTGTTCGGTCCAGAAGGTACGGAGTTCCACTGACGGCTGGCACGAGGTGCCAGCGGAACTGTGGATCCGCTCTGGTTGGGCAGGTTAATTGTATCGAACAACTGTTCGAAAGGGTAAAAGCTGGTTAGGACACGCCGTTATCTGTACTTAGCCGGCATCGAAGGGTTATGACGGATAACCGCCTTCCAAATCTCATCCGGCTCCATCCCAATCTCAATTGCGCCATTAACAGTAGTTCCGCCAAGCTCAGAGTGAACGATATCTCGGGCGTAGGTATCGGGGTCAGGAAAGTAATCAGCTAATCGATTCCGCAGCTCAGAGATACGCATAAGAAAAGTTACTGGCTAAATAAGGTGGCAGCTAACCGCTTTGATTGCAAAAGTGATTCCTCTTCGGTAATTGGTGATGGGATCTGCCCAATTAGCCATCTAAGAATCACACCACAGGCAGCGAAGTCCTGACCAAAAATCTTTGCTATCCCCTGATGGGCAAGTACCCAGGTAGGATGGCTCGTAATTGTTACTAACTTGGCAATATCTAAGGGGTCTGTCTCTACTAATCTTCTAAGCGCCTCATCTTGGCAGATCTGCTGAGATAGTAAATACAAAGCTTCCTGCCGACTGCCAGCACTCAGGGCTAAATCAGTTAACCGGATAATCTCCGACTCAACTAGGCACTCCATCATCTCCGCTTTATCTGCAAATTGATTATAAATTGTTGCTTTAGAAACTTGAGCACGAAGTGCAATCTGTGCAATATTTGATTGGTAATTTCCAACCTCAGCGATTACTGCTTTGGCCCCATTAAATATGGCAGCACGAGATTTGTTACTGGTTGCAACTTGACGGGCGTATGGCGCAGCCGCCGATTGAGCAGACAACTTAAGCGGCAGTCTCTACCACTTGCAAAGTCGAGATTGTTAATACTGGGGATTCGTGGTTTTTAACCACAGTTGCAACATCAACCAAGATTGTGGAAAGTGATAGATCAAGAGCAGTACAAATTGCATTTAACAACTCACTAGATGCCTCTTTGTGTCCGCGCTCCACCTCAGAAAGGTAGCCAAGTGAAACTCGGGCGCTCTTTGCAACATCGCGAAGTGTGCGTCCTTGTTCAATCCGGGCAGCACGCAGGGTGCTTCCGATATGGGTGCGTAATAAAATCACGGCTTAAGAATACGCTCTAGAGCCGCTAATGCGCTGGCAATAATGGCATGTCGGATGGAATCTCGATCCCCAGATAGGTTTAAAGCAACAGCAAAGCTCTCTTTTTTACTAGCTACCCCAATCCAGGCAGTTCCCACCTTTTGCCCATAGGCACTCTTTGGCCCGGCCACACCAGTAGTAGATATTGCAATATCAGATTTAAATTTCACTCTCGCCTGTTGCGCCATAGCTATTGCAACAACCTCAGAGACTGCGGTGTGCTTTTTTATATCTGCTTTACTTATTTTCAATTCAGAGATTTTTACCTCATCACTATAAGCAATCACGCCACCCAGAAAAACCTTTGATGAGCCAGCGATCTTAGTTAGCTCAGCTGCTAAGCCACCTGCGGTGACTGATTCAGCTACAGAGATTGTTAAACCCTTCTTACCCAACAACTTAACAACTGATTTAGCAATTGGCTCTGACTTCATCTCTTTAAAGCATTTCTAAAGTAGGCAACTCCGGTAGAGATTGTTAGATAAATTGCTATTGCCATAAATATATCTCGAGGCAGATTCAAGTATGTGGGTAGCGGCAGAATATAAAAGCCCACCCCAAAGCTTTGAAAAAATGATTTAAGTTTGCCGCCTTTGCTAGCTGGAATTACACCTTTCTTTATCACCGCAAAGCGCAGTATGGTCACTGCGACCTCACGGATTAGAAAAATTGCGGTAACCCACCAAGATAAGAATCCCAAGATTGAGGCACCGATGGTTGCAGTAGCTAGCATCGCCTTATCTGCAATAGGGTCAAGTAGCTTGCCAAACTCAGTAATCTGATTTCTATCTCGAGCGATCTTGCCATCTAAGACATCACTTAAACCGACTATAAAAAATAGGGTGAAGGCAATTATTCGCCAATCATCATCATTGCCACCATTTTTAAACAAAGCATAAGCACAAACTGGTAAAGCTAAAATTCGAAAAATAGTTAAGGAGTTAGGAAGATTTGGCCGATCTACTTTCTTCATATGACCTGCGCAATCAGATCAACTCCTGAGACATCGCTAACCACGGCATCTACATACTCACCAACTCGATATTTATTACGTGATTTAACAAAGGTTGAGCCATCTACATCTGGGCCTTGATGTTCAGCTCTGCCCTCTTGCTCATCGGCATCCTCAATTAAAACTCTTATCTGCTCACCTATTCTCATTTCAGATCGCTGGGTGATTAACTCATCCACCAAAGTTGAAAGTTCAGATACTCGCTCTGCAATTATCTCTGGCGCTACTTTGTTGCCAAGATCTGCGGCCTCAGTCTTATCCTCATCGGAGTAGCCAAATACACCAATCGCATCTAGTTGGGCCATAGATAAGAATTCAATTAGATCCATAAATTGTGCATCAGTCTCACCAGGAAAGCCCACAATAAAGTTTGATCTAATACCAGCATTAGGAGAGAGTGCTCTAATCTGAGAAATTAGGTGTAAAAACTTTTCGCCATCACCAAATCTGCGCATACTTCTTAATAAGTCACCATTTGCATGCTGGAATGAAAGATCAAAGTAAGGCATCACCTTGTCAACAGAAATCATGGCTTGTAGTAATGATGGTCGCACCTCAGCCGGTTGTAGATATGAAAGCCTGATTCGTTCAATGCCGCCGATCTTTGATAGCTCAGGCAGCATCTTTTCCATCATCTTTAGATCACCAAAATCTTTTCCATAAGAGGTGGTGTTCTCACTTACCAAATACAGCTCAGAGACGCCATGATCGGCCAGCCACATAGCCTCTTCAATGATCTCACTTGGCCTTCGGGAAATGAAAGAACCCCGAAAGTAAGGAATTGCGCAGAAGGAGCATCTGCGATCGCAGCCACTAGCAATTTTAAGAGGTGCAATTGGTGCGTTATCTAATCTCTTGCGAAGTACGGTTCCGAGTGGATTTACCTCTTTGCTCGCCGCCTTACTCTTTAACTCTGCACGATCGATAGGTGCGATCGGAAGCAGGGTCCTTCGATCCTTTGGAACATGGGCTTTAATCTTGCCGCCCTCAATGATGGTGTTTAATCTTGCTGAAATATCTTTGTAATCATCAAAACTTAAAATGGCATCTGTCTCACTCATCTCACTAGCTAGTTCGGTGCCATATCTTTCTGCCATACAACCAACGGCAACAACTGCTTTAGTGACGCCATTTGCTTTAAGTGAGTGCGCTTGGATTAATGCATCGATTGAATCTTTCTTTGCACTTTCAATAAAACCACAGGTATTTATCACCGCAATTTCTGCATCTGCTGGATCAGTAACTAACTGCCAACCATCTGCTGCTAAGCGGCCAGCCAACTCCTCAGAGTCTGTCTCATTTCGAGCGCACCCTAAAGTTACCAACGCAACTGTGCGGGGCTTTTTCTCACTTAATATTTTTGAACTCACTGTGCGATAAGGATACAGCGCATGCCATGCTGAACTTCTAATTTAGCGAATTACAACTGCCCATTCGCATCAAAATCTAAGCGAACTACCTCACCATCGGCCCCAGCAACACCTAAATCAGCACCATTTAGATTTAATCTCACAGCACCAGCATTTCCAATTATGGCTTTAATTAACTGTGGATCAGAAAAAGTGGCAACCTGTCCAGCTGAAATCTGTCCATTAAATACCTGCTCACCGTCAGCATTAGTTAGTCCTAGCCAACTCTTTCCACTAACTCCAGTAACTACTAAGTTCACTCCAGTTGATGTGTTTGTACCATCTTGCGCAATCACCTGATTAGTAGCTTTAACTGGCATTACCTCAGAGTTAACTGCCGACACGTTATTGATTGCAATCTGTGCCACAAAGCCAATACTTAACACTGCAGCTGAAATTGAGGCTAGCGTGCCAAACTTCATTCGCTTTTTCTCTTTAGGTTTATCAGCAACATTATTCTCAGCTAATCGATCAATGATCTTTCGGCCATCTTCACTTTGAGCTGCCTCCATTTGGGCAACTAAGAGATCTGCATCAACCTTGAAAGATTTTGGTGTCTTTTGATTAATCGCACTAACTATTGATCTGATGTGTCCCCTGGCATATGCAATTCCGCCACAAAGTTCCACAGAGTTATTTTCTAAATCTTTTATTACACCTGGCCTAATATTTGTCAGCGCAGAGATTTGTTCCAAACTTAATCCAGCAGCCTCACGTGCTTGCTGTAATGATGAAATCTCTGTCATCTATCTAGCCAATCCAATTTAGGGGAGGCTTAATGGTAGAACTCAATCTCCAGATCAAACAAGTTTTTTCTGTGAATTATTAGGGGATAGTGCGCTCAATTTGGGTTAACTTAAAGTTTCACCCACCTACTCACCCCTGATTTTGCAGTTACTAGTTGCCCCGGATCGATTCCAAGACATCTGGCATTTGCTCGGCGTTAATTAAAACAGTTCTAGCTTTTGATCCTTCACTTGGCCCAACTATTCCGCGGCTTTCCATTAGGTCCATTAATCTGCCGGCTTTTGCAAAACCTACCCTTAACTTTCGTTGCAACATTGAGGTTGAACCAAATTGAGTTGAAACAACTAATTGAACAGCTTGCAATAGTAAATCTAAATCATCTCCTACGTCATCAGTTACTACATTAGATTTAATCGGTGCATTTAAATCGATTCGATAAACTGGTTGTAGTTGAGCTTTGACATGATTTACAACTGCTTCAATCTCTCGCTCTGAAACGTAAGCTCCTTGAATTCTTACTGGTTTGCTAGCACCCATTGGTAGGAATAATCCATCACCTTGGCCAACTAATTTTTCAGCACCGGGTGTATCTAAAATAACTCTTGAATCTGCCAAGCTACTGGTTGCAAAAGATAACCTAGATGGCACATTTGCTTTGATTAAACCGGTGACAATATCAACACTTGGGCGTTGAGTGGCGAGTACTAAGTGAATTCCTGCAGCCCTTGCTAATTGAGTTATTCGAACAATTGACTCTTCAACTTCACGAGCTGCCACCATCATTAAATCAGCTAGCTCATCAACTATTACTAAAAGATACGGGTATGGCTCTAATGTCCGCTCATTACCAGCAGGCTGAGCTACCTTGCCAGCTTTAACCGCTTTATTAAAATCATCAATATGTCTAAAGCCAAATACAGAAAGATCGTCATAACGCATCTCCATCTCTCGTACTACCCAGGCTAAAACATCAGCAGCTTTCTTTGGATTGGTAATAATTGGCGCAATTAAATGTGGCACACCCTCGTAATTAGTTAGCTCAACTCTTTTTGGATCAATTAACACCAAGCGAACCTCATCTGGGGTGGCTCGCATAAGAATTGATACAACTAACGAGTTAATCATTGAAGATTTACCAGCCCCGGTGGCTCCTGCAACTAAAAGGTGTGGCATCTTGGCAAGATTTGCACACAAGAATGACCCTTCAACATCTTTACCCAAAGCAATCAACATCGGGTGGGTATCACTGGAAGAAACTGAGGATCTTAAAACATCGCCTAGTGCAACAATTTCACGATCTGAGTTTGGAATCTCAATTCCTACTGCAGATTTACCTGGAATTGGAGAAAGAATTCTTATCTCCCCACTAGCTACTGCATAAGCAATATTCTTTGATAGCGCAGAGATTGCCTCAACCTTTACGCCGTTCCCTAACTCAACCTCATATCTAGTAACGGTTGGTCCTCGCATAAATCCAGTAACTTGGGCATCAACATCAAATTGTTCAAATACCTGCTTAAGCGCTGCCACCACAGTTTCATTCGCCTTAGATTTACCTTTTGCAGCTGGGCCACCTCTAAGCAGATCAGCTGGTGGTAATTCATATTTAACATCTGAGGATAAAAGAAGTTGTTGTGGCCTGGTGTTTTCAGCCTTCACAGCTTTAATCGCCCGAGGAATCTCCTGGGTTATCTCATCAAAGTCCTCAAGCTCAACCTCATAATCTAAATGCTGTGGCTCAAACTCTTGTACCAAATCCTTAACTAATGGCGTTTCAAATGGTGGGCTCTCACTAACTTCAAAATCTTCAGCAACCAATCGTTCTGCGCGTTTGGCACGTGCGCTACTGATGCCAGCTCTACCGATACTAAATACCTTGCCAATCTGAGAAAAAACTTTTGATAGCGGAGTCTTCGTAATGATCAACAGTCCAAAAGTTAAGAAGATCAACAGGATAGGAATTGCTAGCACCTCTGTAACCAGCGCAACTAAACCACTTGAAACTCCATAACCAATCCAGCCACCACCATCTCGCATAGCTGTCGCACCGGTACCGGTGGAGCCATTAGCAATATGTGCTAAAGCGGTGGTGCTAATTAAGATTAAAAGAGTTCCAATAGAAACTCGGCCAATATCACCTGAGTCATCAGTTGATTTGAATAATCTAAAAGCGAAAAACACAAAAATGACTGGCACCAAATTAGCCAATATGCCCACACCGCCAAACAGGAATGAGTATGTTGACCGTCCCACCAAATTACTTAGATCAAACCAAACTCCTGCTGCTGAAACTAAGGCGAGAATGAAAAGAAAAAATGCCACGCCATCTCTTTGGTGATCTGGGTCTAGCTCCTTTGATGACCTAAAAATAAATCTAATGCTGCTGCCAATTGCTTTCGCAATCAAACGCCAGATCCAACCTAGACCCCTAAAGATAGGTGCTAGTAGATTAGATTTTTTAGCAGACTTTTTCTTCGCCATAAGAAGATAAGCCTAAAGAATAAGTTAATTGTGGGCCGTAATCGGCACGCACTTTGTCTAGAAAGTTAATCAAAAAGTGATTACTAAACCTCAACCACTAACGGAATGATCATCGGTTTTCGACGATGCTCCTCCCCTACCCAGCTACCAATCGTTTTACGAACTACTTGAGATAGTTGATGTGTGCCATTAAAACCACCAGCAACCGCCTTGCTTAGTGCCTTTTCAATATCTCCTTTAACATCATCAAACAAGCTTTGATCTTCAGTAAAACCACGGGCATGAATATCAGGACCTGCAACAATTTTTCCACTTTGAGAATCAATAACCACGACAACTGAGATGAATCCTTCATCACCTAAAATTCTTCTATCTTTTAATGAACTCTCTGTTATTTCACCAACACTTTGTCCATCGACATAAACATAACCACAAGGAACAGAGCCAGATATGTCAGCATGACCATTGGCCACATCAATTGTGATGCCATTTTCTGCAATTACAACATTGTGCTCTGACAAACCAGATTTCATCGCCAGATCTGCATTTGCTCTCATATGTCGCCACTCGCCATGAACAGGAAGTACATTCTTAGGTTTAACAATTTCATAGCAGTGCAATAACTCGCCAGCGGAGGCATGCCCTGAAACATGGACCATGGCATTGCCTTTATGAACAACATGGGCACCAAATCTAGTTAGCTCATTAATTACCCGGTAAACAGATTTTTCATTTCCAGGTATGAGTGAGGAAGCAAGCACGACTGTGTCACCCTTACCGACTTGAATTTCATGATCGCCATTTGCGATTCTAGAAAGTGCTGCCAATGGTTCTCCTTGAGAGCCAGTACAAATCAATACAATCTTGTCCCCAAAAGTATCTATATCTTTGTAATCGACCACTAGACCATTTGGCACCTTTAAATACCCCAGATCTTCAGCAAGTTTCATGTTCCTAATCATCGATCTACCAACATAGGCAACTTTACGATTGGCTTCATTGGCTGCAGTTAGCACCTGCTGAATTCTATGAACATGAGATGCAAAGGATGTAACAACAACTCTTCTTGGAGTCTTATCAATTGCCTCTTTTAAAGCTGGGTAGATGTCTTTTTCAGCAACTGTTAACCCTGGTACATCAGCATTTGTTGAGTCAACCAGAAAGAGATCTACACCCTCTTTGCCAAGTCTTTCAAAGGTTTCTAAATCAGTAACTTTTCCATCAAGGGGCATTTTGTCCATCTTAAAATCTCCAGTATGCAAAATTACTCCTGCTGGGGTTTTAATTGCTACCGCTAGTGAATCTGGGATTGAGTGATTAACAGTCACAAACTCCAATGTGAATGGCCCAACTTTTTCTATTTGACCTGCTTTAACCTGTGTCATTGGCGCAGTTATCCGCCGCTCCTTTAGCTTTGGTGCCACAAATGCCAGCGTTAATTGTGAACCGATGATTCGAATATCACTGCGCTCACGTAAAAGGTAAGGAACAGCTCCGATGTGGTCCTCATGGCCATGGG
>KB912740.1 GCA_000383815.1 actinobacterium SCGC AAA027-J17
AATGTATCCTGGAAAGTTTATTGAGATTGAGGTCGATTCACTTGAACAACTCAAAGAAGCACTTGGATTAAAACCAGATTTGATTTTGCTTGACAATATGAGTGTGAAAATATGCGAGGAGGCGGTAGCAATTACAGCCGGGAGTGTAAAGCTAGAAGCATCAGGTGGCTTAACAATTGAAAATGCAAAAGCTTATGCAAATACTGGAGTTGATTATTTAGCGGTTGGGGCACTAACTCATTCATCGCCTGCGTTAGATATTGGCCTAGATTTTAGAAAGGGAAAATAATGTTACTTGCAATAGATGTTGGAAATACCAATACCGTTTTGGGAATTTTTAATAAGGATAAGTTAGAACAATCCTGGCGAGTAAAAACTGACCCACGGGATACCGCAGATGAGCTTTGGCTTCAGTACTCAGCTCTAGTTACAGGTTTTGATATTACCGGGGTGGCAATTTGTTCAACTGTGCCTGCAGTCCTTAGAGAGATTCGAAAATTACTAGATGATCATTTTCAAGATGTAAAGACCACAATAATTGAGCCAGGTGTTAAAACTGGTGTACCTCTATTAGTAGATAATCCAAAAGAGATTGGTGCTGATCGGATTGTTAACTCATTGGCAGCATTTACTCTTTATGGAGCTGATGGTCCATCCATTGTGGTTGATTTTGGAACTTCAACAAATTTAGATGTGGTTTCTCCAAAAGGAGAGTTCTTGGGTGGCGCGCTAGCTCCCGGGATTGAGATCTCAGTTGATGCTTTAGCTGCAAGAGCTGCTCAACTTCGTAAAGTTGAATTAGTAAAACCAAGGTCAGTAATTGGTAAAAATACTGTTGAGGCCCTGCAATCTGGAACCATATTTGGATTTGCTGGCCAAGTAGATGGATTGGTTAATCGAATAATTGATGAGCTAGCTGATTTATATCCAGATTCTGGTGATGTCTGCGTAATTGCAACTGGTGGGCTTGCGCCATTAGTACTTGGAATTAGCGAGATGATCGAATTTCATGAACCAGATCTGACATTAATCGGATTGCGCTTAGTACATGAGCGAAATTAATTCATAACTGCGCACTGCACACGCTAAGATTTAACACATCATGGCTGATGAGGATGATCTACCCGAACAACTGCGGATCCGACGAGAAAAGCGGGCTGCAATATTAAGTCGGGGTGGCCAGCCTTACCCAGTCTCTGTTCCACGCACTACCTCGCTATTAGAGATTAGAACCAAACATAAAGAGTTACCAATTGATGTAGCAACTGGAATCATTGAATCAGTTACGGGCCGTGTGATTTTTAAGCGAGACACCGGCAAGTTGTGTTTTGCAAATTTGCGCGAAGGTGATGGAACAGAGCTGCAAGCAATGTTTTCATTAGACAAAATTGGTGAAGCCCAACTTGAGATCTGGAAATCTGAGATTGATTTAGGAGATATTGTTTCGGTAACGGGTGAAGTAATTACCTCCAAACGTGGTGAGTTATCTATCCTGGCAAACTCATTTATGTTGGCAGCAAAATCTTTAAGGCCACTACCAGTTGAGCACAAACCACTCTCTGAAGAGAGCCGAGTTCGAATGCGTTACGTGGACTTAATTGTTCGACCAGAGGCAAGAAGTAATGCCAGATTACGCCCAGCAGTTATGAAATCACTGCGCCAGACATTTAGCGACAAAAGCTTTATCGAGGTTGAAACTCCAATGTTGCAGGTAATGCATGGTGGAGCTGCAGCTAGGCCATTTAAAACATTTAGTAATGCGTATGAGATGGATCTATTTTTGCGAATCGCCCCAGAGTTGTATCTAAAGCGGTGTGTAGTTGGCGGCCTGGAAAAGGTATTTGAGATCAATAGAAATTTCCGAAATGAAGGCGCTGACTCATCTCACTCACCTGAGTTTGCCATGATTGAAACATATGAGGCGTATGGTGATTGGCATACCATGGCGCAGTTAACAAAAAGTCTTGTGCAAGATGCCGCTAAAGCTGTCTTTGGTTCTCACATAGTTAAACACCATGATGGTAGAGAGTTAGATCTTGGTGGTAATTGGAATCAAATTTCACTCTTTGAGGCAATTTCTGAAGCCGTTGGTGAAAAAATTACTGGCGAGAGCACAGTAGATGAGCTTAAGAAAATAGCCACAAAGTTAGGAATAAAGCTTGATCCAAAATGGATTAAGGGCAAAATTGCTGAAGAGATTTTTGAACATACAGCAATAAAGAAGTTAACTGCTCCAACATTTGTTATGGGCTTTCCAATTGACACTTCACCATTGGTTAGAGCCCATCGTGAAACACCTGGTGTAGCTGAAAAATGGGATCTTTATATTGAAGGCTTTGAGTTGGCAACTGGTTACTCAGAGTTGGTTGATCCAGTTATTCAACGTGAGCGATTGGTTGAGCAGGCAAAACTTGGTGCATCTGGTGATTTAGAGGCGATGGGATTAGATGAGGATTTCTTAAAGGCAATGGAGCATGGCATGCCACCAATGGGCGGTATGGGAATGGGCGCAGATAGATTATTGATGGCACTTACTGGATTAGGAATCAGGGAGACCATTTTATTTCCACTAGTAAAACCAACTGCTGGAGATGAGTAATGTCAGTTGTAATTAGAGCTGCTAAGACAACTGATGTTAAAAAGATAAGAGCAATTGTTGATACCTACGCAGTGGAGCGAAAACTGCTTTCCAAAGAAACAGTTACTTTGTTTGAAAGCGTGCAGGAGTTTGTAGTTGCTGAAGTTGATGGTGAAGTGGTTGGTTGTGGTGCATTACATGTGCTTTGGGAGGATATCGCCGAAGTTAGAACTGTCGCGGTAGTAGAGCAAATGCATGGCAAAGGCGTTGGTCATTTAATTTTAGAAAATATTTTAGCAAGAGCAAAAGAGGTTGGGGTAAAGAAAGTGTTTTGCTTAACCTTTGAAACAAAGTTTTTTGGCTCTCATGGATTTAAAGAAATACAAGGTGCACCAGTTGAACCTGAGATTTATACCCAACTTCTTCGATCCTATGATGAGGGTATTGCTGAGTTCCTAGATCTTGAGAGTGTTAAACCTAACACCCTGGGAAATACCAGAATGCTTAAAATTCTTTAAGTTTTCGGGCATAAACACCCCAATTGTGGGGTTATAGAGCCGTAACAGGCCCAACATATGGGTGAGTTATTCACAGCCTAATCGAAGTACACAATGTCCCAACTTGGTATTAGGCTATTTACATCGAGTAAGAAAGGTTTGAGCAATGTTTGAACGGTTTACTGATCGTGCCAGACGCGTTGTTGTGCTGGCGCAAGAAGAAGCACGCATGCTCAACCACAATTACATTGGCACTGAACATATTCTTTTAGGTTTAATTCATGAAGGTGAAGGCGTTGCAGCTAAAGGACTTGAATCACTTGGCATCTCATTAGAGGCTGTTCGCTCTCAGGTAGAAGAGATTATTGGCCAAGGCCAACAAGCACCCTCTGGGCATATTCCATTTACACCACGTGCTAAAAAAGTTTTAGAGCTCTCACTTCGTGAGGCGTTGCAATTGGGCCATAACTACATTGGCACTGAACATATTCTTTTAGGTTTAATTCGTGAAGGTGAAGGCGTTGCAGCACAAGTTCTTGTAAAACTTGGCGCAGATTTATCTCGAGTTCGCCAGCAAGTAATCCAATTGCTATCTGGCTATCAAGGCAAAGAGGCGGTTGCAGCTGGTGGACCTTCAGAGGGCCAGCCATCAACATCATTAGTTTTAGATCAATTTGGCCGAAACCTTACCCAGGCAGCAAGAGAAGGTAAGTTAGATCCAGTAATCGGTAGAGAGAAAGAGATTGAGCGCGTAATGCAGGTGCTCTCTCGTAGAACCAAAAACAATCCAGTATTAATTGGTGAGCCAGGGGTAGGAAAGACAGCAGTTGTTGAAGGCTTAGCCCAAGCAATTATTAAAGGTGATATTCCAGAGACTTTAAAAGATAAACAACTTTATTCATTAGATCTTGGCGCATTAGTTGCCGGCTCTAGATACCGTGGAGATTTTGAAGAGCGATTAAAGAAGGTACTAAAAGAGATTCGTACCCGTGGGGATATTATTTTGTTCATTGATGAAATCCATACCTTAGTTGGCGCAGGAGCGGCTGAAGGTGCGATTGATGCAGCTTCCATATTAAAACCAATGCTTGCCCGTGGTGAGTTACAGACAATTGGTGCGACCACTTTGGATGAGTACCGCAAGCACCTAGAAAAAGATGCTGCACTTGAGCGACGTTTCCAACCAATTCAAGTTGCTGAGCCAACAGTTGCCCACACAATTGAAATTCTAAAAGGACTTCGCGATCGTTATGAGAGCCACCACAAGGTTTCCATCTCAGATGGCGCACTAGTCTCTGCTGCAACCCTTGCTGATCGTTATGTATCAGATCGTCATCTGCCAGATAAGGCGATTGATTTAATTGATGAAGCTGGCTCTCGCCTTCGCATTCGTCGAATGACTGTGCCACCTGAAATCCGTGAATATGATGACAAAATTGCAGCCGCACGTAAAGAAAAAGAGTCAGCTATAGATGGACAAGATTTTGAAAAGGCAGCTTCACTTCGCGATAAAGAGAAATCATTAATTACCGAAAAGGCTGACAAAGAGAAGAATTGGAAAGCAGGTGACCTTGATGTGGTTGCCGAAGTTGATGAGGAGTTAATTGCTGAGGTTCTTTCAACTGCAACTGGTATTCCAGTATTTAAGTTAACTGAGGCAGAGACTGCTCGGTTGCTTAAGATGGAGGATGAACTACACCGCCGTGTAATTGGCCAAGATCAAGCAATTAAAGCTTTGTCACAAGCAATTAGACGAACTCGTGCTGGACTTAAAGATCCAAAACGTCCTGGCGGATCATTTATCTTTGCTGGCCCATCTGGTGTTGGAAAGACAGAGCTATCTAGAACTTTGGCACAATTCTTATTTGGTGATGCTGATGCATTAATTCAATTAGATATGTCTGAGTACTCTGAAAAACACACCGCCTCTCGTTTGTTTGGTGCCCCTCCTGGTTATGTTGGTTATGACGAGGGTGGTCAATTAACCGAGAAGGTTCGTCGTCGTCCATTCTCAGTTGTGTTATTTGATGAGATTGAAAAAGCACACCCAGATATCTTTAACTCATTACTTCAGGTACTAGAAGATGGTCGTCTAACTGATGCCCAAGGTCGAGTTGTTGACTTTAAAAACACCATCATCATTATGACAACCAACCTTGGAACTCGTGATATCTCTAAATCACTCTCACTTGGTTTTGCCAATGTGGCAGATGCGCAGGGAAGTTATGAGCGGATGAAGGCAAAGGTAGGCGATGAGTTAAAGACTCACTTCCGACCTGAGTTCTTAAACCGTATTGATGACATTGTGGTCTTCCACCAGTTAACTGAAAATGAGATCGTCAAGATTGTCGATCTAATGGTTGCGCAATTGGATGAGCGACTAAAGGCAAAAGATATGGGAATTGAATTAACAACTGGGGCTAAGTCATTGCTGGCAAAGCGTGGTTATGACCCAGTACTTGGCGCTCGCCCACTTCGCAGAACAATTCAGCGAGAGCTTGAAGATGTTTTATCTGAGAAGATGCTTTTTGGTGATCTAAAGGCTGGTGAGATCATTTTGGTAGATGTTTCAGATGAAACTGATGCGGCAACCTTTACCTTTAAAGGAACACCAAAATCTGCAATGCCAGATACATTTGAAGATTTAACTGACCCAGCCTCTGCCTAATGTCCCTTAAGGGGAAGGTTGCTGTTGTTACTGGCGGCAATGGTGGTATCGGTTTTGGATTTGCTACCGGTCTGGCACAAGCTGGTGCTGACATCGCAATCTGGGCTCGTGATATAGAAAAAAGCGAAGTAGCTGTTAAGAAAATTAAGTCACTCGGGGTTAATGCAAAAGCATTTAACGTTGATGTAGCAGATAAAAATCAAATTAACCAAGGAATGATCGATACCGAAAAAGAGTTTGGTGGTGTTGATATTTTAGTTGCTAATGCTGGGATAAATATTCGCAAAGCCCCAGAAAACTACTTACCTAATGAGGTTGATCAAATAATCAAAGTTAATCTCACAGGAGTGTTTGATTGCTGCCAAGCAGTTTATCCGGCAATGAAAAAGCGCGGTGGTGGAAAAATAATAACTATTGGTTCACTAACTAGTGTGTTTGGCTTTGGGATAGCACCAATTTATGCAGCAACTAAAGGTGCGGTTGTACAACTAACTATGAGCTTAGCCAATGCGTGGGGCCGAGATAATATTCAAGTAAACAGCGTGCTTCCAGGTTGGATTAAAACAGAACTAACTGAACAAACTAGATCTTTACCAGATTTTGTAAATAAAGTACTTGATAGAACTCCAGCCGGTAGATGGGGTGAACCAGCAGATTTTGCCGGTATAGCAAAGTTTTTAGGAAGTTCAGACAGTGATTTTGTAACGGGTGTTGCAATTCCAGTAGATGGTGGTTTCACCAGCACTTTATTCTTAGTAGACCCACCAACTAATTAATCTTCACCTTACTTATTGCTTGCTCAACGCGACTAGCCTCCAATATTTCAATTCCGGCAATCTTTAAATCACTACCTACTGGCACGATTGCTCTTTTAAAGCCAAGCCGCGCAGCCTCTGATACTCGTTGAGTAATTCCAGTAACTTTTCTAATCTCACCAGCCAAACCAACCTCACCAATTGCAACTAAATCAGCTGGCAGGGCTAAACCTTTAGCAGCAGATGCAACAGAGAGCGCCACTGCAAGATCAGCTGAAGGCTCATTAATTTTCATACCACCAACGGTTGCAACATAAACATCTCGGCCTGAAATTTTAATTCCTGCGCGAAGCTCTAACACCGCCAGCGTCATGGCAGTCCGTGAGTTATCTAATCCACTTGTTACTCGCCTGGAATTTCCCCAATCTCTACCATCTGAGTTTGGTGCGCTAACTAGTGATTGAATCTCAGCTAGCAAGGCACGTCTGCCCTCTAACGCAACTGTCACACAGGTGCCAGGAACTGGATCTGTATGACGGGATGTGAAAAGACCAGTTGGATCAGGTAATCCAACAATGCCAGAGTCATTTAAATCAAAACATCCAACCTCATCGGATGCTCCAAAGCGATTTTTGATTGCTCTGATTAATCTAAGTCGAGAGTGACGCTCTCCTTCAAAATTAAGAACTACATCAACTAAGTGTTCAAGTAATCGAGGACCTGCAATAGAGCCATCCTTTGTTACATGTCCTACCAAGACCAAAGTTATTGATCGCTCTTTAGCAATTCGAATCAAAGCTGCAGCGATCTCACGAACTTGGGTAACCCCGCCAGGTGAGCCATCAACTGTGGTACTTGAAATAGTTTGAATTGAGTCAATAACTAATAATTCAGGTTTAACTGAGTCAATATGGGCAATTACGGCGCCTAAATCAGACTCTGCTGCTAACCATAAATTTTTATCAATTGCATTTAATCTCTCTGCCCGCAATCGAACCTGAGAGGCAGACTCTTCACCACTTATATATAAAGCAAGAATTCCTTGTTTGGCGGTTTCTGCTGCAACTGTTAGAAGTAATGTGGACTTACCAACTCCAGGTTCACCAGCAAGCAGAATTGCAGCTCCTGGTACTAACCCACCACCTAAAACTCGATCTAGTTCACCAACTCCACTGCTTCTAGCTTTCGCACTTGCTAAATCAACGTCACCAATAGGTTTTGCAGCTGAGGTTATTGAACCTGCGACTAGTGAGAGTTTTTTTGGAGCTGCGATCTCTTCAACAGTTCCCCAAGCTTGGCACTCACCGCATCTACCAACCCATTTTGTTGCACTCCAGCCACACTCAACACATCGAAATGGATCTTTTGCTGGTGCTTTTGCCATGGCGTTAATCTAATGGCTAGCGCTGACTATCGTCCTTCTTGCGCAGCTTTTGTGGCAGGGTGAATCACAAAGAGTGGAAGTTCACGCTTTTTCTGTGCTTTACGAGTGGCAGATATCGCAGCCATTCGGCTGTCACATAGTTTTACTAGTTCGGCGTAGCCCTTTGGACCCATCATCTTGGTTAACTCAACTTCACTTGATTGATATACCGGAACTCTGCCAACATGGGCCTCAGAGTTACTGGTGCAGTACCAATCAAAATCAGCACCGCCTTCACCCCAAGCAGTTCTGGTGTACTCACCAATTACCACAACAGTAATTTCCTTATCTCCATGCTCCCTGGTTTCCCAAGATCTGCGAATAGGCAATTGCCAACAAATATCTGGTTTTGTATCAACAAAATGTACTTGCTCTTTTATTGCCAAATGGTGGAGTGCGCAGCCGAAGGAGCCGGTATATCCAGGTGCTTCATATCCGACACGATTTAAAAATATGCAGGAGTCTTTAACCTTTTTAGTCTTACGATCTTTATCCAACCCGATTTCAGTAATTTGTAATTTACCACCAGCTTTTTTTGGTCTGGCTTGATCATAAAACTGCCAATCAGCTCTGGTTAGTTTTTTGGCTGCTTCAAAAACTCTCTTTTCATCCTCTTTCCCAGTGTAGTAAGCACCATCTGAGCAACAACCGGCATCTGGCTTGTCACCATCAATTCCACAACAACCATTTCCATAAATACATTGCCAATAAGATGTTAACCAGGTCAAATCACACTTGAATAATTCCTCAGGATTTGCTGGGTTTTCAAACTCAACCCAATCCCGCACAAAATTGGGAGCAACTTCATTCTTTGATAGCTTGGATTTATCTCTGCTTTTGCTCACCATAACGCCATAGTTTAAGGGTTAAGTATGGTTAAAGACTAATTGGGTAGGCTTGAAGTATGAGTACATCACTTACAAATAAATGCATAGGCTTTATTGGCGTTGGCGTGATGGGCTCTTCAATCATAAAGAGTTTGCTGATGAAATCAATCACTAGTGATCAAATCTGTATTGCCGATAAGAGCCCAGAGAAGTTAGAGCAACTAAAGAGCCAATACCAGGTTGAAGTAAAAGAGATTGCAGCAATTGGAAAGAGCTGCAATGTAATTTTTCTTGCAGTTAAGCCTCAGGATTTGGCCGATGTACTAAATGAGTTAAAGCAGACAATCCAGCCAGAAACAGTAGTTATCTCAATTGCTGCGGGAAAAACAATCAAGTTTATCGAGGATCAATTACAGACAAATAATCCAGTTATCAGAGCAATGCCAAATACTCCGGCACAAATTGGTAAGGGAATTTCAGCAATTGCAGCTGGTGCAAAAGTAAGCGGTGATGAATTAAAGATTGCTACAGAGTTATTTTCAACTACAGGCGAAGTAGTTGTGGTCGCAGAAGATAAAATTGATGCAGTAACTGCCTTAAGTGGATCTGGCCCTGCTTACTTCTTCTATTTTATCGAGGCGATGGTGAAAGCGGGAGTTGAGCTTGGTTTAACAGATGAAATTGCCACCAAGTTAGCAATCGAAACAATTTCTGGCTCAGCTGCAATGTTAAAAGAGAGTAATTTAGATGCGGCTACATTACGTAAAAATGTGACTAGTCCAAAAGGTACTACTGCAGCAGCACTTGAGGTTTTTTCCAATAGTGATTTAGAAAATATCATTTTAAAAGCTATGAGTGCTGCTAAGAATCGGGCCCAGGAGCTAGCTTGAAAAAAATCTTAAGTCTAATTTTTGCTGCTGTATTAATTCCACTGACACCAGCTAATGCTGCAACTATGAAGGTGACAAAATCCTTAGTTGAATTGAGTTACACCAAGTCAGATCAGGTAAGTGATGTATTGCTTACCCCAGTAAGTATTGTGCTGGTGGGTACAACTGAATCTGCGTCTTCACCTTGGCTTTCTGGTGCTCTTACCGGTTTAAGTGATGGATTTGTCACCAGCTACTCATCAATTGGTGCACCTATGTGGAACTTAAGACTGCCTGGAGTAAGTGATGAAATCGCCACCACTGCTGCAATTGATGCAGATGGAAGTATTTGGATAGTTGGTGCAAGCTCATCACAGATAGCACCAACTCCAGCACCATCTCCAACAAGAGTCTTAAACCCAGATAATGTGGTTATTGACCCTACTCAATCTGCCACAACACCGCTTAACCGAATAAAGCTCTGGCAGGTAAGTAACACTGGAAATCTATTAAATTCATATGATTATCTTTCACCTAATATTATCTCTCCCAGGAAAGTATTGATATCAGGTAGTAATTTAATAATTGTTGGCAATCTATATGAGAAGACTGCAACCTCAGGCTTTTATCTATCAACTACCAAAGCAGGGGCGTTCTCTCCAATTATTAAAATTGGATCCAAAAACACTCAAATTAATGATGCTATTTTAAATGCCGATGGTGGCCTAACCGCAGTTGGTGCAAGTGGTGAACTACTGTTAAAAGTTAAGCCGATAAGCAAATTAGATGCAATCACTTTAAGAATCTCTAATTCAGGTTCATTACAGCAGGTGGCTCAAGCTACTTTGAAGAATACAACTAGAAGTTGGAATTCAATTGATGCTGGTCTGTTGCAGGCTGGTCGGGTTTTATACTCAAATAAACAAGAAGCAGCGGTAACCAAATTTTCTGCTCTAAATAAACCAGTTTGGAATGTTAGATACTTATCTAGGTCATCTGCTTTGGCGACTGTAAGTAAGAATACTTGGGCCACATTTGTCTCATCGGGAGCGATTAAAGGCGTACCTACCTGGAAACCTAAGACAGCTTCATCAGTACTCCTTGAATTGGGCAAGAAGGGTGAAGTTATCTCCGCCCACTCTCTCTCAGCCCCAGCAGTTGCAATCGCATCAAATAATGAAATTGGAACTGTAGTAATCACTGATTCGGGTGTGAGTTTTGGTTTAGTAGTAGTTAACTAGTAATCTTTGGCCATAGTTAGAATCAATAAAGGAGCAAAATGGGTTCAGTAATTAAGAAGCGTCGCAAGCGCATGGCTAAGAAGAAACATAAAAAACTTCTTAAGAAGACCAGAATTCAGCGCCGCAACGCTAAGTAAGTAAAACCCATTTAGGGTTTAAACAGAGTTAATTTTCCAGATACGCCGGCAACGGCGTATCTAATTTTATTTAAGGTGATCCAGCTACTTAGTGAACCTTCTTGAACTGTGCCATTTGAAATTAAACTTACTGAGCGATTAGCTTGATTTAATGCACATAACCTCAGCTGGCATCCAAACATGATGGTTCTATCATCCATAACAATTGGAGAGTTTGGTACTCCATACTCAACAGATTTGGCATCCGTAAATGAAGTGGCACCGAATAATTGATATCTGACTTGGTCTGGGTTTGGAAATGATGCCCCAGTTCCAGTAAACCAACCAGTATTTATGCCTCTTGCACCATTGAAAATTGCTACGTCATAACCGGCAACTGAAACCCCATTACCAGGTACATCTAAAGTTTTGTAGGTCCAGTCCTCAACAAATGCACTACTTCTCGTCGCATATCTCATCTCACTTCGAGTGACATTTCGATCCATATCAAAACCACGAACCGAGTCGTAGATTAAATGAATTTTCTTTCCGACAGTGGTTGCTTTCAAATGGAAGGCGACATCACCAGTTGTTCGATCTTCAGTGTCTTTATCGCCATCCACAATCTCATAACGCCAATCAAGTTTATCTTTTACTGCGCCCAACAAAATTCCCTGAGATTCATCTCGGTAAAATACTTGAACTCCTGATGCGGTGACAGCACAAGCACTTGAAACGCTTACATCAGAGCCGCCACGCTTTCTTGGAAACTCTTTGTAATCTTGGATTGATAGGGCATCACCATCAACGATCTCGTAATACCAACTTTTACCATCGTAGACGGCATACCGAAGATCTTTATCCTTTAGGTCAGAATAAAAGATATGCAAATAATTAGTTCTACCACTGACCGATGTGCACATAGAGATGTAACCGGAGACATCATTAGTAGTTTTACCTAAAGTTGTGGAGTTTCCATCAATTGTTTTGATGCCCCATTTATTTCCACTAAAAGTGGCAAGTTTTAAATCTCCTTTTTTGCTATCGCTATAAGCAATAACTGGTTTACCTGCATAGGTAGCCGTGGCTAGGTATTTGGCATCAGCGGTAGCATCAATTATTGAACTCTTCCATGCCGGTTGTGGAGTGACTGAATTTGTATTAACCGAGTTTGAGGTTCCTAATGAGTTTGTGGCAGAGACTGAAAATGTGTACTTAGTACCATTTTTTAATCCAGAGATAGTTACTGGACTTTCAGAAACACTAACTACGTTTCCGGTTTGAATATTTGTAACATCATACTTTGAAACTTGAGCTGATCTAAAATTTACTGGCGGATCAAATCTGACAATCGCACTTTTATCACCGATTAAGGCCTTAACATTTTGTGGCGGTTGTGGAGTTCCGGCGGCTATTCCAGCTGGTGGTTTTTGCCTCATATCTTCAAACATGGCTAGTACTAATGGACCAGGTAGGTGAAAGACTTCACCAGAATCTAAATTTGGAGTCATTACCGCATTGTCAGCAGATTGAGAAAAGGTTGCTTCATCTAGATGGCTGATTGAAGAGCCAGGTTCATATGTTGATGGCGTGTAAAGTTTTGGCTTAATACCGTTATTAGCTTTGACTGCATTCTCGCCAGACCAAACTAAACCAGAGGTCATTGCTTTACCGGCCTCAAGAGATGGTGAGGGCATATCGGCTAAACGTCTGCCATCTGGAAGTTGTGCGTAAGCATCAAATGGAGTTGGCTGATCAACTCTGCCAAATCCTGAAAATGCATCGTAGTAATTACCAGAAACAAATCCCAGGCCATGTCCCATCTCATGCAAAATCACCGAGACCAGATCAAAACTTCTTGCTGGACAGTTACCATCAGTTCCGTAATACCAAGGAGCATTTGAAGTAATTGAAATCTCAATTTCCGGTGAAGTTGGATCTAAATCTCGGCCAGCAAGGGCGTTGGCTAGTGCAGATGCGTAGTAAAGAGTTTTATCAGGTGCACCATTGAAATTAGAGAAATTATTTTTAGCACTTGCCGATGCCAAAACTCCATAACTAGATGAGCTGCCCCATTTAACATTTACATTTATCGGCACAGTGGAGGCAAAGTTTTCAGACCAGATATCTACCGCAGTTTGAACTGCAGGCCTGGCAAGCGAAGGCACTGTATTGAAGGTGATGAGAAAATTACTCTTCTTCTCCAAGTTTGCCGATGGCAACCTCGGGGTGGCTTGTACCGATACAGAATTACCACTGGCATAGATGTAACCCCAATTAGCGGGTGCTACTTTAATTTCTAACGCAGATGAGTTTGAGATCGGAGCAACTAGAAAAGAGGTGACCACTAAGAGTGAGGTAATCATCGACTTCAAGCGCATAGGCTCAAGGCTAACAGTCTGCGATGATTGGTCTATGCCACCAGTTGATCTATCAGCAACATTTAAGCAAAACTACATCTGGCGTATTTTGGCTCAGGGAAATTGGCGGTTAATTGGGGTTCATAAATGAAAAAAGTAACAGTTTACTCCCGTACTGGTTGCCACCTATGTGAAATAGCTATCGATCTAATTAAATCGGTAAAACAAGAGAACAATTTTAGTTTAGAGATTAAATTGATTGATAACAATAGTGAGTTAGAAAAAGAGTACGGTGAACAGGTACCAGTGATTTTAATTGATGAAAAGGTTCATGATTATTGGCGAGTGGATTTAACTAGATTTACTAAAGCAATAAATAGTTAATTCTTTTTTATAATCTCATCGGCATCAATTATCCGATAGGCATATCCCTGCTCAGCTAAGAAGCGTTGGCGATTTTGAGCAAAATCTTGGTCAATCGTGTCGCGTGCAACTAGTGAATAAAACCTGGCACCTCTGCCATCTGCTTTAGGCCGCAAAATTCGACCAAGTCGTTGAGCCTCTTCTTGCCTTGACCCAAATGTGCCAGAGACTTGAATAGCAATTGTTGCCTCGGGTAAGTCAATTGAAAAGTTAGCAACTTTGGAAACAACTAAACATTTAATCTCACCGGTACGAAATAAAGCATAAAGCCGCTCTCGCTCTTTAATTGGTGTGTCGCCTTTAATAACAGGCACAGATAATGCTTCAGAAAGTTGATCTAACTGATCGATGTACTGACCAATTACTAACACCTGATCATTGGCATGTTGCTTTGCTAGTGCAACAGCAACATCTTTTTTGGTTTGTGAGGTGGAACAAAAACGATAACGATCTTCCTGTTCAGCAGTTGCATAATTTAAACGCTCAGCATCAGTTAGAGTAATTCTTACCTCAACGCAATCTGCCGGTGCTATATAACCTTGCGCTTCAATCTCTTTCCATGGAACATCAAATCTCTTTGGTCCAATAAGAGAGAAAACCTCGCCTTCCATGCCATCCTCTCTAACTAAGGTGGCTGTTAATCCAAGCCTGCGCCTGGATTGAATATCTGCGGTAAATCTAAAGATCGGTGCAGGCAATAAATGAACCTCATCATAAATAATCAATCCCCAATCAATTGCATCAAAAAGATCAAGGTGGGCATAGACACCTTTTTTACGGGTAGTCATAACCTGGTAGGTAGCAATTGTTACTGGACGTATTTCTTTCTTTGCCCCGCTATATTCACCAATATCATCTTCATTTAAATCAGTTCTGCGCAGTAACTCTTCTCGCCACTGTCGCGCTGCAACAGTATTAGTTACCAAAATCAATGTTGTTGCCTTTGCATGTGCCATTGCAGCTGCGCCAACAATAGTTTTACCAGCGCCACAGGGCAGTACAACTACTCCTGAACCACCATGCCAAAAACCTTCGGCGGCTAACTCCTGGTATTTTCGAATTTTCCAACCATCTTGGCGTAATGAAATTTCATGGTGCTCACCATCAACATATCCAGCAAAATCCTCAGCGGGCCAACCTAGTTTTAAGAGTGCTTGTTTTAAGAATCCACGTTGGCCTGGATGAACAACAATAGTTTCATCATCTAGTTGTTTGCCAAGCATCGGAGCAACTTTTTTACCGCGAGTAACCTCTTTTAAAACTGCAGCATCATTTGAAACCAAGATCAGGCCGTGAACTGGATGGGCTTCAAGTCGCAAACGCCCATACCTAGACATAGTCTCAGCGATATCAACTAATAAGGCATGAGGGACTGCATATCGCGAGTACTTAATTAAAATATCAATAACCTCTTCAGCATCATGCCCAGATGCTCTGGCATTCCACAAACCAAGAGGGGTTAATCGATATGTATGAATATGCTCTGGAGATTTTTCTAATTCAGCAAAGGATGCAATTGATCTCCGACATTCATCAGAGAGAATATGGTCGATATCTAATAAAAGTGTTTTATCACTTTGAACAATTAAAGGGCCATCACTCATTTCAACAGCTCATTGATAAATGCATTAATTAATTTAATTCTTGGTTCAACTGTTGAGATTTTTATAAACTCACTAGGGGCGTGAGCGCCTAGTCCTTCAGCTCCTAAACCATCTAGAACCTTTGCACCAGCTGCAGCTGCGATATTGCCATCACTAGCACCACCCACACTTGCATTTCCAATCTTTGGGAGATCTAATGAAGCAGCAACAGTTTCTAATTTTTCATAAAGTGCCATGGTGCTCACCTCTTCAAGCGGTGGGCGATTAATACCTCCAGTAACTTCAACCTTTGCAATATCACTCTTTAAATTCCTAATTGATTTATCAATTCGCTCTAACTCTGCGTTAGTGAAGGATCGAACATCAATATCTAAAGATGCTAACGCTGGAACTGTATTGGTGGTAGTTCCAGATTTCATTACGGTTGGTACAGCGGTGGTGCCAAAGGTTGGATTCTCTAGAGATGCAATCTGTAATACTAGTTTTGCCATCTCGGTTGTGGCGTTGATTCCTTTTTCAGGATCTAATCCTGCGTGAGAGGCAAGGCCGGTGACTTTAACTTGATACATCGCAGTTCCTTTGCGACCAGTTTTTACTTTGCCATCTAATGATGCTTCGAACACCAAAACCGCATCAGCATCTTTAGACAATCTGTTTATTAACTCTTTTGAGGTGGCGCTACCGGTTTCTTCATCGGTGGTTGCAACTAATGCCACTTTACTTTCAGCACCTTCAATACCTATTAATGCATGCATGGCTTGGATGAATCCAGTTTTCATATCGAAAATGCCGGGGCCACTTACCTGATCGCCATTAACTTTCCAGGTTGGAAGAAATGATCCAATTGGCCAAACTGTGTCTAGGTGACACAACAAAACTATCTTTGGATTTTTTGCACCCCACCAAAATACTGGCCGCCCATTTTCAATTACTTTTTGTGCGATTGGCTTTAATCTTGTATTTGAAATCTCAACTGCTAGATCAATAACTTGATTACAGGCATCTAAATCCTCAGTGGGAGACTCACACTCAACTAACCGTTGGATATCAGCAAGTGCGCTCATAGGTCTAAGTCTGCCTTATTTTCCAAAATGGTGAGGGCTGGGGCTACGCCATTAATTCGAGGGATCCTAAATTGCACTATTTCATCGCTGGCTTCATCTCGAGCGGTGAGGGTGCCCAAGGAGATGGAGATTGGATCAATAATTCGGTTTGAAACCCCACCATTATTGTCGGCATAGCTAATCATTAAAGTTTTTCCTTCTGTGATGTATTGATTTATCAATGCCAAAGTTTCATTTGATGATGTGCCCGGAACTATTGGCTCAACTTTTCGACTGCGCTCGCCAGTTCTAATACTTTTCACAGCTGCTAAAACAATCGCCTCTTTTGGTGCCGTAAATTCAGAGATGATACGAGGTGGTTTTGGACGAGATTTTGATCTTCGCAAGTTTGGTTGAGAAAGCAAGACGCCACCAGCATTCTCCGCTGCTGGCAAATATCCATACTCTCTAAGTTCACTGATTACTTCGGTAAGTTCAAAATCTGTTACTAAAACCTGTGGAGCTATCTTTCGAAGCCTTAAGTGTTCACATTTTTTATCATGCAAAATCTGCTGAACTAATCCTTCATCTTCACACCTGATATAGGTATGAGCAGAGCCAACTCTTAATCTGCCGTGGCGTTTAGCCACATCAGCAATTAGATACTCAAGTGGTTGTGGCATTGGAGTTTTAGAAGTTTTACTTAAGAAGGTTTTAATCTGATCACCAGTTTTACCATGATCTAGTCCGCGTCGGATAGAAGCTTCACTAAAGCGATAAACCGTCGCACCACCCCTACTTTCAATATCTGCAATGGTTCCCATTTCAGATGCAAGTTCTGGCAAGAGCGGACCAGGTGCCACCGCACTGTTATCTGCTTGAATTAAAATGTGATCAACCGGTTTTGGTAGTGCAGATTCAATTCCTAAATCCTCTGCCTCAGATAGCAACTTGATTCCAAAAGTAGAGATCCCACCTTGCCCAGTTATTCCCAACCATTCAGCCTCACGCAGTGACCAATCCACAAAATCTGGATTTGCTCGCTGTGGATTCCACCACTTAACAATTTCTTGGATGGATTTAATATCTGGACAGATCTGCTGATTTTCAGATAGAACTTTTAAAGTTGTCCTTCTTATTAGGCCAGCACCAGCCCGATCTAACTCTGGACCAAGGGGTGCAATACTTTTATCTCCTACTTTTCCAATTAATCCACTAACTCTTGATGTATCTAGCCAGAGAACCACCAATGAATACCATCGCTCCTCTGCAGTTTTAGTCAACCAAATATCAAAAGCTGAAGTTGGAAGAATCTGATCATCTGAATCAATAACTACAAGACCACCTAAGTAACAAAGTTCAGCAACAAATCCAGCGCAAGTTTCATCAACACCAAGGTGTTCAGCTATTCGCTTAAGGTCGCGCACTCCAATTCCGCCAGTGCGTAATGCAGTTGGTGGCTCATCTGAAAGGTTGTGTAAAAACTCTTCACACCAACGCAGAATGGTTGAGATATTTGCTACTGCAGCTAAATCTGTTTGTTTTTGAACTACTTTCTTTCCAACTAAAGCTGCAGACTTACTTAATATCTCCTTATGGATTTTGCCACCTCGTAATTTGATTGCAATTTCTCGCGGTAGGGCAACGGTATGAGAGTCCAGGGGCACTAAAACATTGTTATCTAGTAGCCAACCAATCGCATTCCCAGGTTTTTTGATATTTGCAATCTGACCTCTGGGCGGTCCCCAAGTTAACTTTTCCAATACCTCTTGCGAAGTTTTAGGAATATCTTTCAAGGATCCAAAATCAAACTTCTTAACTGAAAAAGGACCAAGCCCAGCTGGCTCTTCACCGATCAAAAGCTTTAAATTAGTTGGCGTGCGATAGTTATTTCCCTCTTTATATAACAAACCCATTTGCCATAAATGCTCTAATGCAAAGGTGGTTTCCTCGCTGGTAACAGCAACTAACTCTGATTTTTTAAATGGTTCAGGTAGTGCACATGCAGCTTCAATTATTTGGTAGTGCCATAAATTTAATGAATCTAGAGCACGAACCAGTGATGGAGTAGAGGTTGCTCGAGCAGATAGGGCTGAAAAATCATTTGGTACTGGCGTTACTAAATCAGGTCTTAATCTAAAAATACTTGCTAAATCTTCATCTGATCTTGAGCGCAACTCATCAGCAAATGTGATCGCGACAGTAGACATAACTGGCCTACTTTACTCGGGTTTTACTTGAGCCAATTACCCTTTGCGTTTTAGATTTCTTGGAGAAATTAGTGAGGCTAGAGCCGCTATTCGTCCAGCAGTTGG
>KB912741.1 GCA_000383815.1 actinobacterium SCGC AAA027-J17
TCATGGATGCTTTTTTTGGTGGCGGTACCCAACGCGGACCTCGACCACGAACTAGACCTGGTCAAGATGCGTTAATTCGAGTTGAGATTAATCTTCAAGAAGCAACATTTGGTTGTGAACGTGATTTAAATGTTGATACTGCAGTGGTTTGCACAAAGTGTGGTGGAAGCGGTT
The DNA here is from genome assembly GCA_000383815.1 of actinobacterium SCGC AAA027-J17. GTDB lineage: Bacteria > Actinomycetota > Actinomycetes > Nanopelagicales > Nanopelagicaceae > Nanopelagicus. The sequence continues at coordinate 175 of KB912741.1, forward strand.
GCGCAAATAACTCACGACCTAGAACTTGTGATATTTGTAAGGGTCGTGGTGAAACACAGCAGGTTGCTAGATCAGTTTTAGGTCAGGTAATGACCAGTAGGCCATGTGGAAGTTGCCAGGGTTTTGGATCAGTAATTTCAGATCCTTGTACAGAGTGTGCAGGAGATGGCCGGGTTAGATCTAGGAAAACAATTCCGATAAAGATTCCAGCTGGAGTTGAAACTGGAAATCGAATTCAATTAAGTGGGCAGGGTGAGGTTGGACCTGGCGGGGGCAATGCCGGTGATCTTTATGTTGAGATTGTTGAAATGCCACATGAGTACTTAGTTCGAGAAGAAAACAATTTGCATATTTCAATCGCAGTTCCCATGACCTCTGCAGCACTAGGCAGTGTGGTGACCATTGAAACATTAGATGGTGAGCAAAAGGTGGAGATTAAAGAGGGAACTCAAAGTGGCGCTACGGTAATTCTTAAGGGACTTGGCGTAACTAAACTGCGAGGCAGCGGTAGAGGTGATCTAATTGTTCATATTGAAGTTGTTATTCCAGGTAAATTGAGTAAAGATCAAATTGAATTAATGCGAAAATTCGCAGAAGCAAGAAATGAAGATGGCAGCAAAGTTCAAATTCACCGCAAGAATGATGAAGGCTTTTTTAGCAAAGTAAGAAATGCTTTCCGTTAGTGCTCACACTATTCTTTTCAGATCAGATTAGTACTGGCCAGAGGCAGGTACTAGAAAATGAAGAAGCTCATCACGCAATCAAAGTGCTGAGGCTAAACACTGGCGAGGTCATCAAAATCTCAGATGGAGTAGGCAACTGGGTCTCTGGCCCAATAGTTGAAATTGCAAAGAAAGAGCTTTATATATCCATCACAGAACGTGGCGAAATTCAGACAGCAAAACCTGAACTGGTGCTTGTACAGGCAATTACAAAATCTGATAGAAATAAAGAGATGTTGGAGTTGGCTGTAGAGGCAGGGGTTGATCGAATTATTCCTTGGCAATCAGAGCGATCAATCAGTAAATGGCAATCAGATTCAGAGGAAAAATGGCAAGTAGGAATTAAACAGTCATGTAAACAAGCACGGCAGGTAAAACTGCCCCAGCTCATGCAGGTTATGAGTACAAGTGAAGTAATCAAGAGTATTGGTGAAAGTGGATTTGGAATAGTTTTTCATGAAGAAGCATCCACAAAATTCTCAGAGCTCGCTATCCCAAATTCACAATCAAGTGTTTATCTAGTGATTGGCCCAGAGGGTGGAATTAGTGAGCAGGAGTTATTATCTTTTCAAAATAATGGCAGTAAAGTGGTGAGATTGGGAGATACTGTTTTACGTTCAGCTCACGCAGGATTTGCAGCTTTGTCAGCGGTGCAAACGAAGTTAGGTAGGTGGTAAAGATGGATTGTTTATTCTGCAAGATTGCGGCAGGTGAAATTCCAGCTGCGATTGTGAAGAAGAACGATTCTTACACCGCTTTCAACGATATAACTCCGCAAGCACCGACTCATGTATTGATTATTCCTAACCAACATTTTTCAAATATGGCTGAGGTAGCGAAGGCTGATCGTGAGCTAGCAGGTGAAATTTTTAAAGCAGCTGGAGAAATCGCAAGTGAGATTGGTTTAGACAGTTACCGAATGAATGTAAACACCGGCGCTGGCGCAGGTCAGTCGGTGTTTCACGCTCATCTACACCTACTGGGTGGCCGTACATTCGCATGGCCGCCAGGTTAAATATAGAATTCGAGTAATGGACCCCATAGTCGTAAAAATACCGGCTGCATTTGCCATGGTCACATTAGTTGGCCCAGGGGACGCAAACCTTAGAATTTTAGAAAACCATTTTCCGCAATTAGCTATCACCGTTCGAGGTAATGAAATTTATGTTAAGGGCGATGCAGAAGAATCAAAGCAATTTGTAAATTTAGTTGAAGAGTTGATCGCAATTTTGCGCAGCGGACAGAATCTAACCTCAGATATGGTGCGCAGGTCTATTGGAATGATTAAGCAAGATCCATCTGAGCATCCTGCTGAGGTTTTATCACTAAACATTCTAAGCAATCGCGGCAAAACTATTAGACCAAAAACTTCAAATCAAAAGAAGTATGTAGACGCAATTGATTCAAACACAATAACTTTTGGAATTGGACCAGCTGGATCTGGTAAAACATATTTAGCAATGGCTAAAGCAATTCAATCTCTTCAAGCCAAGCAGGTAAATCGAATAATTCTAACTAGACCAGCAGTTGAAGCCGGTGAGCGATTAGGTTTCTTGCCTGGAACTCTCCACGAAAAGATCGATCCTTATCTTCGACCTTTGTTTGACGCCTTGCACGACATGATCGATCAAGATGCTATCCCTAGATTAATGACCTCTGGAGTCATAGAGGTTGCACCCTTGGCATATATGCGTGGTCGAACTTTGAATGATGCATTTATTATTTTGGATGAAGCTCAAAATACAACTGCAGAGCAGATGAAGATGTTTTTAACTCGATTAGGTTTTGGATCAAAAATGGTGGTCACCGGAGATATCACCCAAGTTGATTTGCCAAATAATTCTCAATCTGGGCTTAAAGTTGTTCAGGATGTATTAAAAGATGTTGAAGATATTTCCTTCATGTATCTAACAGCAGAAGATGTAGTTCGAAATCGATTAGTTGGCGATATTGTCACAGCCTATGGAAATTGGGACGAGAACATTACAAAGAGCACCTTCCCGATTCGAAGCGGAAAAGGTGATCGCTAAGTAATTCAAGCTCCTCCTTGAATTCATTACTATGAAAATCCAATCAGTTAATAACTCAACAATTAAATGCGATGAGGCAGCGATTGTCTCAGTGGCAAAGTATTCACTTAAGAAAATGGGAATACATCCAGATTCTGAGTTAGGTATTAGATTTGTAAATGAAGATGAGATGACTGATCTTCACATCAAATGGATGAACCTTCCTGGGCCGACAGATGTACTTTCTTTTCCAATGGATGAAGTCAAACCAAACTCCTCTGCAAATGGACCAGCAGTAATTGGAGACATAGTGCTTTGCCCAGCATTTGCTGAGAAGAATGGCAAACAATCTTTGGCTCAAGAGTTGGAGCTACTTACAGTTCATGGCGTCTTGCATCTTCTGGGTTTCGATCATGAAGAAATAGCTGATGAAACAGCAATGTTCTCACTGCAAGATGAAATTCTAAAAGAGTGGAGATTACTAGTATGAGTATTTCGGCATTACTTTTAGTTATGTTCCTGCTTTTATTTGCAGGATTACTTGCTGGATCAGAATCAGCTCTTACCTCACTTTCACGGCTTTTGATTGAGGAGTTGGTTGAGGCAAACCCAAAGTATAAGAAGCGCTTTGATAAATTTGTTGAAAACCCAGCTAGATATTTAAATGTGCTATTGCTGGTTCGTAAAAGTTGTGAGCTAACCGCAACCGCATTAGTGGCAACTGCATTTGTAGATGGAGCTTCCAATTATGGCTTGGCTCTTGCGCAAGCAATAATTTTGATGGTTGCAATTTCATATGTAATCGTTGGTGTTGGTCCTAGAACTTTAGGAAAGCAACATGCACCAAAATGGTCCAAGCCGGCAATAACCACTGCTTACTTCCTGTCTCAGGTTCTGGGACCATTAACAAATCTTTTGATCAGAATTGGAAATGCATTAACTCCAGGTAAGGGATTTAAGTCTGGTCCATTCTCAACTGAGGCGGAGTTTAGAGATCTAGTAGACCAAGCAAGTGAGAGCGGTTTTGTTGAAGAATCAGAGCGAGAGATGATCCACTCTGTTTTCGATCTAGGTGAAACTATGGTCAGAGAGTTGATGATTCCGAGAACTGAGATGGTATGGATTGAATCAGGAAAGAACTTAAGGCAAGCGCTTTCGTTAGCCCTACGATCAGGATTTACTCGTATTCCAGTAATCTCTGAAAACTTAGATAACGTGGTTGGTATTGCTTATGTTAAGGATCTAGCAAAACGTGTGCATGAAAAACGTGAGGCTGAACAGAGTGAAAATGTGGAAGAGCATTTAAGAAAAGCGACCTTCATTCCTGAGACCAAAACTGCTGCTGAGCTCTTAAAGCAGATGCAACGAGACCAGATTCATATGGCAGTAGTTGTCGACGAGTACGGTGGTACGGCTGGATTGATAACTATTGAGGATATTTTGGAGGAGATAGTTGGTGAGATTGCCGATGAGTATGACGATGATGAAACAGAAGAAATTGAATGGCTAAGTGAGGGTAAGGCACGAGTTTCAGCCCGATTACATGTTGAGGATTTTGCAGAGAAATTTGAAACAGAATTTACAGAGGATGAGATAGAAGATGTTGACAGTATTGGTGGGTTGCTGGCAAAGCAGTTAGGTCGAGTACCAATTCCAGGCAGCACAATTACTGTTCCAGGATGGAAGTTAACTGCAGAACGACCTGCTGGCAGGCGTCACAGAATTGCTACCGTATTGGTAGAAAAGATTGCGGAAGCGAGCCAAATAAGCGATCAGTTGTAAGATGATCTAATGCGCATAGTTAGATTTACAGCTGCAGCAGAGCTTGGTGTGGGAAGCGAGCCACTGTTTGGCGTTCTAAATGACAAAGACTCAATCTTGGTCCTGCGCGGGGATCCTATTTACTCTGGAATCATTCCACAGGATAAAACCCTTAAGTTAAGCGATGTGAAGCTACTAGCCCCAGTGCTTCCAAGAAGCAAAGTAGTTTGTGTGGGCAAAAATTATGCCGATCATGCCGCTGAGATGGATTCAGAGGTACCAAGTGAACCGATCATATTTATTAAACCAAACACATCAGTAATTGGTCCAAATGAAACCATTGTTTGGCCAAAGATGAGTGAGCGTGTGGATCATGAGGCTGAATTGGCAATTGTGATTGGCAGGATATGTAAAGAGGTACCAGCTGCTAAATATAAAGATGTGATCTTTGGTTACACACTAGCTAATGATGTGACAGCTCGGGATTTGCAGAAAAAAGATGGGCAATGGAGCAGAGCTAAAGGCTTTGACACCTTTTGTCCGCTTGGACCCTGGATTGAGACTGAATTTGTGCCAGCAGATCAAAAGATCTCAGCAACTTTAAATGGCCAGGTGAAGCAATCAGCAACTCTTTCAGAGATGATTTTTAAAATTCCAGAGATCATTGAGTTTGTAACAAATGTAATGACCTTGCTGCCAGGTGATGTTATTTTGACGGGAACACCTGCTGGAATTGGTCCAATGCCAGCTGGATCATCAATCTCAGTTGCTATTGATGGTTTAGGGGTTTTAACTAACAAGGTTTCTGCTCGTGTCCAATAAGCAAGCGGTGAGAGTTAGGTTTGCACCATCTCCAACTGGTGATTTGCATGTTGGAAATATTCGAACTGCTCTCTTTGACTGGGCATATGCCAGACATACTGGCGGTAAGTTAATTTTTAGAATTGAAGATACTGATACTGAGCGGGTAACTGATCAATATATAAATGCTGCAATTGAAACTTTAAAATGGTTGGGCCTTAATTGGGATGAAGGTCCTGAGGTAGGTGGTGAATACGGGCCATATCTGCAATCACAACGTTTAGATATTTATGCAACCTGGGCTCAAAAGTTTTTAGATCAAAAAGATGCCTATCACTGTTATTGCAGTGCTGATGAGTTAGAAGAGCGTCGCCAAGTGCAGATGAAGAGCAATCAAGCACCTGGATATGATGGCAAATGTCGTGACCTATCTGCAGATCAGATAGAAAAGTTTAAGCAAGCGGGCAGGAAACCTGTTGTAAGAATGCGCATGCCAGATGGTGAAACAGTCTTTACTGATGCAATTCGCGGTGAGGTTAAATTTGAACACAAGTATGTGCCAGATTTCGTCTTAGCAAGAGCAGATGGCTCACCTTTGTATACCTTGGCAGTTGCAGTTGATGATGTGTTGATGAAAATTACCCATGTGTTAAGGGGAGAGGATCTACTCTCGTCCACCCCAAGACAAATTCGGGTATATCAGGCAATGGGAGTAAAGATTGAGGAGTACCCAATATTTGCCCACCTGCCATTTGTGATGGGACAAGATAATGCCAAGTTATCTAAACGAAATGGTGAGGTTTCAATTGCTTGGTATCGAGAACAAGGGTTCCTACCGGAGGCAATCTGTAATTACCTAGCACTTCTTGGTTGGTCACCTGGTGATGATAAGGAAAATATCACTATGGCTGAGTTGGTTGAGCTATTCACAGTAGAGCGAGTAAATAGCAGTCCAGCTCGGTTTGATATGAAAAAACTTGAGGCGATCAATGGCGACAAAATACGGGCTCTGACTTTAGATGAGTTTCTTGGTTGGGCATTGCCATTTTTGATAAATTCAAAGGTTATCTCTGGCCAAGCAGATGAGATTGAGGTTGTTAAATCTGCGCTGCCAATTATTCAAGAGCGAATTGTTAAGTTAGCTGAGATTCCAGCGATGTTGAGCTTTTTATTTGTAAAGGATTTTAAGGTTGCCCCTGAGGAGTTAAGTAAAATAAGTGATGCGGCATCACAAAATGTGTTAAAGGTTGCACTATCAAAGGTTGAAGTACTCTCTTCTTGGGATCACACCAGCATTGAATCTTCACTGCGGGTGGCACTGATAGAGGAGTTGGGATTAAAGCCTCGAGTAGCCTTTAGCGCATTACGTATTGCAGTGACTGGATCTCATATCTCACCACCATTGTTTGAGTCACTTCAGTTGTTAGGTAAAGAGCGCTCGATCGATCGAATTAAGGCGGTAATTTCCAAATAAATTGTGGTGCAGGGTATTCTTACCCAGTAAATCTTTAAATCTTGGGGTATGGGGTAATTGGTAGCCCAGCTGATTCTGGTTCAGCTTGTCTAGGTTCGAGTCCTGGTACCCCAGCGATAAAGTAAAGTTTTACCGTACGGCTCCGTCGTCTAGTGGCCTAGGACTCTGGCTTCTCAAGCCAGCTACGGGGGTTCGAATCCCCTCGGAGCTACATTTACTACTTACTATTTTTAAGTAAGTACTCAGTTAATCTGGCAGCGGTAGCAACTACTGCTGCGGCATGAACTCTGCCAGGTTGTCTACTTAATCTCTCAATTGGTCCGCTAATACTGACTGCAGCAATGACTTTATTGTTTGGTCCGCGAACAGGAGCAGATACCGAAGCCACACCAGCTTCGCGCTCGCCAACTGATTGAGCCCAACCACGCCTTCTAACTGCTGAAAGATTTGCAGCAGTGAATTTTGCATTAACTAAACCACGATGAAGTTTGTCCGGCTCTTGCCAGGCTAATAAAATTTGAGCAGCAGAGCCAGCCTGCATCGTTAACACCGTGCCAACTGGAACTGAATCTCGTAATCCAGTTAATCGTTCAGCAGTCGCCACGCAAATTCTAAGATCACCTTGTCTTCGATAAAGCTGAGCACTCTCACTTGTGGCATCGCGCAACGCAGTTAAAGCGGGGGTAGCAATAGCTAGTAATTTATCCTCACCTGCAGCAGATGCCAATTCAGCAGAGCGAGCGCCCAATACAAATCGACCTGAGAAATCTCGAGTTACTAATCGGTGGTGTTCAAGTGCCACCGCTAATCGGTGGGCAGTCGGACGGGCGATACCTGTGGCAGATACTAAATCACTTAAGGATTGAGGCCCGGCCTCTAGTGCGGCAAGAATCTTTACCGCTTTATCTAAGACACCAACTCCGCTATTCTTACCGTCCACACTCTGATAATGCCATCTCAACTATTGAGAAGCAAATTTAAGTGCGGATATAGAAATTGTTTAAGGAGAGCTACTTACAAATGGGCAAGACCTTAGCGGAGAAGATTTGGGCTGAGCATGTTGTTTCTGCAACAGCTGGTGAGCCAGATTTACTTTATATTGATCTGCACCTAATTCATGAGGTGACAAGTCCGCAAGCATTTGATGGTTTGCGCTTGGCAAATCGCAAGGTACGCAGAGCTGATCTGACTATTGCTACTGAAGACCATAATGTGCCAACCCTAAATATTGATAAGCCGATCGCTGATCCAATCTCCAAATTACAGGTAGATACCTTGCGCAAAAATTGTGCTGAATTTGGGGTTCGTCTTCACTCACTAGGAGATGTTGAGCAAGGCATTGTGCATGTGGTGGGACCACAATTAGGAATTACTCAACCTGGTATGACCATTGTTTGCGGAGATTCCCATACCTCAACCCATGGTGCATTTGGCGCCTTAGCATTTGGTATCGGCACCAGTGAGGTCGAGCATGTTCTAGCTACTCAAACTCTGCCACTGATTCGACCAAAGACGATGGCAATTAATGTTGATGGAACTTTAAAAGCTGGTGTTACTAGCAAGGATATTATTTTGGCAGTGATCGCAAAGATCGGTACTGGTGGCGGCCAGGGATACATTCTTGAGTACCGTGGCAGTGCAATTAGGGCGCTCTCCATGGAGGCTCGAATGACTATTTGTAATATGTCTATTGAGGCAGGTGCTAGAGCTGGATTAATCGCACCTGATCAAACCACCTTTGATTATGTTCAAAGTAAACCACACGCGCCAACCGGAGCTGACTGGGATGCCGCCCTTACTTATTGGAAAACATTAACTACAGATGCAGATGCCAAGTTTGATAAAGAGGTAAATTTAAATGCAGATGAGCTAGCGCCATTTGTTACCTGGGGAACAAATCCTGGTCAAGGTTTGCCACTTACGTCATCTGTTCCAAATCCAGCTGATTTTGCTAATGCTGAAGATCGCGGCGCAGCCGAGCGGGCCTTGGAGTACATGGATCTAAAGCCAGGCACGCCACTTAAATCAATTAAGGTAGACACAATTTTCTTAGGCTCTTGCACAAATGGTCGAATTGAAGATTTAAGATCTGCAGCTTCAATCATTAAGGGAAAGAAGATTGCCTCCTCTGTTCGATTACTAGTTGTTCCTGGCTCTGCCAGAGTTAGATTGCAGGCAGAATCTGAAGGATTAGATAAGGTGTTTTTAGATGCAGGTGGAGAGTGGCGAAGTGCGGGCTGTTCCATGTGTCTTGGAATGAACCCAGATCAATTAAAGCCAGGTGAGAGAGCAGCCTCAACTAGTAACAGAAATTTTGAAGGCCGACAAGGAAAGGGTGGGCGAACCCACCTGGTTAGTCCTTTGGTAGCAGCAGCAACCGCATTAAAGGGCACATTAGCTTCACCGGCGGATTTGTAAGATGGAAAAGTTCATAAATCACACTGGAAGTGCGTTGCCACTTCGTAGATCAAATGTTGATACCGATCAGATAATTCCTGCTGTTTATTTAAAGCGAATTACCAAAAATGGTTTTGAGGATGGCTTGTTTGCTGCTTGGCGAAATGATCCAAGCTTTGAACTAAATCAACCGCAGTATAAAAAGGCGAGTATTTTGGTAGCCGGGCCTGATTTTGGAACTGGATCCTCTAGAGAGCATGCAGTTTGGGCATTACAAAACTATGGATTTAAAGTGGTCTTATCTAGTCGGTTTGCAGATATTTTTAGAGGCAACTCACAAAAGATGGGTTTGTTAACTGTTATTTTGACCCAAGAGGAGATAGAGCAAATTTGGCAGGTAGTAGAAAGTAAGCCAGATACCCAAATAACAGTTGATTTGGCCAGCAAAACAATCACCTATGGTGGCAAAACTCTGAGCTTTGCCATTGATGATTACACCCGCTGGCGCTTAATGGAGGGTTTAGATGACATTGGTCTTACCTTTACAAAAATAGATGCGGTAACAACTTTTGAGGAAAAAAGAGCGAGTTTTAAGCCAAAAACACTGCCAATTAAGTAATCTAAAACTCTAAAGTAATTATTTAGAGTTTCGAATAATTGCTTAAAAACCTTGATTTACAATAAGAATTTGCTTGCGACACACCGAATAGATACATCCAAGTATTGCTACTCACCCCATAGATTAACCCTTAGTTAAGCGAATGCTTAATGTTTAAGCGTAAAAATAAGGGGATCAAATGAACAAGGCCCAGTTCATCGCTTATCTAGCACCACAATTTGGTGATAGTAAGAAGGAAGCTGCTCGCGCTGTAGAGGTTGTATTTGATGCAGTAGTTCGCAACATCTCTAAAGGCGAAGATGTAATGATTAATGATTTCGGTAAGTTTAAGAAGGTTGATCGTCCAGCACGTAAGGGACGTAATCCTTTTACTGGAGAGTCAATTCAAATCAAGGCAAGCAAGAAGGTTCGCTTTCTGCCTGCAAAGGGTTTGAAAGAGGTTATCTCTGGTGCACGTAAGTTAGGTGCAGCACCAACACCACCAGCAAAGGCAGCGCCAGCAAAGGCTGTTAAGAAAGTTGGTAAGGCAAAGAAGGTTGCTCGCAAAGTAGTAAAGAAGGCGAAGAAGTCAAAGCGTCGCTAATTAGTTAATTCTAAAGCGGGATCTCATGCGTGAGATCCCGCTTTTTTACGCTCATTTATCCTCAATTCCTGTATTGGTCGTAGAATTGCGCGGTGTCGACTGAGTTGAAGATTTCATACGCACCCCCTACCGGAAAACCTCTTGGGACAAATGCTTGGTTTAAATTTGGCGCAACAGTTGTACGGCCAATACTTAACTCCTTTGCAAAGCGAGATTGGCGGGGAGCTGAGAATCTTCCCAAGACTGGCGCTGCGATTGTGGTCTGCAATCACATCTCTTATGTTGATCCACTGCTTTTTACTCACTTTCTTTATGACAATGGCAGAGCGCCAAGATATTTAGGCAAAGCCTCTTTATTCAAACTACCAATCATTGGCAGAGTTCTGCTAGGTGCTGGACAAATTCCAGTTGAGCGTGAAACCGCCACCGCATCACAATCATTAAGTCATGCCATTGCTTTTTTAAAAGCTGGACACATGCTTGGCGTATACCCAGAGGGCACACTTACCAGAGATGTGAATTACTGGCCAATGAAAGCAAAAACTGGAATTGCTCGACTAGCCATACTTACCGGCGTACCTGTTATTCCATGTGCTCAGTGGGGAGCGCAGAGAATACTTCCGGCTTACAGTAAGAAACTAAGATTGTTTCCAAGAAGTAAGGTCACAGTCATTGCTGGCCCAGCATTAGATTTCTCAAAATGGTCAGGCCGAGCGGAGGATCCAGTAGCGCTTGAGGAAGCAACTGCTTATGTAATGAGTGCGATCACTAAGTTGTTAGAGCAAATACGTAATGAAAAAGCACCAAGTGAAATTTTTGATCCTAAGAAATCAGCGCTGCCACGCACTGGTAATTTTAAGAAAGATAGCAGATGAAAAAAGTTGCGGTATTAGGTTCTGGAGCTTGGGGGACAACCCTAGGTCAAGTAATGGTTGATTCTGGGCAACAAGTTTTAATCTGGGGACGAAATAAAAAAGTTATTCGAGAAATCAATCGACGCCACTCTAATCGCAGATTTTTGAAAGGCATTGATCTACCTAGAGAGTTAAAAGCAACCACAGATATTAAGGCGGTATTGCAGTTTGCTGATGTCATCTTGCTGGCTATTCCTTCCCAAACTTTGCGAGAGAATCTTGAAAGTTGGAAGGGTTTTTTCCCTAAAGATTTGCCGGTAATCAGCACATTAAAGGGTATTGAGGTTGCAACTCAACTTCGCATGACTGAGGTAGCTCAACAGGTATTAGAGATTGATAAGTCACGATTTGGCTTGATAACTGGGCCAAATTTGGCAAATGAAATCATTATGCGCCAGCCTGCAGGTGCAGTTGCTGCTTCAGAAAACCCTGCAAATATTGATGTGATGTCAGAGATTTTCTCCACTAATTACTTCAGAATTTATCCATCAAATGATTTGGTCGGATGTGAGTTTGCCGGCGCTGCAAAGAGTGTAATTGCATTGGCAGTTGGTATTGCAGTTGGTATGGGTTATGGCGAAAACACCCAAGGATTAATGATTACTCGTGGCTTGTCGGAGGTTGCAAGATTAGGTGGTGCCTATGGCGCTAATCCGCTTACCTTCTTAGGTTTGGCCGGAATCGGTGACCTAGTGGCAAGTGCTCAATCACCACTTTCTCGAAATAGAAGTTTTGGTGAAGTACTTGGTAAATCTGGATCAATGACTAAAGCTAGAGCTCAGATTGTGAAAACGGTAGAGGGTGTTTATTCAGCTGGAGCGATGTTGGAGTTAGCCCACCGGGTGGGAATAGAGGTACCAATCATTGAAGCGGTCTCAGATGTAGTTGCTGGCACATTAAATCCCAAGGATGCATTGGCAAGATTGATGACAGTTAGTATTAAGGCTGAGATCTAATGAGTAAATCTAGAGTTGCAATCATCTGCGGTGGCAAAAGCAGCGAACATGAAATCTCCTGTGTTTCAGCAAATGGAATCTTAAATGCCATTGATCGCAACAAATTTGAGCCGGTGTTAATCGGAATAACAAAGAGTGGAAAATGGCTGTTGCTTCCTGATGACAGTAACTTTTCGATAGTCAATGGCGCACTTCCCACCGTACCTGAGTCAGGTATTGAGGTAAGCATTACAAGTTTGGGATTAGTAGCAGGCGGTAAGCAATTGGCAATTGATGTTGCATTCCCAGTTTTACATGGGCCATATGGTGAAGATGGAACTATTCAAGGTTTGTTTGAAATGATTGGAATTAAGTATGTTGGCTCTGGGGTGTTAGCTAGTGCAGTTAGCATGGACAAGTCTTATGCCAAACCGATATTTGCTTCTGCTGGATTAAGTGTTGCGGCTGGAATCGTTGTTACCTCAAAAAACTTTGAGCTACCAAGTAATCTCACATTTCCACTCTTTGTAAAACCAGCTAGAAGTGGTTCAAGTAGAGGAACTACAAAAGTGAAACAAAAGTCTGATTTAGCTTCAGCGGTTGAACACGCCTTGTCTTTTGACACAAAGGTGATTATTGAGCAGGCAGTTGTTGGCAAAGAGATTGAATGTGCAGTTTTACAAGCTGATGGGAAAATTACTGCATCTGAAGTTGGTCAAATTTCTATCTCTAGCAAATTTGAGTTTTATGATTTTCAAGCCAAGTACCTTGATAATTCAATGGAGTTAATTGTCCCGGCTGATTTACCAGCAGGTGTGCAATCTAAAATTCAGCAAGCAGCTATTGCAGCCTTTAATGCTGCAGGGTGTGAAGGGTTGGCTCGAGTTGATTTCTTCTATTCAACACAAGGTGAAATCATAATTAATGAAATCAATACTATGCCTGGCTTTACCCCAACATCGGTATACCCAAAGTTGATTGAAAAAAATGGCATTAACTATCAAGAGTTAATATCTAAGTTAATTACCACCGCTCAAACGCGCTCAGCCAGTATTACTCGCTAACAGTTATGAATGGTGTCTTAGAAAAAGCTGCAGTTAAAAGAGTTATTGCTGCCAAAGAAAGTTTTGGTCTAACCGGAGAGATTAAGGTTTTAACTGAGAGTGCAAAAAGTGCTGCCGAAGCTGCTGCAGGTTTAGGTATTGAAGTAGGTCAGATAGCCTCCTCGATTATCTTTAAATTACCCGATCAATCTTCATTACTAGTAATCACCTCAGGTCGTCATCGTGTTGATACTGATCTGGTGGCTAGTAAGTTAGAGGTTGAAAAGCTTGAACGAGTGGATGCTGATTTTGTAAAGGAAGTTTCAGGTTTTTCAATTGGTGGAGTTGCACCAATTGGTTGGTTAAATCAACCTGCACTTACATTAATTGATGAGGCCTTAAATGATTATCAGGTCGTTTGGGCAGCAGCTGGTCATCCACACGCTGTTTTCCCAACCACTTATAGTGATCTGCTGAAATACACTGGCGCAAGAGCGATGGTAGTGGGGGATTGATTTGAATAAAGTAAGTAAGTCAAGAGTTTTTGAATGGCTTGGGGTAGTAACTGCAATTGTTTACTCGTTGCTAGTGGCAGCAAATGTAGGCGCTGAATTTATTGGTTTTACTTTGCTGCTTGCATCCTCAGCATTTATTGGTGTCTGGGCTTTTTTAGGAAAACATCGTGGAATTTTGTTCCTGCAGTTTTTTTATGCAACTGCAGGAATTATCGGAATGATTCGTTGGTTTTAGCCAACTAAGTTCAATAAATAACTTTTTTAAAAGGTGGTAACTGGGCAGGTGAGAGTTCTAGTAATTCCAGCAACACCTTGAACCTTGGCTAGAACAGTACGTCCCAGATCCTCCATGCTTGCAGCTTCTGCTCGCATAATTACATCGTATGGACCGGTTACACCTTCAGCGATTGTCACGCCAGCGATGGCTGAGACAGCCTTGGCAACACTTGAGGCTTTTCCAACTTCAGTTTGAATCAAAATATAAGCCTGGACAGACATTTTGAGCCTTTCAATTTACTCATACCTATTCAACGATGAACGGTAGTGATATTAAAGGGTAGCCTATAGCGAGTTACTTGGGGAGTGCCATTGATTGAATCTGAAGCAGGTCTAATAGAGCGCTTGCGCCTTCTATTCCATACCGCATTTCAAAGTGATGTTGAGGTAGGAATTGGAGATGATGCAGCGGTGGTTGCTGCAACCCAAAATAAACTGGTCGCTACCGTTGATATGGCGGTGGAGGATATTCACTTCAAGCGAGAGTGGTCAACTCCCTTTCAAATTGGCGCAAAGTTAACGACCGCTAATTTGGCCGATATCTATGCCATGGGAGCTAAGCCAAAGTACCTACTTGTTGCAGCTGCGATTACTGAGATAGATAACTCTGAAGTGATAACTGATTTAGCAAAAGGAATTAGATCTGTTGCCGATAAGTACCAGGTCAGTGTTATTGGTGGTGATCTGAGTAAAGCTCAAAAGATGAGTTTAAGTATCACCGCCTTAGGTGAAATTTCAGGTA
>KB912742.1 GCA_000383815.1 actinobacterium SCGC AAA027-J17
CATCACCAGATGAAATCTCTCTAGATCCAAGCAAAAACTTAAGTTCATCACCTGCAATATCAACTGTTACTAACATGCCAAGACCAACTACACCTGATTCACCAGCGGGTGGTGTGCCAATATGAGCATGCTCCAACATATGTTTTAGTTGGCGAATTCTTCCTTCAATCTTTCCTTGCTCTTCCCGAGCTGCGTGGTAACCACCATTTTCTTTTAAGTCACCTTCAGCCCTTGCTGTTTCAATCTTCTTAATAATCTCAGCACGAAGTGGACCCTCTAATTGCACAAGCTCTGCTTTTAGACGATCTGCTGCCTCCTGGGTAAGCCAGGTCTGAGTTGGTTGGTTCATAAGTAGGAAAGGTTACTGGCAACCGGCAATTCCTGCATTTACCGCAGGTAATCGGGTAGCGATCTCAACTGTGCGCAGATTGCCACCGGCAAGTAGTGAACCAGCTGGCATTAAATCTGCCACCTGACCAACAGTGTTCTTATCTATATCTCTTGCTACTACTGAACAACTGTGTTCTTTGGTTAGATCACGAACTGTAATTTTATAAGTAATAGAGATGCGTTGTTCATCAATTACTTTAAATGAAATTAACTCAGATCTAAGATCTGGATTTGCGGCATTAAAGCCACTCCAAATAAACCAAGCGGCGGTGATGCTTAGCAAAATTCCAGCAATAAAAAAGCGTTTGCTTTTACCGCCCGATATGCCATACCTGGCTCGTAGCGCTGGATCAGTATGTACTTTGGGATGCATCACACTCGTATTGTAGATCTAATTGCTTAAGGGTTAAGTAGGCTTATCTCATCTAACTGGGGGGTGAAATCATGGAAGAGGTATCAAGTTTTGATATGGGTGTGGCTGGCTCATTAACCATGATTTTTTTATCTCTTGCAATGCTGGCATTAATGATTAGTTTTTATCGCAGGTATAAGAGATTAGTTGACCGTAAAGATCAAGAGTAGTTTTAAACACTTATGAAATCAGCAGTCAGTAAAGCTGGCCTAGTTTTAATCTGGCTCTCTCTGATTTATGCCTGTTATGAATTAGGTGTTTGGCAATTAAACCGAGCCCAAGCCTTAAATGTAGTCACCGCCCCAAAACCTGATCAACCTTTGATACCACTCAATGAGGTCTCATCTGCTGGCAAGAATATGCCGATAAAGGCGGTTAACCGAATAGTTTCGGCCACAGGAAATTACGCCAACTCATATATTGCTAAGGACCAAAAGATCTCTGAGGAGCAGATTGCAGATTTTGATGTAAGAATTCTTAAACTAAATACTGGGCATGCAGTCTTAGTAGTGCGTGAGGTATTGGCTCAAGGTATTGATCAGGTGCTTGGTGAGGTTTCAATTACCGGCCGGCTATATCCAAGGCAAAATGTTGATCGCACCTTTGCCAAACCAGGTGAGCTCTCTCGGATTGATCCAGCATTAGTCGTAAGTAAAGAAAACCCATTTTTATATGATGGTTACATAATCCTACGAAGTGAGATCAGTGGCAATAATCAAGCTAGTAATTTAAACCTAGTGCCATCACCGCAAATCTCTGAGCGCTTACCTGGTTTTTATTGGCAACACATCTCATATGTAGTGGTTTGGTGGTTTATGGGGCTACTACTGTTGATCGCACCAATCTTTCCGCAATTTAGGCTTAATTCAGAAAAAGTTGGGGATGGTTCAGATAAAAAAGTTAACAAAAGTAGGAAGGCGGGCATAAAAAAGTGAACCGGATTATTTTCTTCTTCCGATTCTGGGCCCTTTGGGCTGGAGTCATGTCACTGCTGCTCTGGTTTTTGTATATGCCAGCTAAGTACTTAGTAAGTGATAAGAGCTTTTACGAACAGTTCATTTGGATACCAATTGTGCATGGCTTTACCTACCCGGTTTATCTAGTGGCGGCCTTAATACTTTGCGTGGCAAAGCGAAAATCACTGCTAAGCACTGGGCTATTTCTGCTAGCTGGCACCTTGCCGGTGGCATCAATTTGGATTGAGCGGCGGGTTAAATCCGGCCGTTGGTAGGGCGATCCTTTATCTAAACTTAACCTTTAAACCTTGCGTGTTGCCACTACTTCTTAAGGTTGGTTATTTACCCTTTACCTATTCTTCCAAAACCAATAAGCACAACTAACGAGATTGTGAAAAAGAGTAATTGGCTAGTGAATCTATTGTTCTAAAGTCAGTCGCCTCCCAGCCACAACCTGCCCGCATTACCTATGTGCTAGATACCTCTGTATTACTTGCAGATCCTGTGGCATTAACTAGATTTGCCGAGCATGAGGTAATTATTCCAATTACAGTAATTGGTGAGTTAGAGACCAAACGAGATCACCCAGAGCTTGGCTACTTTGCTAGAGCTGCCCTTCGTACCCTTGATGATCTTCGGGTTAAAAGCGGGAGATTAGATCAGCCAATTGGAATTAATGATGATGGTGGCACCCTTTCAGTTGAGTTAAATCATGCCGATGCATCGAAGTTACCAGCTGGCTTTTTAAGAGATGGCTCAAATGATTCACGGATTCTTGCAATTGCAAAAAACTTAATGTCAGATGGCCGAAAGGTAGTTTTAGTAACTAAGGATTTACCGCTTCGGGTTAAGGCATCCTCGGTTGGTGTTGAGGCGCAGGAGTACCGCGCAGAGCTAGCTAGCACCAGCGGCTGGAGCGGGATGGCAGAGGAGAGTGTTGGCTCCACAGTAATTGATTCCCTATATGAGAATGAAAAGATTTCACATGAGATTGCAAAAAACTACCCTTGCCATACTGGAATTGTGCTGGCTTCAGAAAAAGGAAGTGCGCTCGCTCGAGTCACACCAGATAAACATCTGCAATTAGTTCGAGGTGACCGAAGTGCATTTGGATTACATGGGCGAAGTGCTGAACAAAGAGTTGCTTTAGATATTTTGTTAGATCCTGAGGTTGGCATCGTCTCCCTAGGTGGCAGAGCTGGTACTGGAAAAAGTGCCTTGGCATTATCTGCTGGATTAGAGGCGGTATTAGAGAAGCGATTACATAAAAAGGTAGTTATCTTCCGCCCGCTTTACGCCGTTGGTGGCCAAGAGCTTGGTTATCTGCCAGGAACTGAAAATGAAAAGATGTCGCCCTGGGCCCAAGCAGTCTTTGACACCCTAGGGGCATTGGTTAGCCAGCAGGTACTGGACGAGGTGGTGGAGCGAGGATTAATTGAGGTGCTGCCATTGACCCATATCCGCGGCCGCTCACTTCATGACTCATTTGTAATTGTCGATGAGGCCCAATCCTTAGAACGAGGAGTACTGCTGACTGTTCTCTCTCGAATTGGCCAGGGCTCTAGAGTCATTCTCACCCATGACATCGCCCAGCGGGACAATCTTCGGGTGGGCCGCCATGATGGGGTGGTTGCGGTGGTGGAGTCCCTAAAGGGGCATCCGCTCTTTGCCCACATCACCTTGACCCGAAGTGAGAGATCCCAGATTGCCGCACTTGTAACTGAGCTGCTTGAGGAGCCAATCAACTTCACCAGCTGATTTTCACCCCTCTTACGACATAAGGGATAAATCGGACTTCACCGTTTCTGACCTGCGGTTTTAATACTCAGATTACCTGTGAATATAAACATAATCCCGCCACACGGCTCTATAAAGTTGCCCCTGTCAGCCCTGGATGACACTCTAAACCGTTCCCAAGGGGTCAAAAAAGGCCAATTGGAAGAGATGTAAGGAGAGGGCTAGAGATGGTTAAGCAGTTTTTGCTACCAAAGCCACGGCTTCGCCGGGTCTCAATCTCTGCTGCCCTGCTGGCTTTCTTCCTATTGATCGCAGAGCCTGCCTATGCCTCAAGCAACCTAACCTCATCGGTGACGATCGGATCGGTTGAAAGCTCACTAGAGGTCACCCCGCCTGCTCCAACTGAGGAGGAGTTTGATCCAACCCCATCCTCACTTGAGCTAGATGCGATTAAGACTGTTGATGCCTCAGCTATGGCTTTGGTTTCAGTAGCTGCCCGCCAAGTTGATCTTGCCCGCGAGGCAGAGGGTGCTAAAACTATTGCCAAAGAGATAATCGCTGCCAAATACACCTGGTCTGAAAAACAATTTCCCTGCCTAGATCAACTTTGGACTAAAGAGAGTAATTGGAATTACAAGGCACGTAATCGAGTATCAGGTGCTCATGGAATTCCGCAAGCTCTTCCAGCCACCAAGATGGAGGTAGTTGGAACTGATTGGCGCACTAACCCAGTAACCCAAATTACCTGGGGACTTAAATATATTAAAGAGCGTTATAACACCCCATGTGCTGCGTGGAGCAAATTCAAGCGTTCTAATTGGTATTAAAAACTTTTAACTAGTTAGGTTTCTTACCAATACTTAATGGTTTTCTAGTTTGAGCATAAAAATCATTACCCTTATCATCAATAATTATAAATGCTGGAAAATTTTCCACCTCAATCTTCCAAACCGCCTCCATACCCAACTCTTCATAATCTAAAAGCTCAACTTTTTTTATACAATCTTGGGCAAGCCGGGCAGCCGGGCCACCAATTGATCCTAAATAAAATCCGCCATACTTTTTGCACGCACTTGCCACCTGTTCAGATCTATTTCCCTTTGCCAACATAATTAATGAACCACCTGCTGCTTGAAATTGTTCAACATAGGAGTCCATTCGACCAGCAGTTGTTGGTCCAAATGAGCCAGAGGCGTAACCAGCTGGTGTCTTTGCCGGACCTGCGTAGTAGACAGCGTGATCTTTTAAGTATGCAGGCATTGGTTTGCCGCTATCTAGTAGCTCTTTTATTTTAGAGTGCGCTAAGTCCCTAGCAACTACCAATGTGCCAGTTAGTAACACCCGTGTCTTAACTGGGTGCTTTGATAATTGGGCCAATACATCAGCCATTTTCGCTGTTAAATCAATATGAATCTCAGGCCCATCTAGCTCTTCATCTGTAGTTGCGGGCAGATAATGAGCAGGCTCGGTTTCAAGTTTTTCAATAAATACACCATCTTTATTGATCTTTGCCTTCACCTGTCGATCTGCTGAACAGGAGACTGCAATTGCAATTGGAAGTGACGCGCCATGCCGTGGCAACCTAACTACTCGAACATCATGACAAAAGTACTTGCCACCAAATTGTGCGCCGATGCCAATACTTTGAGTCAGCTTTAAGATCTCTTTTTCTAACTCTAAATCTCTAAAGCCATGGCCAGTTTTCGCATCCCCCTTAGTTGGCAATGAGTCCAGGTACTTTGTGCTGGCTAACTTGGCAGTCTTAACTGTGTACTCAGCACTTGTGCCACCAATTACTACAACTAGGTGATAAGGCGGACAGGCTGAGGTACCAAGTGAGCGCAGTTTTTCATCCAGCCAATTCATAAATGAGGTTGGATTTAATACCGCCTTTGTCTCTTGATACAAAAATGATTTATTGGCGCTGCCACCACCTTTGGCGATAAATAAGAAGTTGTACTCATCTGGATGATCAGTATCTGAGTAGATCTCAATTTGGGCCGGCAGATTATTACCGGTGTTTTTCTCCTCCCAGGTAGTCACTGGTGCTAGTTGGGAGTAGCGCAAATTTAATTTAGTAAAAGCATCGTAAACACCACGTGAGATTGAAATTTCATCCTTCTCATCAGTTAAAACCTGTTGTCCTTTTTTACCCATCACAATTGCAGTGCCGGTGTCTTGGCACATTGGCAGCACTCCACCTGCAGAGATGTTGGCATTTTTTAGTAGATCAGTTGCGACAAATCGATCATTGGGTGAGCTCTCTGGATCCTTCAAAATATTAGCTAATTGCTCAAGGTGCTCACTTCGCAGGTAATGCGAAATATCATGCAAAGCTACTTCGGTTAGGTTTGAAATAGCCTGCTTGGAAACCTTTAAAAACTCCTTGCCATCTGCGGTGAAAGTACTCACACCTTGGGTTGAGATAAGTCGGTACTGCGTATCATCTGGCCCAATTGGCAGTAGATCTTGATAAGTAAACTCTGGTGCCATAGGGCTAAATCTACTGTCTTGGATCATCAATTAGGATAAGCACATGAGCGCAGACACTAAAAAGCGAGTATTACTTGCAGCACCTCGTGGCTACTGCGCTGGCGTTGATCGCGCGGTAATTACTGTTGAAAAAGCATTAGATCTATATGGCGCTCCAGTTTATGTTCGCAAGCAGATTGTTCATAACAAACATGTGGTCCAAACCTTAGAGGCACGGGGTGCGATATTTGTTGATGAAACTGATGAGGTGCCAGAGGGAAAGATTGTGGTCTTCTCCGCTCATGGTGTTTCACCGGCAGTTCATCAAAGCGCGGCTAATCGAAATCTAAAAACAATTGATGCCACCTGCCCACTAGTTACTAAGGTCCATCATGAGGCGAAGAGATTTGCCTCCGATGATTACGATATTTTATTAATTGGTCATGAGGGCCATGAAGAGGTTGATGGCACAGCAGGAGAAGCACCAGATCATGTCCAGTTAGTTGATGGCATAGATAGCATTAAAAACATAAAGGTGCGGGATGAAAATAAGGTTGCCTGGCTTTCACAAACTACTTTAAGTGTTGATGAAACCTTAGCAACGGTGGCAGAGCTTCGTAAGCGGTTTCCAAATCTAATTGATCCACCAAGTGATGACATCTGTTATGCCACCCAAAACCGTCAGGTGGCAATTAAAGAGATCGCACCACAAGCAGATCTAGTTTTAATTGTCGGCTCAACCAACTCTTCAAACTCAGTTCGATTAGTTGAGGTCTCACTTGAGTATGGCGCGAAAGCTGCCTATCTAATTGATTACGCAGCCGAGGCAAAAGAGGAGTGGCTTAACGGAGTAACAACTGTTGGTGTTTCAAGTGGTGCATCGGTGCCAGAGATTTTAGTTAAGGATTTACTCACCTGGCTTGCCGAGCGTGGCTTTGGTGAGGTTGAAACTGTTACCGCAACTGAGGAACATCTTTTGTTTGCAATTCCACCTGAGCTTCGGAAAGATTTAAAAGCTGCTGGAAAGTGATTGGCTATTTAGATTTCGCTCTTTTTTAAACCAGATAAACCAAGCAACTGCTGCCCCACTTAGTAGATAAAAAGATACTGAGGCCAGACCTGCCACTAGGTCAATAAGTAATGCAGTTGGTGCAAATGAGCCACTGCCAAGAGTTGGCATCAAAATAATTGAGGAAATCAACAGCGATACTGGTGGCGCTACCGCAGTTACATAAGCAGTTCCTGGTCGGCCTAAATAGATTGCGCCAAAAAATGCGATCCAGATGGCTAAGCAGGTGATGATGCCAAGTGAGTTACGAAATAAAATCTCCACCGCTTCAAATAAAAAAATAATTAAAAACTGCAAAATTACTACCCCAGGCTTAGTTAATCCTGGCCCCTTTAGGGGTGAATTAATTGGCAGATTACTCATTTACTTTTCTCCTTCAATCTCTTCCACCTCAATAAAATCATCCTCGGCAGATATTGCCTTTAACTCTCTAACCTCACCAGGGGACTCTGGATACTCAATTGCTAATTTATCTTTATCTCCAGTTACACCTAAGTTATGAATGCGCCGGGCAGGACTTAACACAGTTCGCTCCGCGGTTGGGATTAGATCTTCATACGCTTTTGCAGTTGAGGAGATAGCTTTACCAACTGCCACAATTTTGCCATGCAAAAGTGTGATGTTTTTTAAGAAGGTATTTGCCACCTTTTGTATCTCATCAGCATTATCAGCTAATTTATTTCGAGTAAATATATAACCAATGGTGCGAAGTAGGGCCATCATTGAGGTTGGAGTAGCGATGGTGACATTAACCTTAAAAGCTTTCTCTAGCATCGATGGATCAATTCTTAATGCTTCAGCTAACAAGGTTTCAAATGGCAGGAATAAAACTACAAAATCAGGTGAGCCTTGGGATTTGTGGTAACCACGTTTAGCTAACGCCTCTACATGTTTTAACAAATCTTTACTGTGTTGAGCCAAATACTCATCTCGCTGACTTTGGTCTTCAGTACCAAAGGCATCTAAGAAGCGATCAAATGGAAATTTAGAGTCAATAAATATTGCGCTACCACCTGGCATCTTTACTGTGATATCTGGAATTCCTGATGAGTCAGCATCGGTGGTGGATTTTTGCCGGCTGTACTCATGACCTTCGCGCAATCCAGCAGATTGTAAAAGCAACTCTAATTGCGCCTCACCAAACTTACCTCTGCTTTGAGTATTAGATAATGCTCCGGCAATCTTTTTTGTTTCATCAAAGATTGATTCACTAGCCCGTCTCATCTCATTAATTGTGGTTTCAAGTTTGGCCTCAGCTTGGGTTCGAATCCGATTAGCCTCAACTGATTGGGTGGATAGTTTTTCAACTGTTGCCTTCATGGCATTTAACTCAGCGGTTAACTTAATTGAGTTCTCAGTCTTGCTTCGCTCATCAGCTAGCTGCTTTTTGTAATCATCCAGCAGGCTGCTATCACCGCCACTGTTTTTATTTCGCAGGGCTTTAAATAGGTATCCGATTGCTACTCCGGCAATCAGGCCGATAAGCAGAGAGATGATCGAGGCGGGCATGGGGTTATAGTGGCAGGAAGTTCTGACAATCTTGCGTAGGCTTAACCCCTTGTGAGCCTTTCAATCGGAATCGTCGGTCTGCCAAATGTGGGTAAATCCACCCTGTTTAATGCGCTGACCAAAAACAATGTCTTAGCTGCCAACTACCCCTTTGCCACCATTGAACCCAATGTTGGTGTGGTGGGTGTGCCCGATGATCGGCTTGCTGTCTTAGCCAAAATATTCACCTCCGAAAAAATCCTGCCAGCTGCGGTCTCATTTGTTGATATCGCCGGAATTGTTAAAGGTGCCTCAGAGGGAGCCGGGTTAGGTAATAAATTCTTAGCAAATATCAGAGAGTCAGATGCGATCTGCCAAGTAATTAGAGTTTTTAAAGATGGGGATGTAGTCCATGTTGATGGAAATGTTGATCCTAAAAAAGATATGGAGACAATTAATACCGAGCTTTGTTTAGCAGATCTACAAACCTTAGAAAAAGCTATCCCACGTCTTGAAAAAGAGGTTAGAACTGTTAAAGAAAAGGCGCCAGTCTTAGCTGCGGCAAATGAGGCGGCTGCAGTTTTAAACAATGGCCAACTTCTGCGAGGTAGCAAGGTTGATATTGCAGCCATTTCAGAGTTGCAGTTATTAACTGCTAAACCATTTTTATATGTATTTAATGTTGATGCCGCTGAGTTAGCAGATAGTAAATTACGAGATGAGTTAGCAGCTCTAGTAAAGCCAGCAGAGGCGATCTTTTTAGATGCAAAGACTGAGGCAGAGCTAGCTGATTTAGATGAGGCAGATGCGCTGGAATTGCTCAAAACAATTGGCTTAACCGAGCCAGGATTAACCACATTAGCAAGAGTTGGTTTTAATACATTAGGATTACAGACATATCTGACCGCAGGGCCTAAAGAGGCCAGAGCGTGGACGATTCATAAAGGTGATACTGCCCCAGCTGCAGCTGGAGTAATTCACACTGATTTTCAAAAAGGATTTATCAAGGCAGAGGTTGTGGCCTTTGATGATTTAGTAGCTGCTGGATCAATGGTGCAAGCCCGCGCCAATGGCAAGGTGCGAATGGAAGGTAAGGATTACGTGATGGCTGATGGTGATGTAGTGGAGTTTAGGTTTAATGTCTAAAAAACAAGCGCACTTAAAAGATTTGCCAGTTAAAAAACGAGAGAATCTTCGTAACGTAGCAATTATTGCGCACGTAGATCATGGCAAGACAACTTTGGTTGATGCCATGCTTTGGCAATCTGGTGCATTTGCCGCACATAAAAAGCAAGATGAAGGCCAAGATCGCATGATGGATTCCATGGATCTAGAGCGGGAAAAAGGAATTACTATTTTGGCAAAAAACACTGCGGTAAAACGTGGTGAGACCATTGTAAATATCATCGATACCCCAGGACACGCTGATTTTGGTGGCGAGGTAGAGCGCGGCTTAGAGATGGTCGATGGCGTAATTTTGTTAGTTGATGCATCTGAAGGTCCATTGCCACAAACACGATTTGTACTTCGCAAAGCTCTGCAAAAAAATCTGCCAGTAATTTTAGTAATTAACAAAGTTGATCGACCAGATTCTCGAATTGCAGAGGTTGTTGATGAGACTTACGCACTCTTTTTAGATTTAGATGCCAATGAGGATCAGATTGAGTTTCCAATTGTTTACGCATCTGCCAAAGCTGGTAAAGCATCCCTTGATCGACCAGCAGATGGTGGCATGCCAAATAAAGAGAACTTAGATGTTTTATTTGACACAATATTTTCAGCTATTCCCGCACCGGAATACCATGAGGGTGCACCGCTGCAAGCACATGTAACAAACCTTGATTCATCTCCTTTCTTAGGTCGTCTTGCATTATGTCGAGTTCGGGAAGGTGTTATAAAGAAGGGTCAATCAGTTATGTGGATCAAAACTGATGGCTCAACTGAGCGAGTAAAGGTTTCAGAGCTATTAATTACTGAAGCTCTAGAGCGAGTGCCGGCAATGGAGGCCCACCCAGGTGACATTATTGCGGTGGCTGGAATTGAAACTATTACCTTAGGTGAAACACTTGCTGATTTAGAAAATCCTCATGCGCTGCCATTAATCACCGTTGATGAGCCAAGTATCTCTATGACTATTGGAATTAACACCTCACCCCTTGCTGGCAAGAGTGGAAATAAGTTAACCGCTCGTCAGGTTAAGGGCCGGCTTGATGCTGAGTTAGTTGGAAATGTTTCACTTCGAATATTAAATACTGATCGCCCTGATACCTGGGAGGTGCAGGGAAGAGGTGAGTTACAACTTGCAGTATTAGTTGAGATTATGAAGCGAGAAGGTTTTGAGTTAACAGTTGGAAAACCTCAGGTTGTTACCAAGATGGTTGATGGAAAACTGCATGAACCGATGGAGCGGTTATCAATTGATGCCCCAGAGGAGTATTTAGGTGTGATTACCCAGTTGATGGCACTTCGTAAGGGACGAATGGAGCAGATGGTTAACCATGGCACTAGTTGGATCCGCCTTGATTACCGAGTTCCATCCCGTGGCTTAATTGGTTTTAGAACTGAGTTTTTAACTGAGACACGTGGAACTGGATTACTTCACCATGTATTTGATGGTTATGAGGCATGGCATGGCGAGCTTCGCACTCGCTCAACTGGATCATTAGTTTCAGATCGAATGGGATCAGTTACTAGCTACGCCCTTTATGGCACTCAAGATCGCGGTTCAATATTTGTTGAACCAGGGGATGAGGTTTATGAGGGAATGGTTATTGGTGAAAACTCACGAAGTGAGGATATGGATGTTAACTGCGTTAGAGAGAAGAAGTTAACAAATATGCGAGCCTCCGGTACTGATGAATCAGAGCGTTTAATTCCGGCAAAGAAATTAAATATGGAGGGTGCGCTGGAATTTTGTCGTGAGGATGAGTGTGTTGAGGTAACCCCGGCGGTAGTTCGAATTCGTAAGGTAATTTTGGATGGATCAACTAGGGCTCGAATAACCTCTAAGGCAAAGCGAACAAACGAGAATTCATAACCATTATTGGGTAATAAAGCGGTAATGTCAGAGCTGCCTTGTTAAATTAGGCTGTGGCCAGTGCAAAAAGTAGTATCGAGTTAAATCTAGTTAGAGCTACACAAGCTAATTCTGCGATACCAAATGAGAGATTAACCCCTGAGCAGTTAAAGATAATAAATCACAGCGGCTCTAGATTATTAGTTCTAGGCCCGGCAGGTAGTGGCAAAACCACCACATTAATTGCTGCAATCGCAAACCGTATTTCCCAAGGTGTTAATCCAAATGCAATCTTGGCAATTACCTATGGCAGAGAGAGTGCTAGCAAATTACGAGATCAAATTGCCTCAGCTAACCCCGCTTTGCACACAGTGGCTGAACCAATTGCTCGAACCTTTCACTCAATTGCATTTATGATTTTAAATGATCCAATTAATATCGAAAGTGCTGGTGAGAAAAGATTTGTGCTGCTATCTGGTGCTGAACAGGATGCTCAGATAAGGCAGCTATTGGAGTTAGATGCTGCAAATCCAGGTAGTACTTTGTGGCCAGCGGAGTTAACCCCAGCCCTTACCACTAGAGGTTTTGCTAAAGAGGTGCGCGAATTTATTAGCCGAGCTACCGAACGGGGCAGCTCACCTGAAGAGTTAACCTCCTTTGCTAAAAAGTATGATCAAAAGTATTGGCCAGCTATCTGTGAGTTTTGGCAAAAGTATAAAGATGCGATGGCCTTACGTGATGGCACTACCTCACACTCATTTAATCGAGTAGATCCTAGTGAAATTATAGTTTTAGCAGCTGAAAAACTTGAGGCCAACCCAAAACTGTTAGAGAAGTATCGCAAGATCTTTGAAGTTATTTATGTTGATGAGTTTCAAGAGTCAGATCGTGCCCAACGTAAATTGCTGCAACTACTTAGCTCACAAGAGTTGGTGATATTTGCTGATCCAGAAAGTGCGGTAGGAAGATTTAGGGGAGCCGATCCAGATAATTTAATTAATGATTTAGAAAACTTTGAGATAAAAAATAAGATCACCTTGCAAAGTAGATTACGAGCTACTCCTGAGCAAGAGGTGGTGCTGCTAAGTAGTGTTAGTGAAGAGGCAAATTTTATTGCCCATCAATTTAGATCAGCTCACCTAACTTTAGGAGTTCCTTGGTCACAGATGGCGGTAATTGTTAGATCACCAGGTGCTCAAATAAACGCCCTACAACGTGCCTTTGCTATGAACTCAATTCCAGTAGAGATAGATGCACAAGCACTCTCCCTTGGCGATAATCCAGCGATTAAACCAATAATTACCATCGCACAAATTGCAGTTGGTCAACTAAAACTAATTGCTAGCAATTGGGATCAAATTGAGGAGTTGTTAAAAAGTGAGTTTGCTGGCGCTGATGCCATCTCAATTAGGCAGATGCGAATTGCCTTAACTAAAGCGCAAAAAGGTGATCAGGTTAAAAGCTCAACTGAGTTGATTTTAGATGCACTCACCGCACCAACTGCTGATCTGCCATGGGAGGAGTTAACTAGCCTTAAGCGAATAAATGATTTAATCAAAGAAGCTAAGAAAACTTTAAGTAAGTCATCTGATATTTCAGATCTATTGTGGAGTATTTGGAGTAATGGTAAAAATTATGAGGGTGAATTAATCTCACAAAGTTGGCAGCAGGTAGCACTATCTGGTGGCACAAGAGGTGGCGTAGCTGATCAAAATCTAGATGCGGTAATTACCTTATTTGAAGTAGCTAGAAGATTTAGCCAGCGCCTGCCAGGTGCTAAACCATCCTTATTTATAGATCAACTGTTGGGAGAGAAGATTCTCTCTGACAGCATTACTGCAACTGCTCAGCGCGGTGAGGTAGTTAAGGTTTTAACTGTTCACTCCGCCAAAGGTTTAGAGTGGCAATTTGTTGCCTTAGCTGGCATGCAAGAGGGTAGTTGGCCTAATTTAAAGCAACGCGGCTCCTTACTTGGTAGTGAGCGGTTAGTTGAGATCTTCAGGCATGGCATAAGTAATGCCCAGCAGTTAGATGCTATTTCAGCAGCTGGCTTATCCCAGGATGAGAAGAGATTGTTAAATGTTGCATTAAGTAGAGCAAGTAAAAAAGTGTTGATTACTGCCGTAGCTCATGAAGATAATCAGCCCTCTAGATATTTTGAGCAGTTAGCTCCAGAAGACATTCAATTCTCACAAACTCAAAGATCTATTACCCAACCGGCATTAGTGGCAGCACTTAGGCGGATGGCAACTGTTGCAAGCAAAGAGGATGTTGCCTTTGCTGCCCGGGCGTTAAAAACCTTAGCTACTAATGGAGTTAGAGCAGCTGA
Organism: actinobacterium SCGC AAA027-J17; assembly: GCA_000383815.1. Lineage (GTDB taxonomy): Bacteria > Actinomycetota > Actinomycetes > Nanopelagicales > Nanopelagicaceae > Nanopelagicus. The sequence goes on from KB912742.1 coordinate 13,870, forward strand.
TCCAAAAAATTGGGTAGGAATTGCACCTGCCTCAACCCAGCTGCCAGTAATTACTGAAAATGAACAACTTCGAATCTCACCTAGCTCACTTGAAAGCTTTACTGAGTGTGGATTGAAGTGGATGTTAGAACAAAGCGGTGGCAAAGATGCTGACTCCACCGCGCAAGTTCTTGGCTCTGCTATCCATGTAATTGCTGCTCAATTAAAAGATCAACCTGATCTTTCCTTAGAACAATTAGAGGCAAAGTTAAAGGGTGCTTGGTCGTTAATTGATATGAATAAAGGCTGGATTAAAGATTATGAGTATCGCCGGGCTGCGCGAATGTTGCAAAAGTTTTATGGCTGGCACTTAAGTAACAAAAATAAGCTAATTGGGGTTGAAGAAAAATTTGAATTTAAATTAGGAAAGGCGATTGTCTCTGGCTCCATAGATAGAGTGGAGTTAACAACTGAAGGAAAGTATTACATTGTTGATTTAAAGACTGGTGCTACCCCTATCTCTTATGAGGATGCACAAAGCAATAAGCAGTTACAAAGTTACCAACTAGCTGTTGTTAATGATGGCTTTAAAAATAAGTTAGAGCACCAAGAGGTGGATGGTGCGCAATTAATCTTTGTCGGCGACCATAAAGGAAAAGAAGCAAAGCCAAGACCGCAGGATCCAGTCGATGCTAAAGCGGTAAGTGAGCAGATTGAAGAGATTGCAATCAAAATGAGTGATAAAAGTTTTGTGGCAATTATTAATGACCGTTGTCGAAGCTGTGCGGTTAAATCATCTTGCCCAATTCAACCTGCAGGTAAATCGGTGATTCAATCATGACAATTAAGTACTCCGCACTTGAGATTGCAAAGAAAATATCTGCAATAGATCCTGCCTTTAGAGTGCCAACTGCTGAACAGATCCCAATTATTGAATCTCCTCTTGCTCCTGCAGTGGTGATTGCAGGTG
>KB912743.1 GCA_000383815.1 actinobacterium SCGC AAA027-J17
GAAATTAATCCACACTCAGCACAAAGGCCAACGCCATAACTTGCATTTTCACTATTACAACCAACAACAACCCGACCATCTGAAACTAAACCTGCACCGATAGGGTCAGCACACAACTAACCCCCATCTTTTTTGGGTCTAAGTCCTAGGGAGGGATTTTGAAAAGAGCAAATAAAGTCGTAGTAGCTATTGCAGCTGCTTCACTAATTTCATCAGTAGCAATTTCACCGGCTGCTAATGCTGCAACCAAGCAAAAGGTTTGCGTAGCACTAGATACCGCTGGAATTAATGACAAGTCTTTCAACCAAACTTCATATGATGGCGCAAAGCGTGCTTTGAAAGCTGGCTTCGCATCATCAATTGAGTACTTACCAGCAAAGTCAAATGCTGACTATGCGCCAAATATTAAAAAGTTTTTAGATAAGAAGTGCACACTGATTATCGGTGTTGGCTTCTTGCTAGGTGATGCAATCACCGCAGCAGCAATTGCTAACCCTTCAGTTAACTTCGCTTTAGTTGATGGTTGGTCAGTAGGAAAGAACCAAAAAGGAATTACCTACAAGACTGATGAAAACTCATTCCTAGTTGGCTACTTAGCTGCAGGTATGTCAAAGACTGGCAAAGTTGCAACTTATGGCGGTATCGCACTTCCAACTGTAACTATCTTCATGGAAGGTTATGCAAAGGGAGTTCAGTACTACAACGACGTTAAGAATACGAAAGTTGAAGTTATTGGTTGGAACACAAAGACTAAGACTGGAACATTCCTTGGTAGCTTTGATGACACCACCAAAGCTCTACAAACCTCAATCTCATTAGAGCAACAGGGTGCAGATGTAATCTTCCCAGTTGCCGGTGGAATGCAAGCCACAACCGCTGCAAACAGCCTAAAATCAAAGAAATCCAATGTGATTTGGGTAGATGCAAAGGTTATGGATACAGGAAAGCAATACGCCAGCGTGACTCCAGTTTCTGCTCTAAAGGGCTTAGCTGAGGGTGTATTGGCTGTAACTAAAGAGGCATACGAAGGTAAGTTCACCAGCAAGGAGTATGTAGGAACACTTTCCAACAAGGGAGTTGCTTATGCAATTACCCCAGCTTGGTCAAAGAAGATTCCTGCATCACTGCAAGCTGAGGTAAGAGATCTAGCCGCTGCAATTGCTGCCGGATCAATTGATGTAAACAATGCGTAATCGACTATAAATTAGTCGAGCACTATTTCTGGGTGAGTTAGATTTCTAACTCACCCAGTTACATTAAGGAGTAGTTAATGCCCTTAGAGTTAAAGGGAATATCCAAAAGTTTTGGAAATTTACAAGCAAATAATCAAATAAATTTAAAGGTCGGTAAGGGCGAGATTCACGCCATCCTTGGTGAAAATGGAGCCGGCAAATCAACTTTAATGAATATCGTCTATGGGTTATTGCAACCAGACTCAGGCGAGATACTAGTTGACGAGAAGTTAGTAAAAATCCTTGAGCCAGCAGATGCCATTAAATATGGGATTGGTATGGTGCATCAGCACTTCATGCTCATTCCAGTATTTACAGTTGCAGAAAATATCGCACTAGGACGAGAAAAATCTAAATTTGGCATTATTAGTTTTGCTGAGATAAAAACAAAAATTAAGAAGTTATCTGATGAGTTTAAATTTGATATCGATCCTGACGCAATTATTGAAGATTTACCAGTTGGAGTTCAGCAACGGATAGAGATTATTAAGGCGCTGATGTATGACGCAAAGGTTTTGATTTTGGATGAGCCAACTGCGGTGTTAACACCCCAAGAAACTGATGAGTTGCTCAATGTAATGAAGATTTTGAAATCTAGAGGAACATCTATTATTTTTATTACTCATAAACTTAGAGAAGTAAGAGCTGTTGCCGACAAGATAACAATTATTAGACTTGGTAAAGTTGTAGGAACTCAATTGCCATCAGCTTCGCAAGAAGAGTTGGCCAATTTGATGGTTGGACGCGAAGTGGATTTAGCGCCAAGTAAAGCTGCATTCAATCCCGGTGGAAATGTTTTAGAGATAAATGATTTAAGTATCTTTAATGATTCTGGTCGTAAGGTGGTAAGCAATTTATCTTTGAATATTCGGGCAGGTGAGATCCTGGCAATTGCAGGCGTTCAGGGCAACGGACAATCTGAGCTAGCTAGAGCAATTGTGAATTTAGAAAAACATAAATCAGGCTCAATCAAACTAGATGGAAAAGAGATTTTAGGTTCTACTGTTCGAGATTCACTACGGGCTGGAATTGCATATATTCCAGAATCACGAGAATTAGATGGCTTAATCTCTACCTTTTCCATCACCGAAAACTTGATTCTAGATGTTCATGACTTGGAGCCGGCTGCGAGTAGAGGCCAACTTAATCGATCTTATATTTCAGAAAATGCAACAACGTTAGTAAAAGAGTTTGATGTTAGAACTCAAAGTATTGAAGCAAACTCCTCATCTCTTTCTGGAGGAAATAAGCAGAAGGTTGTCCTTGCCCGAGAGCTATCACGTGAGGTTAAGTTAGTAGTTGCTGCTCAACCAACCAGGGGATTAGATGTTGGATCGATTGAGTTTGTGTATGAGAAGTTGCTCGCTGAGCGTGCAAATAAAAAGGCCATTTTGTTGATTAGTAGCGAACTTGATGAAGTTATGGAGTTAGCTGATCGAATTGCGGTAATTTATAAAGGTGAGATTGTGGGAGTCGTTGACTCTGATGTTTCCAGAGAAAAATTAGGCTTGATGATGGCAGGTATAAAGTGATTACAAAATTCTTTATAGGACTAAAGAAAAATGCCTTACTACCCTTCCTTTCTTTTATTTTCGCTTTTTTTATTGGCGGAATAATCATTGTAGTTTCAGATCCAGTAATTATGGGCCAGTTAAGTTCACCTGGTAAATTTCTAACCTCTGCCGCATCTAGAATTGGTAACTCATACTTAGCAATATTTCAAGGTTCAATTTACGATGTGAACCTGGCAAGGGAGTCTGGATTTTTTAGAGGCTTCTATCCAATGTCTGAAACAATTGTTACCGCGATCCCACTTTTGTTTGCTGGCTTAGCGGTGGCGTTAGCATTTAGGTCTGGTTTATTTAATATCGGAGCGCAAGGACAATTTATTTTTGGTGCAATCGGTGCATCTTACGTTGGCTTTGCATATGAACTACCACCTTTAATTCATGTACCACTTGTCTTGATTGCTGGAATAGTTTTAGGTGGTTTGTTTGGCGGTTTTGTTGGGTTGCTCAAAGCAAAAACGGGAGCTCATGAAGTAATTGTGACAATTATGCTCAATTACATAGCTTCATTATTTATTCTCTGGTTATTAAAAACTCAGGCTTTCTTACGGGAGGAGCGACAAGATCCAATCGCCCCTGAGGTAAACAGCAGCGCTCAGCTACCTAAACTACTTGGCGGTGATTTGAGGTTGCACTTAGGAATATTCATTGCTTTGGGCGTGACTTGGTTTGTTTGGTGGCTCTTAACCCGAAGCACTTTAGGATTTAAATTTAGAGCAGTTGGTGCAAACTCAAATGCGGCTCGAACTGCAGGAATTTCAGTTCCATTTGTAACAACTGCAACCATGTTTATAAGTGGCGGCTTGGCTGGCTTAGGAGGTGCAGTGCATCTAATCGGCACTGAGTACGCCTTAACTGCTGGAATTGCTGGCAGTATCGGCTTTGACGCTATAACTGTGGCATTACTTGGACAGGCAACACCACTTGGAACTTTATTGGGAGCCTTGCTATTTGGTGCGCTACAAACTGGTAGCAGAACCCTGCTCTCCAACACCGGCACACCATCAGAGATCGTGCAAGTAATTCAGGCGTTAATTGTCTTGTTTATCGCCACCCCAATGCTATTAAAGCGAGTTTTCAGATTGAAAAATTCAATTGAATCTAAGTCAATGACTGCTAAAGGTTGGAACGGCTAATGGCAGAGTTAAATTTAGTTCAAAAGCGCAAACAAAAAAGCATTTTTACAATGCTGGCTCTATTTGCCATTTTTACTCTTGTTTTTTATATAACATCTAGTAAGACTGAACCAATTACCTTCGGATTTATCTTAGGTGATGAGTTTAAGTTAATAAGTGAGTGGAGCGTGAGCTCCCGAGTTGGCTCTGGAATATTTATGCTATTGGCACTCTTTGGTATTGGTTTGTCTTACTTAGGATTCAAATCAGAAAAATCGACAACTCTTGGCAGTGTAATTTTTGGCCTGGGCAGCATAATGTCATTTTTATGCTGGGCAGCAGCTGGAAAATTTATTCCATTCACTGGACTGCTTCAAGCCGCACTTTTGTTAGCAGTGCCATTAATTTTTGGATCTATGTCTGGATTACTTTGTGAAAAGTCTGGTGTTATCAACATCGCTATCGAGGGTCAACTATTGTTTTCAGCCTTCATCTCAGCAATCGTGGCAAGTCTTACTCAAAATTTAATGTGGGGATTACTCTCAGCGCCAATTGCTGGCGCATTAGTTTCATTAATCTTGGCTTACTTTGCAATTAATTTTAAAGTAGATCAGGTAATTATTGGATTTGTAATTAATGTGTTGGTTTTAGGTTTAACTAATTTCTTCTATTCAACCTTGCTTGTGCCATACGATAGTACTTGGAATGCCGCAGGAAGTTTTTCAAATATTCCAATTCCTATTTTGTCTAAAATTCCAATTATTGGTCCAGTGTTGTTTAACCAAACAATAATTGTTTATATCATGTATGCGATTGTAACTTTGATCCAAGTGGCTTTGTTTAAATCTCGCTGGGGCCTTCGAACCAGGGCTATCGGTGAGCTTCCAATTGCAGCAGATTCTGTTGGAATTGATGTTAATAAATTAAGATTTAGAAATGTTATGTTGGCAGGTTTAGTTTCAGGTCTTGGTGGTGCGGTGTTTACAATTGGCGCCGTCGGCATCTTCTCGCAATCTATGACAGCTGGGGCAGGGTTTATCGCTCTTGCCTGTTTAGTCTTTGGTAAGTGGTCACCACGTGGGGCACTAGTTGCCGCATTATTCTTTGGTTTTGCCAACAGCTTGCAGAGTAATCTTTCAATCTCTGGTGTTGCCCTACCGTCAGAGTTAATGTTGATGATTCCTTACATCGCCACAATCATTGCTGTTTCTGGCTTGGTAGGACGGGTTCGGGCTCCAGCAGCAGATGGAATTCCATACTCTCGCGGTAATAAATAGTTTAATTTCGTAGGAGAATTACCCCATGGAAATCAATTGGGAAGTGCTCCATTTAGCCGCAAAAGAAGTAATGACAAAAGCTTATGCGCCTTATTCAAACTTTAAAGTCGGAGTAGCAGGTTTAGTTTCAGATGGTCGGGTTGTTGTTGGTTGTAATAGTGAAAATGCAAGTTATGGCGTTGGCCTTTGTGCTGAGTGTGGATTAATTTCCTCACTTACTGCCACAGGTGGCGGAAGATTGGTCGCAGTAGTTTGCGTTGATGGTAATGGTGAGTATTTATCACCATGTGGTCGTTGTCGCCAATTGTTGTTTGAACATGGCGGTAATGAGCTGTTGTTTATGACACCGGATGGTCCAAAGCCTTTATCCTATTTATTGCCATGGGGATTTGGCCCTGAGGATCTTAAATGAGTGAAAAGTTTGCCGCAGTTGAAATAATTTCAGCAAAGCGAGACAAATTTGAATTAACTGATGATCAAATTGATTGGACAGTAGCAGCCTATACGCGAGGCGTTATTGCTGATGAGCAAATGTCAGCTTTGTTAATGGCAATCTTGCTTAATGGTATGAATAATCGAGAAATTACTCGCTGGACACAGGCCATGATTAATAGTGGTGAAAGAATGAGTTGGTCGATGCTAGATCGGCCAACAGTTGATAAACATTCAACAGGCGGTGTTGGAGACAAGATTACTTTGCCTCTTGCACCGTTAGTTGCAGCCTGTGGTGCTGCTGTTCCACAGTTGTCTGGCAGGGGATTAGGACATACTGGTGGAACTTTAGATAAATTAGAATCAATTAAAGGTTGGAAAGCAAACCTTTCAAATGAGCAAATGTTAAAAGTGATTCAAGATTGTGGGGCGGTGATTTGTGCCGCAGGAGCTGGATTAGCACCAGCCGATAAGAAGCTTTATGCATTGCGCGATGTAACTGGCACAGTTCAATCTATTCCTTTAATCGCATCCTCAATTATGAGTAAAAAAATTGCCGAAGGAACTGGCGCACTTGTCCTTGATGTAAAAACTGGCTCTGGAGCATTTATGAGTGATCCAAAGAATGCAGGTTTGTTAGCAAGAACTATGGTTGATTTAGGTAAAAATGCGGGAGTAAAAACTCGAGCATTAGTTACAGCGATGGATGTGCCACTTGGTTTAACAGCTGGAAACGCTCTAGAAATAAGAGAGACTTTGGAGGTTTTAGCTGGTGGTGGCCCAAGTGATGTGGTTGAACTTACGCTGCTGCTTGCAAATGAAATGCTAGATGCAGCTGGGATTAAACCCAAAGTAACTCCTGAAGAGGCGCTAAAAAACGGTATGGCTATGGATGTTTGGCGCAAAATGATTTCAGCTCAAGGAGGCGATAACCAGGCGCCATTGCCAGTCGCCAAGGAAAAGATGGAGATCAAAGCAAACGCCTCTGGAAAATTGCTAACTCTAGATGCGATGAAGGTGGGCGTTGCTGCTTGGCGATTAGGTGCAGGCAGACAAAAACAAGGAGAGACGCTGCAATTAGGTTCTGGAATTGAAATTCATGCAAAGCCTGGAGATTTAGTTGTAAAAGACCAAACGATTTTGACATTGCATACTGATGAACCTGACAGATTTAATAGAGCTATTGAGGCATTAACTGGTGGATATCAAATAGGTGGTAAGGATGATGAAGTTAAGCGATTACCATTGGTTATTGAACGGATTGAGGGCTAAGTGTCATTAAGTAATACACCATCAGTTGATCAGATTAAGAGATTGCCAAAAGCACTCCTACATGATCACTTAGATGGTGGACTGCGCCCGGAGACAATAATTGAAATTGCACAAAAAATAGGTTACAAAAAACTTCCTACGCAAGATCCTAAAAAATTAGCCGAATGGTTTGAAGAGTCCTGTAACTCTCATTCTTTAGTTCGATACCTAGAAACTTTTTCTCACACTATTGCAGTTATGCAAACCCAAGAGGCGATAATTCAAGTAGCCCGAGAGTGTGCCATTGATTTAGCGCGAGACGGTGTGGTTTATGCAGAGGTAAGAGGCGCTCCTGAGTTGTTTACTGAACGAGGTTTAAGTATTGATCAGGTGGTTGAAGCAACAATTGAAGGTTATAAACAAGGAGTGGCTGAAGCTGCAAAAGAAGGAAATAAGATAAGAGTTGAATCATTGCTTTGCGGAATGAGACAAAACAATCGCTCTCAAGAGGCTGCTGCTGCGGTGGTTAAGTACCGTAATAAAGGTGTTGTTGGATTTGATATCGCAGGTCCAGAGGATGGCTTTCCACCAACTAATCAAATAGATACTTTTGGATATCTGCGAAAAGAGAATGCCCACTTCACAATCCATGCTGGTGAGGCGTATGGACTGCCTTCAATTTGGGAGGCTATTCAAATTTGTGGCGCAGAACGACTAGGCCATGGCGTAAGAATTGTTGATGACATCGACTTTTCAGGAGATAAGCCAAAATTAGGATTGCTTGCATCCTATGTGCGCGATCGCAGAATTCCACTTGAACTTTGCCCTACCTCAAATCTTCAGACTGGTGCGGCTAAAACTTATACTGATCATCCAATTGGCGTACTTTCCAAATTGAGGTTTAGAGTCACATTGAATACTGATAATCGATTAATGAGTAATACGTCTATGAGTCATGAAATGACTCAATGCGTTAAATCCTTTGACTGGAAATTTGTTGATTTACAACGCGTAACAGTTAATGCACTTAAGAGTTCATTTATTCCATTTGAAGAACGACTTGAGATTATTGAAAAGATTGTTAAGCCAACCTATTTAGCTATCGCAGCTGAGTAGTTAAATCCCAATCGGGTGCCAAATAGTTTTTTGCTCCATAAAACTCAAAATACGCTCCGGATGATTGATAGTAGAAAATCTAGCAATTCGTTTTAAATTATCAGCACCTACTAGTTTCAACTCTTCTTCTTGCTTTTTACTCAACCCAGCAACATCAACACCATCAATTTCCATATGTGAACCAACCCATGGATAAAGCTCAGAGGTTTTTCCAGTAAGGATATTTACAACACCTGCTGGCAGATCACTTGTTGCAAGCACTTCACCCAAAGTAATGGCGGGTAGTGGATAAGCCTCACTTGCGATCAATACTGCTGAATTTCCACCTGCCAAGACAGGCGCAAGAGTTCTTACCGCGCCAAGAAGTGATGGTTTTGATTCTGCAAATATCGCTACGACACCTAGTGACTCTGGGGTTGTGAAGTTATAAAACGGACCAGAGACTTGATTTTGTGAGCCCGCAACAGAGGATAACTTGTCACACCAACCTGAGTACCAAACCCAAGTATCAATTGCCTCTTCCACCTGAAGTTTTGCAGCTTTACTAGTTACGCCCTCTAGTGCAGATATTTCTTCAGTAAATTGTTCGCTTCTACCTTGCATGATTTCAGCAATACGGTAAAGAATTTGACCCCGATTAAAAGCAGTTGCTCCTGCCCAACCTGCTTGAGATGACTTTGCAGCGACAACTGCATCTCGTAAATCTTTTCTAGAAGCTAATGCTGGGTTTGCAAGGAATTTCTTATTAGAACCCTTAACCTCATAGACGCGTCCTGACTCACTTCTAGGAAAGGCACCACCGATAAAAAGCTTGTAAGTTTTATTTATATCGATGCGGCTCATTTGCTGACCTTCGCTTCAGATGTTAAATAACCAGCTAATCCATGTCGGCCACCTTCACGGCCCCAACCAGACTCTTTATAGCCACCAAATGGACTGGCTGGATCAAACTTATTAAATGTGTTGCTCCAAATTACACCAGCTTTTAATTGCCTTGCTGCCCAAAGAATCTTTGACCCTTTGTCGCTCCAGATACCAGCAGATAAGCCATACATACTGTTGTTGGCTTTCTCAATTGCCTCACTTGGGGTTCTAAAGGTAAGAACTGATAAAACTGGACCGAAGATTTCTTCTCTAGCAATTCGATGCGATTGTGATACACCAGTGAAAATAGTAGGTGGGTACCAATATCCCTTAGTAGGAAGTTTTACCTCTGGTGACCATCTATTAGCCCCTTCGGCATCACCAGAGTTTGAAATTTCATGGATCTTATTTAACTGCTCCTTGGAATTAATCGCACCCAGATCAGTGTTTTTATCCATTGGATCACCGACTCTAATCAAGCTCATTCGCTTCTTTAACTTCTCTAGAATCTCATCTGCAACATTTTCTTGAACTATCAAGCGAGAACCTGCGCAGCACACATGTCCTTGGTTGAAGAAAATTCCATTAACAATTCCTTCGACAGCCTCATCAATAGCCGCATCTTCAAAAACTAAGTTTGCAGCTTTACCACCTAGCTCCAATGTGGCAGTTTTCTTAGTTGCCGAAATTGATCTAGCAATTGCTTTACCAACATCGGTTGAACCAGTAAATGCAATCTTATTTACATCTGGATGGTTAACGAGTGCTGCACCAGTTACGCCATCTCCAGTTACTATATTTACAACACCCTCTGGAACTCCAGCTTGCTGACAAACTTGTGCAAATAGCAAAGCAGTAAGTGGTGTGGTCTCGGCAGGCTTTAATACAACAGTATTACCAGCAGCTAGTGCTGGTGCTATTTTCCAGGCAAGCATTAGCAGAGGAAAATTCCAAGGAATTATCTGTCCAACAACACCAAGAGGTTTTGGTTTAGTGCCAAATCCAGCGTACTCCAACTTATCTGCCCAACCTGCATGATAGAAAAAATGAGCTGCTGCTAATGGGATGTCAGTATCTCGTGACTCCCTTATTGGCTTTCCATTATCTAAGGTTTCAACTACGGCAAACTCTCGTGCTCGCTCCTGCATGATTCGAGCAATACGGTAAAGGTACTTACCTCTTTCTTTCGCTGGCATCTTTGACCACACTCTTGTGTACGCGAGTCTGGCACTTTTTACAGCGGCGTCAATATCCGTTTTATCGGCATAACCAATTTTGGAAAGCAGCTCTTCAGTTGCTGGATTGAAGGTATTAAAACTCTTGCCTTGTTTTGGTTCTACAAATTTTCCGCCAATAAATAAGCCGTAATTTGAAGCAATATTTGCAATGGCTTTTGATTCAGGTGCACTGGCGTAATCAAATTCGCTCATTGGGCTCCTAATCAACAGTTACGTAGTTGGCACTAGCGTAGTGCCCAGTTCGTAACTTCATTCGCTGCATTAGTAGATCATTTAATAAGGCGCTGGCACCAATCCTAAACAGATCTGGAGTCAGCCATTGCTCTCCAGCTGTTTCTTTAACTAGTACTAACTGTTTAATAGCATCTTTGGTAGTTCGAATACCTCCAGCTGGTTTAACGCCAATTTTCTTTCCGGTCAAGGTGAAGTAGTCACGCACGGCTTCTAACATAACCAGTACCACTGGCGCAGTAGCAGCAGGTGCAACTTTTCCAGTGCTAGTTTTAATAAAATCTGCCCCGGCAAGCATTGCCAGATATGAAGCTTTTCTCACATTATCGTAAGTTACTAATTCACCAGTTTCTAGAATTACCTTTAAGTGCGCCTTATCGCCACAGATCTGCTTAATAACTTTAATCTCCTCAAATACTTGATAAAGCTTGCCAGATAAAAAAGCACCGCGATCAATCACCATATCAATCTCATTAGCACCAGCATCTATGGCATCTTGCGTATCAAGTTTCTTTACTGCCAAAGAGGCTCTACCTGATGGAAATGCAGTTGCTACTGCTGCTACAGGAATTGATTCTCCGCCAATGGCATCTAATTCGGTGCGCGCAATTTTCACCATGTCGTTGTAAACGCAGATTGCGCCAACTGATGGAACAGTTAAATCAGTTGGGTCAGGTCTGACCGCTTTGGCGCATAGTGATTTAACTTTGCTAGGTGTATCTGCTCCTTCCAACGTAGTTAAATCAACCATGCTGATGGCCATATCAATCGCCCAGGCTTTGCTCGTAGTTTTTATACTCCGAGTTGCAAGCATGCCAGCACGCGCTTCAGCTCCCACTTGATCAACAGGCGGTAAATCAGATAGAAATTTACGAAGTGAGGTTTCGCTGCCATCAATAATCATGAGAGTACTTTAGTCAAAGCCTGCTTTATTTGCGAGATCAAGTTCTCTGCCTCATTTTTAGTTGAAGAAACCACCTCTATATAGCATTTGAGTTTTGGTTCTGTTCCACTTGGCCTAATTATTACTCTAATCCCATTGTCATAATTCAATCGAACTCCAACAGTTGGCATTACTTTAGATTCACTCAAATTCTCATAAGATTTAAGTGCATTACTTAAAAGTGTCTGCGGCGGGGTAGTGGTAACTTTTTTAAGCAACTCATCAATTTCATTAAGATTTGTCACCCTAATGGAAATTTGATCAGTTCTATGAAATCCATATTCATTTCCTAGTTTTTCAAGGTAATCAAATACTGATTGTCCATTAGCTTTTAACTCATTTACTATCTGAACAAGAATTAGAGCAGCACTAATCCCATCTTTATCATTGACATTTTTTTGATCAACGCAATACCCAAGGGCCTCTTCATAGCCGAAAAGTAAATTATCTATCTTTGATATCCACTTAAACCCAGTTAAAGTTTCTTCAAACTTGAGGCCATGTTTGTTAGCAATTTTTCCTAGCAAGGAGGAGGAAACAAGTGAATTAGCTATCGCTTTATTTGAAGATGAGCTTTTCTTAATCAAGTAGTCGCCTATCAGTACCCCTATCTCGTCACCGCGAAGCACTTGCCACAGACCATCTGGGTTAACAATGGCCATTGCACATCTATCAGCATCAGGATCATTTGCGATAACTACATCGGCTTTGTTTTTCTTTGCATACTCCAGCGCCATATCCATAGAACCTGGCTCTTCTGGATTCGGAAATGGCGTAGTAGGAAAGTTTGGATCAGGGTTAACTTGTTCACTAACAAGTATCGGTGAGGCAAATTTAGCTCTCTTAAATACTTCAATAAAAGTCTCAGCTCCAACGCCATGTAGTGGGGTATAGACAACCTTTAAATTATTTGGAGTAGAAGCTAGTGCGGCAACAGATGAGATGTAATCATCAATTACTGACTCATTAACAGTTTGAAAATCTTGAGATCTTGGCGGATTCTTGTTTGCCTGTGCAATTAGGTTGGATATCTCAGTATCTACCGGCGGAATTATCTGGGAGCCGTTGTAATTGACTCCAGCTACTACCCCTCCTAAGTAAACCTTGTAACCGTTGTCAGTTGCAGGGTTATGACTGGCAGTGACCATTATTCCCACATCAACTTTAAGTTTATCTATGGCAAAGGCTAAAACTGGCGTGGGAAGTGCTCTTGGTAATACATATGTTTTTATCCCAGCACCAGAGAATATTTCAGCACTATCTTGCGAGAATTGATCTGAACCGTGGCGAGCATCTCGCCCGATAACAACTGAGGTTAAATGATTTTTCTTCATGAACTCAACAATTCCTGTTGCGGTTCTGCTAACAACAGCTCGATTCATACAGGAAGGTCCTGGTCCAATCGGACCTCTCAAACCTGCTGTGCCAAATTGTAAGAATCCTGAAAAGCAACGCTCTAACTCTTTAGAGTTACCTTCTTTTAACCAATCACTTAATTGTTTAGCAGTTTCTTTATCGGGGTCATTATCAATCCACTCTTGAACTTCAACCCTTAACTGATCTGAGATCACAACTTAGGTAAAACCTTTGCCAACAGATTTCCCATTCGATCTGCAGCAGCTTTACCCGCAGCGATCACCTCAGCATGATTTAATTTTTCTCCAGTTACACCTGCTGCAGCGTTAGTAACCAAAGAGATAGCAAGTATTTGTGCACCCAGTGCATGCGCAGCAATTGCCTCTGGGACTGTGGACATGCCAACTAAGTCAGCTCCTAATCCTCGCATCATTCGAATTTCTGCTGGCGTCTCATATGAGGGCCCTCGCCAGTGAACATATACACCCTCTGCTAAAGAGGGATCCTCATCCTTAACAATTTGTCTTAATCTCTTGCTATATAAATCGGTTAGATCAACAAAATCTGCACCGATTAAAGGTGAAGCTGCAGTTAGAGAGATGTGGTCTTTAATCAAAACCGGTTGACCAACTTTATAATCAGTATTGATTCCACCGCATGCATTTGTTAGAACAATATTCTTACACCCTGCCTTGACTGCAGTTCTTACTGCATGGGCTACGGGTTCCATACCAAGTCCTTCATAAAAGTGAGTGCGGCCTAAGAAGACTAGGGCGTTAGAGCCATTTGATAATCTGTAAGAGCGTAACTTCCCGCCGTGACCTGCAACTGTTGGCGCTGGAAATCCAGGTAACTCAGTTACTGCAAATTCATGAGTTGGTGTGCCAAGTGCATCAGCGGCTGAGATCCAACCAGAACCCATTACAAGTGCTACATCATGCTTTTCTTTACCAGTAATTTTTGCAATTGCTTTTGCAGCTTTTTCGGCAGTACCAATTGGGTCTTTGTATAACTTGCTCATAAGGCAAACTTATCCTAAAAAATTACTTATTTTTAAGTTCAGGCCAGCTATAGCCAAGGGAGATAATCATCTTGCGCAATAAAGGTAGTGATAATCCAATGATTCCACTGGGATCCCCCTCTATTTTTGTAATAAATGGTGCACTTAATCCATCTAGGGTAAAACCTCCAGCAACATTAAGTGGCTCATCTGAATCAACATAATCGATAATCTCAGCATCAGTCATCTGCGCAAACTGCACCTTTGCTGTTGACCGCTCACTTAGCTCAATTTCTTGTCGTAAGTCGATTAAGCAATGGCCGGTGTGAAGATACCCAGTTTTACCACTTAATTGTTTGCACCTTTCGATCGCCTTCGTTTTCGTAACTGGCTTACCTAGTGATTTTCCTTCAAATTCAAATGTTGAATCACAACCGATAACTAAAGAATTAACAGGTGCTTTGCCTTTAACTGTATGCGCTTTAAGAATTGCTAAAGCAATTACCAGCTCTGCCGGTGATAGGGACTCAAACTCCGATGCATCTTCATCAACCCCACTTACTAAAATACTTGGCGTTATCCCAACACTTTCTAACAGGCGAAGTCGTGATGGTGACGCAGAGGCAAGAATTATTTGAACCATTATGCAGGTAACCTTAATACATGAAACCGCCATACATTGGAATAATCACACAGGCGTGGGGTCAATCTACCTATCAAAGTGAAGCGGTGAAACTGGGAGTTCAGATTAGATCTGAAAATGTAAGTATGTCAGCTGAGACGTTAATTGAATTTGCTAAGGATCTTGATTTTGTTTATGCAGACCCCAAAATTATTTCACTTCCTGCAATTAAAAGTGCGGAAAAATCTGGCGTAAAGGTGTATCCAACCTCTAAAACATTAGAGAAGTTGGATCAGATTTCCATGCATTCAACTCAAGGTGAGCATCTATCGATTTTAGTTGCAAGATCAGCTCATGCACAGGCCGTTACCTGGCCAATCTCCTTACTTACTGGTGACATATCGATCACTCCACTTCCGGGAATTACTGATGAGATTTCGCAGGAAATTCAAGTTTCAGCACTAAAACTTGCAGATGAGGTCGGCTTAGTCGGGGGATTTGAAATTTATGTTGATGCTGTTGATTACAAGAAACTAGTTGGAGTGAACTATTTAATTCCAAATGCAAGGTACTGGAGTCAGATTGGCTGCGCGACAAATTTTTATGAGCAGAGCCTAAGAGCTGTTTTAGATTTGCCACTAGGAAGTATTGAGTTGTTATCTAATTATGTAGTTACAGGAGATTTAGAAACTGACCCAGAAAGTGATGATTACCGGCCATACCTGCATCTAATGGCACGTAATCCAAAACTAAAGTTTGATCAATCAATTAAGCAGGTTGGAATCATTGGAGAAGAGCTTGAAACTTTACTTACTGAGGTTATCCATGCTCAACAGTATTACAGCGGAAAAATTCTGGAATAACTATATTTTTTTGCCATATTCAATTGCAGGACAGCGATTCATTACCGTAACTAAACCAGCCTTTCCTGCTCTATCAACTGCAGCCTCATCAATAACATCAAGCTGAAGCCAAACTCCCTTTGCTTTAATCGCAATTGCACTATCTACAACCTCACCGGCAAGCTCTGAATTAACAAAGATATCCACTACATCTACTGCAAAAGGAATATCTGATAATTTTGCATATCCTTGTTGACCATGAACTGTTTCTGCTTTTGGATGAACTGGTATTACTTGGTGGCCCTTTTCTATGAGTAATTTTGAAACTCGATAAGCCGCCCGTTCAGAGTTATTACTCAAGCCAACAACTGCCCAAGTCTTTAAGGCTAGTAATTGATCTATTGGATTACTCACTATCAGTTCGACCCAATGCTCTGAATTTCCAACCAGCTGCCCGCCAAAGATCACGATCTAGTGCATTTCTACCATCGATCATAATTGCGGATTTAACTAGTTTCTTAATCTGTGCTGGATCAATCTCGCGATAAATTTTCCATTCAGTTAGATGAAGAACTATCTCAGCATCTTTCAATGTTGAATTTATATCCTCTGCAAAAGTTAATCCAGGAAAACGTTTCTGCGCATTAGAAATTGCTTTCGGATCATGGACTGTGACATTAGCTCCAGCTGCTTGAATTTGTGCTGAGATATCCAGGGCCGGGGAGTCACGAACATCATCACTATCTGGTTTAAATGCCGCCCCTAAGACAGCAACTTTTTTACCTACTAAGTCATCAGATAGATCTTTGCGAACTAGTTCAATAATTCTCTGTCGAGCACGCAGATTGATGGCATCGATCTCTTTTAAGAATTCAACAGCCTGGCTAGCTCCCAGCTCCTCAGCCCGTGCCATAAATGCGCGGATATCTTTTGGAAGGCAGCCACCGCCAAATCCAATTCCTGCTTGTAAAAATCTACTACCAATTCTTGGGTCATAACCAATAGCTTTCGCTAAAACAGTCACATCACCACCAGATGCTTCGCAAACCTCAGCCATTGCATTAATAAAAGAAATCTTGGTCGCTAAAAATGAGTTAGCTGCAACCTTTACTAACTCTGCTGTTGGCAGATCAGCTCTCACCCAAGGCGTGTTTTCTTTCAGGTTTATTGCATATACCTCTTTAAGAATATTCTCAGCAGAATCAGTAACAACTCCAATAACTAAACGATTTGGTCGCAGAGTATCTTCAACTGCAAATCCTTCACGGAGAAATTCGGGATTCCAGGCAAGATCTGCTTTGGGGTTTAACTCAAGTAATCTCTTTCTTAATTTTGTTGCCGTTCCAACTGGAACAGTTGATTTGCCAACAACTAACCCACCTGGTTTCACGTGCTTTGCGATTGATTCAAGCGCAGAATTTACATAGGTTAAATCTGCGGCATTACCGTTTTTAACCTGGGGCGTTCCTACACAAATAAAGTGCACATCTGCATCAGAAAGATCTTCAACCTTATTTGTAAAAGTTAAGCGCTTGGCTTTAATTTGCTCTGCCAGTAACTCCTCTAAATCTGGCTCATAAAATGGAACTTTTCCTTTGCTTAATAAATCCACTTTTGAAGACTCAGTATCAAATCCAATTACCTCAAAGCCCAAACTTGCCATACAGGCAGCGTGAGTAGCACCTAAGTAGCCAGTACCAATTACTGAAAGTTTCAACGCCATGGATAGAGCCTATCTTTAAGTAAGTTAATTATCGGCAGATATTATCTGCCGCAGTACGAGTTTTAAACTTATCAATAATCTCAACCTTTGCAGCTTCTGTTGCAGATGGTGAAGGTGATGGAGTTACCTCATCTATTACTGCTCGATCCTCACGCAAGCGATCCCATAATTCAGGAGCCAAGACCGGATCCCATAAGACCGATGCAGTTACGCCATTTGAGTAGTAGTTCAAACTTGAAAGCGGCACAGTAAGGGTTCTTATATTTGAGGTGGCAAGTGATTTCATTTGCTTAGCCAAGGTAATCAAGTCTGAATTCTTCAATCCCTCATCAGTTGTTACCGCAGAAAGGGAGGAGTTAATAAAATTAGTCATCGTTACTGGATTTAGTAGCACTCCAGCACTTGTCGCCTTCTTAACAACTGATGACATAAAAGCTTGCTGGCGTTGCATTCTTCCGATATCTCCTAAGCCATCAAACTCTCTAGTTCTAACATACTTAAGTGCATCAATTCCATTTAGGGTATGAACTCCGGCAGGTAAAACCAAGTGACTCTTAGGGTCATCTATATCTTTCTTGGTACAAACCTCAATGCCACCTAATGAATCAACCACCTTGGCAAACCCGGCGAAATTAACCTCTATGTAATGATCGATCTTCAACTCGGTCATTTCCTCTATTGTTTGAATAAGTAAAGGCGCACCACCCCAGTTGAACGCTGAGTTGATTTTCGAGTAAGCAGCCGGAATACTTTTTCCTGATTTGTTTAGGTGCGCAGGAATTAATGCAAATGAATCTCTAGGGATAGAAACTAAAACAGCCTTATCGCGGGCTTTTGAGATATGAACTAGCAACATCGTGTCAGATCTTTTGCCAGCAGCAGTTGCAACAGAGCCAACTCGAAGAGCCTTAAGTTCTGCCTTTGTTAAACCTTCTCGGGTATCTGATCCAACCAATAAATAATTTATTGCAGAAGACATTCGTTCAGGACGCTTATCAATGCCAGCAAATGCATCTATCTTGTTTATTGAGGCAGATACTGTGCCAAAAGCCAATGCACTCACTGCTGAAATTGCTAAAGTTGCGATCGAAATACCAGTAAAGATCCTGATACTTCGAGAAGATTTCATCTTCTTATCCTAGATTATGGACAGGGAAATATTGGGCACAAATAATGGCAGGAGGGGTTATGAATGATTCAACCGCACCTGCAGTATCGGTTATCTTGCCTATTCTCAATGAAGATCAGGATTTAGAAAATTGCATCTCAGCAATCCTTCAGCAAGACTATCTTGGAGAAATTGAAATAATTTTGGCACTTGGGCCTTCAAAGGATAAGACTAATCAGATTGCTGATGATTTAGCAGCAAAAAATTCTAGAATTAAATTAGTGAGCAACCCATCTGGACAAACTGCCAAAGGTCTTAATTTAGCTGTTAAAGAAAGTTCTTATGAAGTTATCTGCAGAATTGATGGCCACTCTGAAATCTCACCAACATATATAAAAACTGCGGTTGAGATTATGTTAAAAACGGGCGCCGTAAATGTTGGCGGAGTTATGTATGCAGATAGCAGCAGTGGATTACAGCGAACAATTGCGCAGGCAATGCGATCAAAGCTTGGCGTTGGGCCTTCAAAGTTTCATACTGGCGGTAGTGCAGGTGAATCTGAGACTGTTTATCTTGGTACCTTTAAGAAGGCTGCAATATTGAAAGCCGGTGGCTTTGATGAGCGGTATATCAGAGCGCAAGATTGGGAGTTAAACCATCGCATGCGTGCTCAAGGTGGATTAATTTGGTTTGATCCAGCGCTTAAAGTCACATATCGACCAAGGAAAAGTATTTCAAAGTTAGCAAAGCAATATTTTCAGTATGGCAGATGGCGTCGAGTTATCGCTAGACAGCACTCTAAAACTACAAACTATCGCTACCTGGCACCACCAGTTGCAGTAATTGCAAATGCTATGTCACTTATAGCTGGAGTTTTTATCAATCCAATTTTATTTGCACCTTTTATATCCTATGTAATACTTCTAGTTATTGGTGGTTTAATTATTGGCCAGCAAGTTTTAGACAAATTTTTTATGCCACTAGTTCTAGCGACAATGCATATTTCATGGGGAGTGGGTTTTCTTACCTCCCCGAAAAAACTTTTTAAAGGCTAGTTATTGTGTAGGGCTGCATTAAGACCAGCCCACTTGCCAGATTTAGATACCGCCTCAAGTGCTCCTGATTGTGAATTACGTCTGAATAACAGGTTATTAGCTCCACTTAATTCTTTTGATTTAACAATACTTCCATCAGGAAGGCTTATCTTTGAGCCTGCCGTAATGTAAACACCGGCTTCCACAACACAATCATCTCCTAAGCTAATTCCAATACCTGAGTTTGCGCCAAGCAAAGTCCTTTCACCAATAGAAATTACCTCTTTACCGCCACCACTTAGAGTTCCCATAATTGATGCACCACCACCAATATCACTGCCATCGCCAACAACAACACCGGCACTAATTCGGCCTTCCACCATTGATTTGCCTAAAGTACCTGCATTGAAATTAACAAAGCCTTCATGCATCACAGTGGTGCCAGGTGAGAGATAAGCCCCCAACCTAACTCGATCCCCATCTGCTATTCGCACACCATCTGGAATCACGTAATCAATCATTCTTGGGAATTTATCAACACCATATACAACCAAATTTCCAAATTTGCTTTGTAGTTGTGGCCTGACCTTCTCAAAACCTTCAACTTCACATGCACCAGCTGAGGTCCAAATTACATTTGCTAGCAGTCCAAATATGCCATCAAGATTTATTGCATGCGGGGCTACTAACCTATGTGAAAGTAAGTGAAGTCTGAGATAAACATCAGCGGCATCTTTTGGTTTTTCATCAAGAGTAATTACAACCTCAACTGCGACTTTTTTAACTTTACGAATCGAATCTTCACCGAGTAATGCATCAACATGGCTATCACTCTTATTTTTTGGCGCATCTCCTAAACCAAGGCTGTAAAAAGAGCACTCAAGAATTTGCCCAGATTGGGTTTGGGTAGCAACACCAAATCCATATCCCTTACTTTGATTACTGCTCATTAGCCAACGGTATCAAAGTGAGTGAGAGGTAATAGACTAAATTCATGCGCGTATCAGTTTTCTGCTCCTCTGCTCCTAATATTCCTCAAAGTTCACTTGAATTAGCATTTGATATCGGCAAAGCAATTGGTCAGCAAGGTTGGGATCTAGTTTGGGGTGGCGGTAAAGCATCGATGATGGGTCAGGTGGCTAAGGGTGCCAGAGAGGCTGGCTCTGTCACGATTGGTGTTATTCCCGAGCCACTTAAGCGGATTGAATTTGAAGATGCTCAAGCCTCACAAATGCATGTTGTCGATAACATGCGAAATCGAAAAGCAAAAATTGAGGATTTAGCTGAGGCATTTATTATTTTGCCTGGCGGAATTGGCACCTTAGAGGAGTTTTTTGAGATCTGGGTTGGCCGTTACTTAAAGTTTCACAACAAGCCAATTGCAGTCTGTGATCCAACTGGTGTTTATGCACCACTTAGAACTGCCTTGGATCATCTAGCCTCACAAAACTTTATGAAGGCAGGACAAAAAGAGTTAGTTAAATGGTGCAGTGACATTCCATCAACTATTGAGGCGGTTAAAGCTAAATGAATAAGTTATCAAATCTTGAATTAACTATAAAAATTGATAAACCAATTGAGCAGGTTTGGAAATCTTTAGTTGATTGGAAAGGTCAAAGTAAGTGGATGTTGCAAACCAAAGTTTGGTCTGAGATTGATCAAGATCGCACGGTTAGAAATGGCAAGGGCGTACTTATCTTCGCCTTCACTGGCATCTTTCCAAAGCTTTACCCAAAATTGAGAATTGGCATTTTAGATACGATGGAGATTACAAATTGGAAGCCGCCATACATCTGCGAGGTAAGACATATTGGTCGAGTTCTTAGAGGAACTGGAAAATTTGAGTTAAAGAAAGTTCGCGGTGGCACAATTTTTTATTGGCAGGAAGAGGTAATTGCACCCAGCATTATTTTACTCTTCGCAAAACCTGCGTTACTTATCGGAGTCTGGCTCTCTTTGCGCCGATTCGCTCGCCAAGTTTGCGCATAACTCGAAAGTATTGGCTCTGCCCAGTAACCTTTATGCCATGGCACCTGATGACAGCCGAAAGACGATCGCTGAATTAATTGCCACCTTGCCTGAAGAAGAGCGTTTGATTTTGACATTGCATTTAGTAAATATGGTCAGTGTGAGCGAGATAGCAGAAAAATTGGGTGTGCCCGAGCGAGCGGTCACTTCAGTAATTACATCGGGCAGATCCCGCTTAATTGGCTTGATTTCATAAGGGTATTTAAAGGATTTCCCACCCGTAGCCATATAGGGGATAATTACACCTCTAGGTCAGCATTAGATGATTTTTATTAGGGGAGATTCAAATGGCAGCGATGAAACCAAGAACTGGTGATGGCCCAATGGAGGTCACCAAAGAGGCTCGCTCAATGGTCATGAGAATTCCACTTGAAGGTGGCGGAAGACTAGTTGTGGAACTAAATGTGGAAGAGGCAACAAATTTAGGAAATGTTCTACAAGCTGCTGTTGCATTAGTAAAAAAGTAATCGACAAATCTAGATACCACTAAGTTTATGAGTAATAAACTCCTAGATCTATCGCCAAAACTCTCACTTATTACCGAGAGAGATTTAGAACTATCAGAATTTACTGCAGTTGCAATACCAGTAACACCAGGTGAGAAACCACAACTAGTAAAGAGTAGGTTTTTAACCGCACTTAACAACTTCACAAAATTAGATCTAAATATTGAGCTGGCAAATTGGCCAGAGTTCACCGCAAAAGCTGGTGAAATTATTGAAGTTCCACTCTCGGCAGCAAATCTGACACGAATATATCTAGTTGGTATTGGTGAGGGAAATAATGAAGATCTGCGTAAGTCTGCCGCTGCAGTAGGGCGAAAAGTTAAAGCCAGCAACAGTCAGATGCTGTGCGCGTTATCTGAGGATAAAAACTTAATTACCACTATCGCGGTCGCTCTTATACTTTCAAATTATCAATTCTCACTTAAGAGTGAGCAAAAAGATAAGAAACCATCATTTACGATTTATGGTGAGTTTGAGAGAGAGGTAGAGAGAGCAGATGTATTAGCAACTGCTGTCTGGCAGGCGAGAGATTTAATTCATACACCTTCAAATATTAAGAATCCAGAGTGGCTTGCAAAACAAGCTAGCGCTTTGGTTTCATCTGCGAAAAATTCTGGACTTTCAATCACCGTTAAATCTGGCCGAGCAATAAAGGATTTTGGTGGATTAGTTGCAGTTGGTAACTCATCTCCTAAGCCTGGTCCTAGATTAGTAGAGGTCTCTTATGCTCCAAAGGGCTCTACTCATTGGCCTCATGTTGTTTTAGTTGGCAAAGGGATAACTTTTGATACAGGTGGTGTTTCTTTGAAACGACCTTATGACGCGATGATTGGTATGAAGAGTGACATGGCAGGTGCTGCCGCAGTATTAACTGCCACCGTTGCATTGGCAAAGACAAAACCAAAGGTAAGAGTTACTACATTACTAATGGCTGCTGAAAATGCTCTTTCTGGTACATCACAACGCCCATCTGATGTGATTAAACATTACGGTGGCACAACTGTTGAAGTGATAAACACTGATGCTGAGGGCAGATTAGTTTTAGCAGATGGTCTTGCATATGCTGATTTAAATTTGGATCCAGATTATGTACTGGATGTTGCCACTTTGACTGGTGCTGCAACTCTTGGTCTTGGCCGTCAATATGCTGCGATGTACACCCGGAATACAACTTTGGCGAAAAAACTAAATGAAATTGGGGATCGAGTTGGTGAAAAAGTTTGGCATATGCCATTAGTCGATGATTACTCAGTGGCGCTAGCCAGTGATGTTGCAGACTTTAACCACACAGCAGATAAATTTAATTTTTCAGCAGGCTCTGTAACAGCAGCACTGTTTTTAGAGGAGTTTGCTGGTGATAGAGCTTGGGTCCATTTGGATATTGCCGGTACCGGCAGATCTGAAGTAGATGCTGGTGAGAATATAAAGGGTGGTACTGGATTTGCAGTACGGCTCTTAATTGAATGGCTGGATACCTTTTGAGCCAATCACCGCAAGCCCGAGGTGACATGAACTCATTTGCCGAGAGTTTTGCGCACGAGGATTACTTCATGCAACAAGCTAGAAGAAATGGGCAGGAAATAAGTGCGTCAGATCCAACGCCGGCAGTTGGAAAGTTTTTAAAGTTTTCAGTTAATTTGCTAAATGCTAAATCGGTTGTGGAGATTGGAACTGGCTCAGGTGTTGGTGGGTTGTGGCTGCTTAGCGGCATGCCATCTGATGCAGTGCTTACAACTATTGATTCCGAGCGAGAGCATTCCAAAATAGCTAAAACTATTTTTGATGAGGCAGATGTAGCACCAACTAGGTATCGGATCATTACTGGTAAGTTAATTGAAGTAATCGGAAAACTAGCCGACAACTCTTATGACTTAATTGTTATTAGACCAGCACTTGATTTGTTTGACATGGTTCACGAGTCCTACCGATTGTTGAAATCGGGTGGTTTACTAATCATCGACCAGGCGTTAAGCGGTGGCAAGGTTGCCGACCCAACCCAAAGAGATCCTGAGAGTATTGCTAGAAGAGATGCAATAAAGGTTGTAAAAGAGGATGAAAGATGGGCAGCATCACTTATTCCCATTGGCGCAGGTGTCTTAGTAGCCAATAAACTTACTTAAATGAAGCAACCATCAAATACACCATGGTGGCAAGCTAGTGCAGAACCTAAGCAAGTTCGAATAATTTCTAGCAAAAGTAACTCTAATTTTTTTGTTGTTGCCGTAGTAATCGCATTAATAGCTGGTGGATTTGGCGCAGCAATTGGTCGGGGAAGTGCTACAAATATTGGCGCTAATTTAGTGCAAACATCAAATTCAATAGAACGAGCACCAGATTCAATTGCAGCTTTAGCGGCTCGGGTAATTCCAGCAGTAGTTTCAATTTCCGTAAAAGGATCAGGTGGTTCAGGTACTGGTTCTGGTTTCTTCCTAGATAGTGATGGATTTATTTTGACAAACAACCATGTGGTTGAGTCAGCAGCAAGAAGTGGAACTATCACTGTTGAGTTATCTGATGGCAAGAAGTACCGAGCAAAGTTGATTGGCAGAGATGGTCCTTATGATCTCGCAGTGCTTAAAATTGATGTGGTTGGCGCCCCTACATTGCAATTGGGCAATAGCGATAGCGTGCAAGTAGGAGATGCAGTAATTGCTATTGGATCACCCCTTGGGCTTTCAGGCACTGTTACCTCTGGAATTATTAGTTCAAAAAACCGAGCAGTTACTACTGGTGGTGGAAGCGGCGAGAGCTCATTTATTAATGCACTACAGACTGATGCAGCAATTAATCCAGGTAACTCTGGTGGACCACTAGTTGATGCAACTGGTGCAGTAATTGGTGTTAACTCAGCAATTGCAACACTTGGGTTTAGCAGCCAAGCAGGTTCAATTGGATTAGGTTTTGCTATTCCAATTAACCAAGCTAAAAAAACTACTGAGCAGCTAATCAGAACAGGTTCAGCTACATACCCAATAATGGGAATTTCAGTTGATACTAGATATACCGGTACTGGGGCGTTGATTACTAGCGAAGGTGTTGGAATAACACCAGGCGGACCTGCTGCAAAAGCTGGCTTACGAGCAGGTGATGTGATTATTGAATTTGATGGCTCTGAGGTTGATAATTCAGATGAATTAATCGTAATGATCAGAAGTAAGAATGTAGGAGATAAGGTAAAGATTAAGTATAAACGCAGTAATTTGACCAAAGAAATAACCGTTACTCTTGCAGCATCTAAGGAGTAATTAAAATGTTTAATATTGGTGGCGGTGAGATTCTTGCATTACTTGTTATTGGCATGATTCTGATTGGCCCTGATCGCTTGCCAAATATGGCAGCAGACGCAGCCAGACTGTTAATTAAAGTAAAAAACATGGCCCAAAATGTGACCAATGAAATAAAAGATAATTTAGGACCCGGATATGAAGACATGCAAGTAAAAGATTTACATCCAAAAGCTTTAATTAAAAAGCACATTGGTGATGTCATTGATAAGTCTGATTTAGAGGTAAAACCAAAGCCAAAAATAGATCCAGAGATTCTATGAGCACAGTAGATCAAATTAATAAGGCACTTGAAAAAGTTATTGACCCAGAGTTGCACAAGCCGCTTCCTGAACTAGGAATGGTGGAGGCGGTCAAATTTGCTAATGGCACCGCCAGCATCGCTATCTTGCTCACCATTGTCGGTTGTCCGATGAAAGACCGGTTAAAGTCAGATATCACCAATGCATTAAGTGAGATTACCGAGGTCAAATCAGTAGAGATTAATTTTGGAGTAATGAGTGAGGAACAAAGAAACAATGTGAAGAAAATTATTAGAGGTGGACGTGAGAAATTCATCCCATTTGCACAACCAGATTCTTTAACCAGAGTACTAGGTATTGCCTCTGGAAAAGGTGGTGTTGGTAAATCTTCAGTCACTGTAAATTTAGCTGTTGCTGCAGCAGCTAGAGGTTTAAAGGTAGGAATATTGGATGCAGATGTATATGGTCATTCAATCCCTCGATTAATGGGAATCTTAGATAAGAGGCCAACAGCGATAGATCAAACTTTTATTCCAGTTGAAAATTATGGCGTGAAGGTAGTTTCAATGGAAATGTTTAAACCTGAAAGATCTGATCCAGTTGCCTATCGTGGGCCGCTACTGCATAAAGTTTTAGAACAATTGTTAAGTGATGCTTTCTGGGGCGATTTAGATTTATTGTTACTGGATCTACCACCAGGAACTGGTGATATTGCGATATCACTTGGTCAATTAATTCCCGGTTCAGAAATTATCGTTGTAACTACACCGCAGATTGCAGCGGCTGAAGTTGCCGAGCGTGCCGGAAGAATTGCTCATCAAATTAAGCAACCAGTAATTGGCGTAATTGAAAATATGTCAGAGACCATCTCTGCCACAACAGGTGAGAAAATATCTATCTTTGGTAGTGGTGGCGGTGAAGAGACCGCAAGACGACTAAGTGAGTTGGTTGGAGCTGATGTTCCATTGTTGGCAAAAATTGGTTTTGATACAAATGTCCGCGAAGGCGGTGATGCTGGTAATCCGATTGTATTAACTGATCAAAAGATGAAGGATGCCTTTGATTCAATTTTAGATAAAATCATTGTTCGATCTAAGTCTTTAGTAGGCGTGAGGCTGAACGTAAATACTTAAGCTTTCGCATTTTGCCAAGCTGTTCACTATTTAGGTCAAAAGTGGCTTTCACCGTCAATCTGGCTAGAAATACTGGATTTAGGTTTGGCTAAGTACTTGAATTCATTGAGTTGGGGTAACGGCTTGCTATCAATTCATAACAATAATTAATTTATAGGTAGGTTTTACCCATGAAGAATCAAGATCACACAAAATTACCAACTGGCAGGGATATCCCCTTTTTGGTTTTAGGCGTACTTGGTATTGGTTCCTCAGGGCCCATCATCGCAAAAGCCACTATGCCAATTCCTACAATGATTTTCTGGCGCAACTTAGTTGGAGCATTAGTAATGATGCCCTTTGCTTTGGCTAGGGGTGAGTGGCGCACAAAGGCTCAGCAAAGTGCAATTCGCTGGTCAATTTTGGCTGGCGCATTACTTGCTACTCATTTTGTTTGTTTCTTTTGGGCTATGAAATTAACAAGTGTGGCCACTGGAACAGCGTTAACCGCTACCCAACCAATATTTGCTGCAATATTTATTAAATTAGCTGGTGGTCACATACCCAAAAAATCAATTGGTGGAATGGTGATTGCATTTTTCTCAGTAGTTGTTATTACTGGAATTGATTTCAATGTTTCAATCCAAGCCTTTCAAGGTGATCTGCTAGCTGTAATTGGTGGGGCAGTGGGCGCTGCTTACATGATTATTGCTGCCAACTCACAAAAAGTTATCTCGACTTCAACATTTACTACAGTTTGCTATTTAACATGTGCGGTACTGATTTTTCCAGTAGTACTTGCTACCAAATCGAATTTAACAGGTTTTTCAACTACAGAATGGATCTTGTTAGCAGGATTAATCATTGGTGCGCAATTCTTAGGTCATACCTTGTTTAACTTCACTCTTAAGCGAGTTTCACCAGCGGTTGTCTCGCTAGTTGTATTTTTCGAAGTGCCAGTTAGTGCACTACTTGCATATCTTTGGCTTGGACAGCAACCACCAGCTGGAACCATTCCTGGAATAATTGGCTTACTATTTGGTTGCTCACTCTTTGTATTGCGATCAAACCAAGAAGAGAGTAAGTCAAATGATTGATTTACATACACATACAAACTTTAGTGATGGAACAGATTCACCCACTCAGTTAATAAACAAAGCACTAGCTGCTGGAATTTCAGTGCTGGGCCTAACTGATCATGACTCAATAAGTGGCTGGCAAGAGGCAATTACTGCGCTTCGACCAGGTATTTCACTTGTGCCCGGAGCTGAGATCTCCTGCCAAACACCAGATGGAATAAGTGTGCATATTCTGGGATTGCTATTTGATTCTGAAAATTTAGAGTTAATGAGCACTATGCAAGCAACCCGAGAAAATAGGCATGGTCGAATGGCAAAAATTATTACACGGCTTAATGAGGCCGGAATTGAGATAAGTATGCAAGATGTCTTAGATCAGTTAGCAGATGGTGCAACTTTAGGACGCCCACATTTGGCAGATGCATTAGTAAAAAAAGGAGTTGTAGCCAGCCGGGATGAGGCGTTTACTCAGATGCTGCACAATAAATCAAAATATTATGTTTCCCATTACTCACCGCTGCCTGAGGCAGCAATAAAAATGATTAAAGCAGCTGGTGGAGTCTCAGTAATTGCGCACCCAATGGCTTCACATCGGGGTAGAACAATCTCACTTGAAACCTTTGGTTCTTTGATTGATGCCGGCCTAGATGGTGTTGAGGTTGATCATCGCGATCACTCACCTGATGAAAAAACTCAGCTTATTGAATTGGCCAAGCAAAATAATCTAGTGATGACTGGAGCTAGTGATTACCATGGAAATGGAAAGCTAAACCAGTTAGGTGAGTACGTAACGATGCCAGAACAGTGGGAGAGATTAGAGGCTAGGGCTAATAAACGTCGAGTAATTAAACTCTAATTATTGATTTGCAAAACCCACATGGCGATCAGCTGACTCGCCAACTTCAACATAACTTATTTTGTTATGCGGAACTAAAATTTCTCGGCCTTTACTGTCACTTAATGCTAAAACAGTTGCGGATTTAATCGCCTCATTAACCTTTGCGATTACTTCAGAGCTTGTGCTTGGAGATTCAAAATTAATCTCATGGGTGCTATCTGAAATACCAATCTTGACCTCAGTTTTACCTGAAGCTTTACTTGCATTCTTTGCAGTTGCCATGTGATAACTCTATCTATTGCTTGAAAGGTTTGCGAATCTAGGATTGTGACTTAGGAAACCCTGAAATACCTCGCCAAATTAAATTCATCACCAATTCTGTAGCCCGCCTGCGATCAATTTTTCCATCTCGATCTAGCCAATGTCGAGCAGTTGTTTGAACTGTGCCAATTATTCCCACTGCAAGCATCATGGATTCCTCTTTACCTAACCCGGTATCAATCGAAATCACGGCACTAACTGCAGCTGCGCAGTCGTAGGTCATTCGATTAAGTCGCTCGCGGACTTGTGGCTCTAAATTCATATCGCTTTCAAAAAGTAGGCGGAAAGCTTCACCTTCAGAATCAATGAAGCCAAAGTAGGCCTCAACTGTTGCGGCAACTCTTGATGAGTTCTCACGATTGGATGCAATTGCTTTTTGAATCGCAAATACTAATGAGTCAATGTGCAAATCAAGGACTGCTAAGTAAAGTTCTAATTTTGAAGGAAAGTGCTGGTATAAAACTGGCTTACTAACATTTGCACGGTCTGCTATCTCATCCATCGCAGCAGAGTGATAACCAGCGGCAGTAAATACCTCTAAGGCGGCAACTAGTAGTTGCGCACGACGCTCATCCCGCGGTAACCGAGCAGACTTATCATCGACCATTAGTGAATTCTAATCTGTTATTACTTAATTTGTCAGTTTCTCTCATGTTTATAGTTATATTGTGTGGGTGAAATCAGCAAAGAGATTATTACTAGTTCACGCCCATCCAGATGATGAAACAATTAATAATGGCGTCACTATGGCTAAATATGCTGCCGATGGCATCGATGTCACATTAGTGACTTGCACCCGAGGTGAAGAGGGTGAAGTTTTAGTTGATTCTTTACTAAATCTAGCTAGTAGCAAAGATGACAAACTGGGTGAACATCGTGAAGTTGAATTAAAAGATGCGATGCATGAATTAGGAATAAAGGATTTTAGATTTCTTGGATCACCTAGCAAAAAATGGCGTGACAGTGGGATGATGGGAATGCCACAAAATGACCGCAAAGATGTATTTTGGCAAGCAGATTTAGATGAAGCAGCCAATGAACTAGTAAAAATCATTTTGGAAATAAAACCGCAAGTGTTGATTACATATGATGAATTTGGCGGCTATGGACACCCTGATCATATAAAGGCACACCAAGTAGCGATGCGGGCAGCAGAGATCGCTACCCAGCAGGGCTGGCAAGTTAGCAAAATTTATTGGAACACAATGCCAAGATCTGTTATTCAGATGGGGATCGACAAAATGAAAGAGGTTGGTTCAGAGTTTTTTGGCGCAGAAAATGCTGATGATCTACCGTTTGCAAAGCCAGATGAGCTAGTTACCTCTGTAGTTAAAGCACCTGAGTATGTTGCACAAAAATTAGCAGCAATGAAGGCACATGCCACTCAAATTTCAGTCGATGGTCCTTTCTTTGCCTTATCAAATAATCTGGGCTTATCAGTATGGGGAGATGAGTACTACACCTTGGTAAAAGGGGAGATAGCTGGACCATTTGATGAAAATGGTCGGGAATTAGATTTATTTTCAGGAGTTAAGTTGTGAAGCTAATTCAGAGCGCACTCTTTGGTGCACTACTTGGCTTTTGTGGAACTATGTTGCACAACTTCAACCAACCAATTGGATTAATTCTTTCTTTGATCTTAACTTACATAGGCTTTAAAGTTGTTGGACAAAAGTTCATCTATCTTCGCTACCAAGTTATTGCTGCTGCCAGCTGGCTAGCATTAGTAATTCGGGCCAGTACCCCATGGTCTGGGGATGAAATTTTGATAACTGGTAATACCTTTGGAAATCTATTTCTGTTAGGCGGTTTCACCGCCATAATTATAAGTATGTTCAAGAGCCGTTCGAAGTTTAGTTAATTATCCAATCCCAACTTTGTCCAGACTTACTATCTTTAACCGCAACACCTAATTTTTCTAACTCATTGCGAAGTCGATCACTTTGGCTAAAATCTCCAGATTTTCTAGCTACCTCTCGCTGTTGTAATAGCTTTTGCGCATCAAGTGATAACTCTTTTTGAGCGATTTGATTTAGCAGATTTAATCCGAATAGCTGATCCACAGATTTAAACACAAGGTGCTTACTGCCGTCACTTATCGAATCAGATTTTTCAAGATTTCTTAATTTTTGAAGTGCTCTTGGGGTATCAAGATCTTGTCTAAAATCGGTGACTATCTCCTCAATAAGTTTTTGAGTTAAAGGTGAATCTATATTTGAATCTTGTTGCCAAACTTTAATCTTCTCTCGCCACCGTTGTAGAAGGCTGTGTGCTGCTTTCAAACTTTCCCAACTTAAATCCATTTGGCTTCGGTATCTATTTTCTAAAAAGCACAACCTCAGTGCCAATGGGTCAATATTTTTTTCAATTAGATCAGAGATTAAAACTACATTTCCAGTACTTTTTGCCATTTTTCTTCCTTCAAAAAGAAGGTGCTCACCATGCACCCACAGCTCTACAGCTTCCTTATCAATTGCACAGTTAGATTGCGCGCGTTCATCCTCATGGTGTGGAAATCTAAGATCGATTCCGCCAAGGTGTAAATCAACAAACTTATCTAAATAATGCAGCGACATTGCCGAGCACTCAATGTGCCAACCCGGAAATCCGGCACCCCAAGGAGAGTCCCAGATCATTTGTGTTCGATCACCAGCTGCCTTCCATAACGCCCAGTCCGCGTGAAATCTCTTCGCACCATCTTCGGTGTATTCAAATCGGTGACCTGGCTTTAGTGAATCCAATCTATTTCCACTGATTGCGCCATAACCTGGAAATGATTGCGCAGAAAAGTAAACGCAGTTATCACTGCCAACATAGGCATGATTTTTTGCAATTAATTTTGAGATTAAATCTTGCATCATCTCTATACATTCACTCGCCTTGGGATACTTATCGGCAGGTGTGATATTTAAGTGAGATAAATCCTTATGGAATCGAGCCTCATAGATTCTAGCTATTTCAAATGGATCCTTTGACTCAGCTTTAGCTTGCGCAAGGATTTTATCCTCTACAAAATCCTCTGACATATGACCAACATCGGTAATATTTTGAATAAATTCAACATCATGGCCAAGGAATTTTGCTGTTCTAGTTACCAAATCGCCAAGTAGAAATGTTCGCATATTTCCAACATGTGCGTCACGATAAACAGTTGGTCCGCAGCTATAAATTCTTATTCTTTTGCCATCACTACTTTTTAATGGTTGTAATTTTCTGCTCTTAGTATCAAATAGTGAAATCTGAGCAGTACTCATTTGCTTGGCACAACCTTCCAAATAGCAATCTTTGCTGGATCAAAGGAAACTAAGGTGCCATCCTTCTTTCGGAGTGTGTTCTCACTCTCTAAAATACCGAGAATGTCCCGATAGCCACCAGCTGGATCATGCAGGCGAATACTGACCCGCTGACCTATTTGTGCCGCAGATGGCTGCACTTGACCCCCTCCATTAAACTCGCCTCCAGTTAGAGTATGAGTTAGTGGCAGTATTCTCTACCTATATAGCTGGATATAACTGTAAGGAGAAGCGTGACCTACATAATTGCTCAACCATGTGTTGATGTGAAAGATAAATCCTGCATTGAAGAGTGCCCAGTGGATTGCATCTATGAGGGTGACCGCATGCTTTATA
The DNA here is from genome assembly GCA_000383815.1 of actinobacterium SCGC AAA027-J17. Taxonomy (GTDB): domain Bacteria; phylum Actinomycetota; class Actinomycetes; order Nanopelagicales; family Nanopelagicaceae; genus Nanopelagicus. The sequence continues at coordinate 31,992 of KB912743.1, forward strand.
TCCAACCTGATGAGTGTGTTGATTGTGGTGCATGCGAGCCAGTCTGCCCAGTGGAGGCTATTTACTATGAAGATGATGTGCCTTCGCAATGGAAGAACTACAGCGAGGTCAATACTAAGTTTTTTGTTGAAATTGGATCCCCTGGCGGTGCAGCTAAGTTAGGTCCAGTTGGTAAAGATCATGAAATAGTTGCTGCCCTGCCACCTCAAGAAAAGTAGGCAAACCTGAATCTGCCAGATTTTCCTTGGGATCTTTTGGCGCCCTTTGGCGAAAAAGCTCGAAAATATCCAGGTGGTTTTATTGATCTATCACAAGGAACACCGGTTGACCCAACTCCACAATTTATTCAAGATGCATTTTCATCTGCCAGCAACTCACCTAGTTATCCAGTAGTTGCTGGAACTGCAGCACTTAAAGATGCCATAAGGAAATGGTCGGTTGAAAATTTAGGAGTTACTGGCGATTTTGATGTGCTGCCAACAATTGGCTCAAAAGAGTTTATTGCTTTACTGCCAACTTTTTTACAAAGTAAAAATGTTTTGTATCCAAAGGTTGCTTATCCAACATATTTAGTAAGTGCCATGATGGCCTCTGCCCAAGCTACGCCAGTTGATATTGACGCAATTAGTTGGCCAAAAGCTGATTTAGCTTGGTTAAACTCACCATCAAACCCAACAGGTCAGGTGCAAACAGATCAAGAGTTAAAGGCATGTATCACCTGGGCTCGTAAGAATCAGGCGATTTTAGCAAGTGATGAGTGCTACTTAAGTTTTTCTGATGATGCTAAATCTATTTTGGCACTAGCAAATGGGGACAACACTGGCTTGCTGGCTGTGTTATCACTTTCAAAGCGATCTAATCTGGCTGGGTATCGAGCCGGCTTTGTTGTAGGAGATAGCAAGTTAATTGATCAAATCAGGCAGGTAAGAAAACATGCCGGATTGATGGTGCCACTGCCAGTTCAACAGGCGATGATCACCGCATTATCTGATGAAAAACATGTAAAAGAGCAAGCAGATCGCTATCGAAATCGTCGGCAGATGTTAAAGCAAGCACTCCTAAGTAAAGGTTTTAAAATTGAATATAGCCAAGCTGGTTTATACATCTGGTGTACTAAAGGTGAAGATGGCTATAAAACCGTGGATTACTTTGCTGAACTAGGTATTTTGGTAACACCTGGAGCTTTTTATGGCAGTGATAATTATGTTCGAATTGCACTGACTGCAACGGATGAAAATATCAAGCAAGTAGCAGATCGAATCTCCAGATGAAAACTGGCGCAATTTTATTAGTTGGTGGCATGGGCACCAGATTGTTACCCCTCACCTTAAAAACTCCAAAGCCAATGTTGCAAGTAGCTGGCGTACCATTTACTGAGCACCAAATAAGAAAAGCAGCTAGCGCTGGAATTTCTGAGATTGTCTTAGCCACCTCCTATAAATCTGAGTTATTTGAACCTTACTTTGGTGATGGTGAAAAGTTTGGTATCAAAATTAAGTATGCGGTGGAGCATTCAGCATTAGGTACGGGTGGTGGCATTAGAAATGCAGCCAAACTACTTTCAAATTGTGATCAGATAGTAATTTTCAATGGTGATGTGTTAAGCGGTCATAATTTAAAGGGACAGATTGAGTTTCACCAGCAAAGTAAGGCGGATGTAACTTTGTACCTAACTCAGGTTTTAGATGCTAGGCCCTATGGCTGTGTTGAGTTACAAGGTGATAATCAAGTGAAATCATTTTTAGAGAAGATGGAAAATCCCATAAGCAATCAGATAAATGCTGGATGCTATATCTTTAATCAAGATGTAATTAATCAGATTCCAGCAGATCAGGTAGTAAGTGTGGAGCGCGATACCTTCCCTAAACTCTTATCCTCGGGGGCAAAAGTTTTTGGATATCTAGATAACTCATACTGGCTTGATATCGGCACGCCAGCTGCCTTAGTTAAGGCATCAGCTGATTTGGTAACTGGTGTTATCTCATCTGTGGCCACCCCATCACACACCGCAGATGCTTTGATTTTCCCAACTGCAAATATCGGAGCAGGTTGTGAAATCAATAATGGTTCGGTAATTGAAGGTGAGGTTGTCCTTGATAGCAATTGCCAAATTAGTGGATCAATTATTGGCAAGGGTGCAAAAATTGGTGCCAATTGCAAAATAATCGACTCCATAATCGCTCCAGGGGCTCAAATTGAGGCTGGAATGGTGGTCTTAACCAATTATCTAGGCTTCTAATTTTCCCCAATTTGCCTAATCCCGACTTGACTTAATCGAGTTACAAGCGTGTAATTCTCCTATTAGTGGGCAAGCCCCAAGCCCTAAGGATTTTTTAAGGTAGTACCGATTACACATAGGAGCGATATGTCAGAACAACGTGCAGATCTAACAGCCCTAGTAGTTAACTCAGAACAGCTTTCCTGGCAGGAGCGTGCCTTGTGCGCTCAAACCGATCCAGAGGCCTTCTTTCCTGAGAAGGGTGGATCAACTAGAGAGGCCAAGCGAGTCTGCCTATCCTGTGAGGTTCGGGCTGAGTGTTTGGAGTACGCCCTAGCTCATGATGAGCGGTTTGGAATTTGGGGTGGATTATCTGAACGTGAGCGTCGTCGCTTAAAGCGCCGTAGCGCATAAAATTACGGGTGGCTGAAAAGCAAAGCACCAGGGCGCAAGCCCAACTTAAGGACCAGTTTGTAACAGCAATTGTTGTTACACATGATGGTGTCACCTGGCTTAGCGAGGTTGTGGCATCGCTATCTTCGCAAAAACATAAAGTTGATCAAATTATTGCAGTTGATACTGGCTCAATAGATGGCTCAGTTAAATTATTAACTAATGCTGGAATTGAGGTAATTAAAAAATCTAGACGAACTGGTTTTGGCGCTGCGATTTCAGCTGCGGTTGCAAAACTTGCTCCGTTAGATGATGAGAACCTGCAAGAGTGGCTTTGGATTTTGCATGATGATTGCGCCCCAGATCGTTATGCGCTGGCTAAATTATTAGAAGCAGTTGTGGCCCGTCCGCAGGTTGGTATTGCTGGACCAAAAATTCTTGGTTGGTATGACCGCAAACATATTTTAGAGGTGGGATTAAGTATCACTGAAAATGGCACTCGCTGGACTGGTTTAGAAGATCGAGAACATGATCAAGGTCAGCATGATGAAACTAAAGATGTGCTGGCGGTAAGTACGGCAGGTATGTTGATCAAGCGATCATTATTTGAAGAGCTAGGCGGTTTTGATCCCAGCCTAGAGTTGTTTAGAGATGACATCGATCTTGGCTGGCGAGCACATATTGCCGGTCACTCAGTAATTTGTGTTGGCGAAGCAATCCTTTACCACGCAGAGGCTGCTGCTTCAGAGCGCAGATCAGTTGATGTGCGCGATGCAATTTTGCACCGTCCCTTGCTATTGGATCGAAGAAATGCAGCCTTTGTACTGCTAGCAAACTCAAGCTGGTGGATACTTCCTTGGGTTGCTATTCAACTTCTTTTCACCTCAATCGGTCGATCCATAATTTACTTGCTAGCAAAACTTCCAGGGTATGCAGCTGATGAGATTGCTGCGGTTGGCTTACTGATATTTAAACCCGCAGACTTAATTAAGTCCCGTCGCTATCGCAGATCTAGTCGTGTATTGACTGCCCGCGTAATCACCCCATTCATCCCAAGTCGTGGCGTGCAAATAAGATCAATTATTGAGCGCATCTCATCCTCGCTTGTAAATGCTTTTAAACCAAACCGTGGTGAAGGTGAAATCACCAGAGCAAACAACTACTCAGATATTGGAGTAATTGATGAAAGCTTTGATGAAATCCAATACCAATCAAGTAAGAGTTTTACCAAGATTCGATCTTTAGTTAAGCAACCTTTGTTGCTGGGGGTTTTGCTAACTTTATTTATCTCACTTCTATATTCAAGAAATCGCTTTGGCTCATTATCTGGTGGCGCACTAGCTGTAGCACCAGCTAGTGCTTTTGAAATGATCTCTTCATTTGTTTCTTCTTGGCATTTAGTTGGGCTGGGTAGCAGCGCTGCTGCCCCTGCTTGGATTCCAATCATTGGAATTGGATCATTTATAACTGCAGCTAACCCACAAACCTTTATCGCTGCTCTATTTTTCTTAACCCCCACTTTGCTATTTATTTTGAGTTATCGGACAGCGCGAAAGTACTCACTAACAAAGTACTCCAGTGTCTTTGTAGCTTTCATGTACTCATTTTCACCTGCTGTGTTAACTGCAATAAATCAGGGGCGGCTGGGAACAGTTGTGGTTGCGATTTTATTGCCAGGCCTGTTCACCCTGCTTGAAAAGAATAAAGGTTTAGGTAATTTAACCTGGCGCAAGATCTTCTCGATAGTCTTAATTGCAGCGGTAGCGGCTGCATTTTCACCACTGTTTTTATTGAGCTGGATTACTTTCCATTCCGCAGTCTTCTTATACAACTACTTTACCTCGCCAAATTGGCGAGCAATTAAATGGCAAGAGATCTTAAAAAATTTGGACACCGATGAGTACAAGAAACGTTTAGCGCTGATTTTCACACCAATTTTCATCAATGTGCCAATTTCAATTAACCTGATTTTAAATCCATTCTCGGCATTAAAGGAGCCAGGATTAACTGTTGAATCTGCAGGCCAGCTATCAGTTTTACTCTTTAACCTTGGTGGGCTTGGGTCTCCACCGCTATTTTTACTAGCACCCTTTGTCCTGTATTTGATTGTGGCAGTGATCTCTAAGGAGCAGCGTAAGGTTGGAATCACTTCGCTATTGGTAATTTCTATAGCTGCAACATTGAGTTCATATTTCATTGAAGGAAATAGCAGTAGTGCGCAGCGTATCTGGAGTGGGCCATTAGTAATTTTCGCTCAGTTATTGGTACTACTTTCATTTTTTGCAATTGCTGAAAGATTAATTCCGCAACTAAAACGAAGTAACTTTGGTTTTAAACACATTGGCTTGGCAGCAACAGCGGTTATAACTGTTGCTTCAATGCTTTCGATATCAATTTGGACAGCAACAACAGGTGCGGATTCCTTACTCCGATCAAATCAAGAGCAGGTCATACCAGCATTTATTAGTGATTTAGCATCAACAACTGAACGTCCAAAAACTTTGGTAATTCGAAAGAGCCCTGAGCAGTTGCAGTACTTTGTTACTAGAGGCGGTGATCTACAGATTGGCAATGCAGATGTTGCTAGCCAAACACCACCACAGTTTAATGAAACTATTGTGGATTTAGTAAATGGTGTTGGTGGTAGCAGCAGTCAAATTCTTGGGTATTACGGAATTCAGTATGTATTTATGAAGAATCCAGCAGATGCAGGTTTAGTTCGTATTATTGATGGAATTGGCGGATTTACTAGAAGCTCTGCAACAAAAGACGGAGTGGTGTGGAAGGTTGATAAAGCTCATGCTCGAGTAACTTACCAAAACACCGTGGGCACATTCTTTCCAGTTAGCTCAACCGACAAAGCGGCCACCGCCTTTGTTTCTGGGGAGGGCGTAATTTTGTTAGCTGAAAAATTTGATAAGTCTTGGCAATTATTACTCAATGGAAAAATTGTTGCATTAGAGCAACATCCATTTGGAATTCCCATGTTTAAGATTGCTGAGCCAGGTGAGATATCTTTAACTCACAATGGCACAAACCGCAGGGCATGGATTTCAATCCAGTTAATCGCCTTAATTACTGCAGTTGTTTTGGCTCTACCGGCTGGACGCAAGCGTCGTGAAGTGCCGCTTGAGGAGCTAGTATGAGAAAAATTCAAAAAAATTTAAGTAAAATAGATTTGGCTAAATTAGATCTTAAAAAAGTAGCTATTCCAGTAGCGTTAATGGTGTTAGCCGGCCTTTCTTATTATGCGCCAGAGCGAAGCCAACAAATCAAATTAACCTCCTCATACCCAGCAACAGTTTGTCCAGCAATTGGCAACAAGGTTTCCTCAATTGCAGCCTTGACTAGCTCAAAAATAAATAGAAGATCAATTGATGGCAGTAGCAAAAGGTTAAATCCTGGTAAAAGCAGTGTTATACCAATGAAGAATGATGCAATCTTGGTTGAGGGAAATCCAGGAACATCGCTAACTTTTGCAAACAATGGCTGGAAGGCTGTGGTGCCATGTTCAGTTAGCAACGGAGAGCAATGGTTTATTGGCGGCTCAGGTGCACTAACTAGCAAATCGTTCTTATACATATCAAATAGTGGTTTTAGTCAATCTGCAGTTGATATTGAAATTTTCACGCCAAATGGTTTGCTAGAGCCAAGCGAGGTTTCAATCCCTCAGAATTCAACTAGAAAAATAGCAATTGATTCATTAGTTCCTGGCGAAGAAGCAATCGCCATTGCGGTGAAAACTAAATCTGGTCGAGTTAGCTCCTACCTTTTTGATGAACGGAAAAAAGGTCTTAAGTCACTGGGTGCAGATTTTGTTGCACCAGTAGCAACCGCTCGTAAGGTTGTGACCATACCGGCAATTACTGGTTTACTAGATAAGTTGGTGACAAATACTAATTCAGTTACTCACACACTTAGATTGTTAGTTCCAGCATCGATTGATGCAAATATTGATGTGACTGTAAATTCAAATGATGGCAATTTTATTCCGATTGGTCTTTCACAACTGGAGGTAAAGAGCCAGCGATTAATAAGTATTCCACTTACCTTTGCCCCAACTGGCCAGCCGTTCTCAGTAATAGTTGAGTCAGATCAGCCAATTTTTGCTTCGGTATTTTCTAATTTTACTTACGGCAAAAGCAGTGAGATTGCATGGGCGACTGGTGCAGATGAATTAAGTAAGTGGAGTGTGAATTTGACTGGCTCAAGGCCAATTTTAAATTTTGTTGGGGATCGAATCGATGTGCAAATCAGCGCCACTGGCACTAATGGCAAAAAGATTACTAAGAAAGTAACTGGAACAAATTTTCAGACCTGGCGCGCACCAACTGGATTAAATCGACTTGAAGTCACTGCAAATAGAGGCGGAATAAGTGGTGGAGTTATCTTTTTGCCGGAGGTCGGCAAAATTGGTACTAGCTACCTGCCAATGAATAATGGCGCTAATTTAGAAACTGCTTCTGAGCCAATATCTGATGCCCGAGTGATTAGTAGAGGCTAAATCCCAACTTTTCCACCTAAGTCGTATTAATCTGCTGACATGCGAAAATCTGGAAGTCGCCGATGCTCTCGAGCAAGTTGTACTAGTGCTGCGATTAAAACCCTTACTTACATTTATTCAGATTCAACTGCAGTTCTTGGTCCTCTTTCAACTTATGCAGAGCCACATAACTACGATCTATGCGCTGCACATAGTGAACGCTTAACTGTTCCAGTTGGTTGGAATGTAATAAAGGAAGAGATCGTTGACCACAACATCGGCCCATCAGATGAAGATCTAATGGCTATTGCTAATGCAGTGCGTGAGGTGGCAAGTGCAGATTCAGCAAATAAGAGCCTGCAACCAGAGCTTGGCCGTAGAGGTCACCTTCGGGTACTACCTTCAAATTAATTTTTAAATACTGTAACCAACCCCTAAGTTAAGGGCATTATGTTAGAGAAAATTATCAAGGCCTACGACATCAGAGGCTTGGTAAAAGATGAGGTAACACCTGACTTCTCCTTTTCCTTAGGGGTTGCTTTCGCTAAGTTTCTCGAGATAGAACGTGAGCCAGCCACCATCGTGGTCGGTGAAGATATGCGACCATCATCTGCACCACTAGCTGATGCGTTTTCAGATGGTGCCACCAGTCAAGGGATGGATGTAATTAGAATCGGTTTAGCTTCAACCGACATGCTTTATTTTGCCTCTGGCAAATTGAATTTGCCTGGCGTGATGTTTACAGCAAGTCATAATCCAGCTAAATACAACGGCATGAAACTTTGCAAAAGTGGTGCCAGACCAATTGGTCAAGAATCTGGATTGGTAAAAATACGTCAGCTAATTGAAGAGGGCGTACCTATGTCTAATCGCCCAGTGGGAAATGTTAGAAAACAAGAGTTACTCAGTGACTATGTTGATTACTTATTGACGAGATTTCCAAAAAATACCTTCAAGAAACGAAAGTTAAAGGTAGTAATCGATGCTGGAAACGGAATGGCTGGCTTTACTGCGCCAGCTGTGATGGAGCAATTAAATGTTGAATTAATTCCTATGTACTTTGAATTAGATGGAAATTTTCCAAACCATGAAGCAAATCCAATCGAACCTGAAAATTTAAAGGCATTACAGAAAAAAGTAAAGAAAGAGAAAGCAGATATCGGATTAGCTTTTGATGGCGATGCAGATCGCTGCTTTCTAATCGATGAAAATGGTGATCTAGTAAATCCTTCAGCACTAACAGGCTTAATTGCAGTAAGGGAGTTAAAAGCTAACCCTGGGGCAACGATTATTTACAACTTAATATCCTCTAAAGCAGTAGCAGAGGTGATTTCTGAAAACGGTGGCATTGCCTTACGCAGTCGAGTTGGACATTCTTATATAAAAACATTGATGGCTGAGTCTGGTGCAGTATTTGGCGGGGAGCACTCTGGCCACTTTTATTTTGGAGATTTCTGGCGAGCAGACTCTGGTATGTTGGCAGCTCTTTATGCTTTAGCTGAGTTAATGGCGACCCCTAAATCACTTTCAAATTTGCTGGAACCTTATAATCGATACTTTTCAAGCGGTGAGATTAATAGCAAGGTTAAAGATGCTAGTAAGTCGATTAAATTAGTAAAAGACAAGTATCAAGATAAGTATGAAGTCGATGAGTTAGATGGTTTAACAGTTACCGCCGAAAATTGGTGGTTTAATCTGCGGCCATCAAATACCGAGCCACTACTTAGGCTAAATGTTGAGGCCGATACGCAAAAGCAGATGGCAGAGATTAGGGACACAGTTCTCAACCTTATTTAAAGGTGATAAATCATTTAAGACAGGGTATCTTTGCCCTCTAACCGTCCGATACAGAGTATTGATTAAGTAGCCAAATTAACTAGGAGATCAAATGAGCACTACTACCGCCATTAAAAATGACATTGCTGACGCAAAGCTAGCCGCCGAGGGCAAGAAGCGAATCGAATGGGCAGCTCGCAATATGCCGGTGCTGGCTCAGATTAAAGAGAGATTTGCTAAAGAGAAGCCTTTTGCTGGTGTTCGGATTGCTGCTTGTATGCATGTCACTACTGAAACTGCGAATTTGATGTTGGCATTAAAAGCCGGCGGTGCCGACTTGGCATTATGTGCTTCAAATCCACTTTCAACTCAGGATGATACAGCCGCAGCTTTAGTACATGAATATGGAATCTCAGTCTTTGCAAGAAATGCAGTTGATCGTGATGGTTACTACGGACATTTAAATTCTGCACTAGATATAAAGCCACAATTAGTATTTGATGATGGTTGCGATTTAGTTAATGTTTTACATACCACTCGCACAGAGTTAATTGATGGCGTGCTTGCTGGTTGTGAAGAGACAACAACTGGAGTTATCCGTCTTAGCCAAATGGCTAAAGATGGTGCACTTAAGTTTCCAATGATTGCGGTAAATGACACTGACACCAAGCATATGTTTGATAACCGTTATGGAACCGGCCAATCCACATTTGATGCGATATTCCGTGCCACAAATACTTTAGTAGCAGGAAAGATTGTGGTTGTCGCTGGATTTGGATACTGCGGTAAAGGTGTTGCTGAGCGCGCAAAAGGATTAGGCGCTGAAGTAATTGTTACTGAGATTGACCCAACTAAAGCCTTAGATGCGCTGATGCAAGGATTCAGAGTTATGCCAATGACGCAAGCTGCGGCAATTGGAGATCTATTCATTACAGTCACTGGTAATCGTGATGTTTTGCGCGATGAACACTTCAAGCAGATGAAGGATGGCGCAATATTGGCTAACTCAGGCCATTTTGATATTGAAATTGATGTGGCATGGTTAGAAAAAAATGCAAAACAAAAGAATGCAAAGATGCGTCACCAAACAGATGAGTATGTGATGGCAGATGGGCGTCGAATCTTGTTAATTGCAGAGGGCAGACTTGCAAATCTTGGCGCTGCCGAAGGTCATCCAGCCTCGGTAATGGACATGTCTTTCTCAGATCAAGCCTTAACAGCAGAGTGGTTGCTGAAGGCAGGAAAAGATTTATCAGCTGGTCTACACAATGTTCCAGTTTCAATTGATAAGGATGTTGCTCGTTTGAAACTTGAGAGCATGGGTTCTGCGTTAGATGTATTAACTCCAGTGCAAGAGCTTTATTTGAACTCCTGGGAACACGGTTCCTAAATGCCATTAGTCATGGTCGTTGACGACGACCAAGACTTAGCAGAAATGCTCAGCATCGTTTTGACTGGTGCCGGCATGGAGGTGGACTTAGTAAATCGTGGAGATCAGGTTATGGATCTCTTCAATACCAATACACCTGATTTAGTTTTATTGGATGTCATGTTGCCTGGAATTGATGGCATCGAAGTTTGCAAAATCATTCGAGAAAAATCCATGGTTCCAATTGTTATGTTAACGGCCAAAGGTGATACCCATGATGTTGTATTGGGATTAGAAGCTGGCGCAGATGACTACATGGTTAAACCCTTTAAACCGCAGGAGTTAGTTGCCCGAATTAATACCAGACTAAGACGAGTAACAAAGGTTGGAACATTAGGAATTTGTGATTTAGTTATAGATCAAATGGAACACAAAGTATTAAAGAGTGGGCGAGAGATAGCTTTAACCAGATTAGAGTTTGATTTATTAGCGGCCCTTGCAAAAGAGCCAGGTCGAGTTTTCACCCGTGAAGCGCTACTTAGTGAGGTCTGGGGTTATCAGCACGCAGCTGATACCCGGTTAGTAAATGTCCATGTGCAACGACTGCGTTCAAAAATTGAGAATGATGTGGACAATCCTGAGTATGTGCTAACAGTTCGAGGTGTTGGATATAAGGCGGGGGCGGCTAAGGTTTAGCCATGTTTGCGAGCAAATTTAAGATAAGGCAATCCCTTAGTCTTAAAGTACTGCTAACTAGTGTTGTATTTGCAATTATTATTGCTGCTGTAATTGGTATATCAGTTCACAATCGGGTTGCCACCACAATCATTAATGAAAAGATCGCAATCTCTAAGGTTGAAACTTCAAATGCATTATTCCTTGCTCAAGGCCACTTTAATATTGCAAGATTTCAAAATGATGCAGGTTTAAACAAGGTAGTACAAGATTTTATTACCTCTAGCCGAGAAGATGGTTCATTGTCTGGAAGAGAGACTGTGATCTTGCCATTTGCAAAAAGTGGTAATGAACCGATTATTTATCAAACCGTGCCCACACTTTTAGTCTTAGATTCAATTCCAGGTGAATTTCGCGAGCAGGTTCGCCAGTCTGATGAAATTTTAGATAAAAGAGTAACCATTCGATACTCAAACGGTGATCAATATCCAGGATTTTTAATTGGTGGAAAATTAAACATCCCACGTACTGGAATATATGAAATCTATTATCTTTTTAAGCTAAATGCTCAGTACGACAGTATTTCAGTCATAACTTGGACCTTACTTGGCGCTGGACTTTTGTTAGTGCTGCTCATCGGATTGAGCACTCAATTTGTTATTCGCCAAGTAGTTGCTCCTGTACAACAAGCAGCAGCAGTTGCTGAGAAATTTACCCAAGGTGATTTAACTAGTCGAATGTCGGTGTCGAGCGAAGATGAGCTAGCAAGTTTAGGAAACTCATTTAATGAAATGGCAGTTTCAATTCAACAACAAATTGTCAGATTAGAAAATCTCTCGATGCTGCAGCAGCGATTCGTTTCTGATGTTTCACATGAGCTTCGAACCCCACTGACAACCTTGCGAATGGCAGCAGAGGTGATCTATCAGCAGAAAGAAAGTTTTGATCCAAATATTGCCAGAAGTAGTGAGTTGTTAATCAATCAAATAGATCGTTTTGAATTATTACTTTCAGATTTGCTTGAGGTAAGTAGATTTGATGCGGAAGCTGCCTCATTAGGTGTTGTTACCTTTGATATCGCCAATTTGGTTCAAAAAACCGTTGATTACCTTCATCCAAGCAAATCTTCATTGTTTGAAATTGATTCATTGAGTAAATCAATTCAGATTGAAGGCGACCCACGGCGAATCGAGAGAATTCTTCGAAATCTCATAACTAATGCAGTAGATCATGGTGAGGGAAAGAATGTCAGGGTTCAAATAAGAGAGAGTGAAAATGAAATCGCAATTGGAGTTCGAGATTACGGCTTAGGTTTTAATGAAGAAGATGCACCATATTTATTTGATCGTTTTTGGCGGGCTGACCCATCAAGAGCGAGAACCAGTGGCGGCACAGGTCTTGGTTTATCGATTGCCTTAGAGGATGCAAAGCTGCACCAAGGACAGTTATTAGCTTGGGGAAAACCTCATCAAGGTGCTCACTTCGTCTTAACACTACCTAAACGGCATGGTAACTCTGTGCAATCTTTTCCGATCTCGTTAGCACCAGATGATGTTTTTTCAACAACAGTTAAAAAGTAATAACTCTTAGATAGATTCCTGTTATAAATAAAGGGTGCTTGATTCCTTAAGATCCTTAAATGAGCTGCTCTTTCCACTTTCTTGTTTGGGCTGTGCAACCGCTGATTACTGGCTCTGTCCTACTTGTCAGAGTAATTGGAAGGTGAGCACTAGGAAAACTCTTATTGGTAGCAATCCTTTGTACTTTAAGGCTAATTACAGTGTTAAAACATCAGCAGTCATACTAGCTGCTAAAGAAAGTAACAACCATCTGGCAAGAGACTTACTTGCCATGAGCATTTCACAATCAATTATTTATGCTATGGCGGATTTAGCGATTACAGGTGATATATATTTGGTAACCATTCCTTCCTCGATATCAGCAATTAGAAGGCGTGGACGAGATCATATTCAAGAGCTTGCCATTGAAGTCCAAAACTATCTTGAGTTAAAATCAATAAAATCTCATTTGTTATTTCTTCTTTGCCAGCGAAAAAATATGAAAGATCAGAGCAGATTAAATAGTAGGCAGCGAATGCAAAATACCTACGGAATGTTTGAGGTTACTTCCTGTGAAAATCCTCAGGGGGCGATTTTTCTCATTGATGATCTAGTCACCACCGGCGCATCAATAATGGAGGGGATACGGGCTCTTTTTGAAGCCAAAATCACGGTAACTGCCGCTATTACTGCGTGTGCAGTCGGGCGTAATTCTCTAATACCATAAGCCACTGAGCATTTATAAAATAAATCAAGAGGCTAGCGGAGGATCTTTGTGGGTTTATTAGACAAGATTTTGCGTGCCGGCGAAGGCAAAGCTGTAAAACAATTAGCAAAAATTGCCCAAGAGGTTAATGCTTTCGAAAATCAAATAACTTCATTAGATGATGATGCACTACGTGGTAAAACCGCAGCCTTTAAATTGCGTTATGAAAATGGTGAGAGTCTAGATTCACTTCTACCGGAAGCTTTTGCTGTGGTGCGAGAAGCAGCAAAGCGAACACTGGGACAACGTCATTACGATGTTCAAGTTATGGGTGGTGCTGCGTTACACCGAGGCAATATTGCAGAAATGAAGACTGGTGAAGGTAAAACTTTAGTTTCCACTTTGCCTGCATATCTAAATGCCTTGACTGGTAAAGGTGTTCACATTGTTACTGTAAATGATTATTTAGCAGAGCGTGATAGTGAATGGATGGGAAGAGTTCATAGATTTCTAGGATTAAAAGTCGGCGTAATCCTTGCCAGCATGTCATCAGCAGAACGCCGCGAAGCATATGCAGCAGATATAACTTATGGAACCAATAATGAGTTTGGATTTGATTACCTGCGCGACAACATGGCTTGGAGTCTGGTTGATTGCGTGCAACGTGGTCATAATTTTGCAATTGTCGATGAGGTTGACTCGATATTAATTGATGAAGCAAGAACTCCACTGATTATTTCAGGTCCGGCAGATAAGCCCACCAAGTGGTATGTCGAGTTTGCTAATTTGGTTGCAAAATTAAATCTTGGCCAGCATTATGAAATAGATGTAAAAAAGCGCACCGTTGGTATTTTAGAAGAGGGTGTATCTCGAGTCGAAGAAGCACTTGGAATAGAAAACCTTTATGAAGCGGTAAATACCCCAATGATCGGGTACTTAAATAATGCTATCCGAGCCAAAGAGTTGTTTAAGCGGGATAAAGATTATGTCGTGATGAATGGTGAGCTTTTAATTGTCGATGAACACACTGGACGAATGCTCTCTGGTCGACGCTATAGCGAGGGATTGCACCAGGCTTTAGAGGCCAAGGAACGGATTGAAATCCAGAATGAAAACCAGACCTTGGCAACAATTACCCTACAAAACTACTTCCGCTTATATGAGAAGTTAAGCGGTATGACCGGTACGGCAATGACTGAAGCCTCTGAATTCATGCAAATCTATAAGTTAGGTGTAATTCCAATACCAACCAATAAGAATATGCAGCGCATTGATCAATCTGATCTGATCTATAAATCTGAAGCTGGCAAATTTATTGCCGTAGCAAATGACATAGTTGAACGTCATGAAAAGGGTCAACCAGTATTGGTCGGAACGGTCAGCGTTGAAAAATCTGAGGAGCTATCGGCAATTTTGAAAAAGCGTGGCATTCCTCATGAAGTATTAAATGCTAAGCAACATGAAAGAGAAGCAGCAATTATTGCCCGTGCTGGCACGGTCGGTGCAGTAACAGTTGCAACCAACATGGCAGGCCGTGGAACTGACATCATGCTTGGTGGTAATCCAGAGTTTATGGCTGATTTTGAATTACAACGCAAAGGTTTAAATCCAGTTGAATCACCTCAAGAGTATGAGAAGGCTTGGCCAGTTGAAATTGAAAAACAAAGGGCTGCGGTAACAAAGGAACATGAGTCGGTGGTTTCACTTGGCGGATTATATGTTCTAGGTACAGAACGACATGAGTCACGACGAATTGATAATCAGCTTCGAGGTCGTTCCGGTCGGCAAGGTGATCCAGGAGAATCTAGATTCTATTTATCTCTACAAGATGAGTTAATGCGCAGATTTAATTCTGGTTTAGTTGAAAGATTTTTAGGCGCTGCTGGCATGCCAGAGGAGACTCCATTGGAGTCAAAGATTGTTAGCAATGCAATCAAATCTGCCCAAACCCAAGTTGAGTCCTTGAACTTTGAAATGCGTAAGAATGTTTTGAAGTATGACGATGTAATGAATAAGCAGCGTGAGGTTGTCTATTCAGAACGACGTGAAGTTTTAGAAGGTGTTGATATCAAGGAGTTAGTTGAGGTTTCACTAGAAGAGACAGTCACTGCATATGTTAATTCGGCAACACAAACAGGTGTGGCTGAAGATTGGGATCTAAACACTCTATGGAATGCACTGAAGGTTCTCTATCCAATCTCCTTTACTGCTGAGCAAATGTTGGAAGAGATCGGTGGCGCAGTTGCATTAGACAGTGAGTATTTACTAGAGAAAATTTTGCAGGACTCAAGACAGTCATACGAAAAGCGGGAATCAGAGTTAACCCCAACTGTTATGCGAGAGCTTGAGCGAAAAATTCTGCTTTCAGTACTAGATCGTAAGTGGCGTGAGCATCTTTATGAGATGGATTATCTACAAGAGGGAATTGGCTTAAGAGCGATGGCCCAGCGAGATCCTCTGGTTGAGTACCAACGTGAAGGCTTTGATCTGTTCACAGCAATGATGGATGCTGTTAAAGAGGAGCTGGTTAGTTTTGTATTTAATGTTGAGGTTCAAGTTGAAGGCGATCAGGTTGGTGCAAAAGGATTAACACCAGCACCTGCTCCGGTAGCAGCACTTCAATACTCTGCAGCTGAGAGCAAGCCAACCGCCGCAGGTGGCACTTCAAAAAATGCCCCTTGTCCATGTGGTTCTGGCAAGAAGTACAAAAGATGCCACGGAGAAAACTAGAGCAGATTTAAATCAGTACAGATCCATCGTTTATCTACGCCCTCTAATCTTAAAGATAATGATCTAACTCGATCGCCAACACGTAAAGTGGCGGTGACTTCAACTACTCCTTCAATTGGTTGGTTAATGTAAATTCTTCTGATCTGACATTTCTGGGTATCGATATTAGATTGAGCAGCAATCTGTTTTTGCGCCGAACGATGACAATTTCTAGATAACTGCGCTAGTGATCTTCGACCAGACCAAACTTCAAGAACTGTAATCACAAAATTCTCACTCCACTTATTAACCTCAGGAAGATCAGAAAGCGGTGAAGGAATTGGTGAAAATTTTGGATGGAGCCACTCATCACCAAACTCTTTGTCAGGTGTTGGGACTAGGTAGAGCTTACTTTTTCGAACACTCTCACGTGTGCTAATTGGTTGAATGATTGTCATAGCTAGATCATTAATTACTAAGTTGCCTGCCAGATCATCCTTTCGGATGATCTTTATCCTGTGCTGATACTGGTAAAAACTAGAGATGAAAATTTCAAAATTTGATCTCTTTAGAAACTCCAGGCTGGCAATGGGCTTTGCCTTATTTATAATTGCATTAACTGCTGCCAACCTTATTTCAAAGGAAGCTAATCGATCTGTTTTCGTTTGGGCAACAACCGGTGAGCTAGCCCCTGGCCAGATAATCCAAGAATCCGATATCACTCCTGCATCAGTATTACTGGCCCAATCTGCTAAGAATTACCTATCTGCCTCAGCAGAGATTGTTGGCACCACGGTTTTAACAAAGATATCAGCAGGAGATTTGATTCCAGTAGCAGCAATTGGCGCAGGTGAAAACTTAGTAAATCAAAGACTTGTTCCATTGACTATCGAGATCTCAGATCTTCCGATCTCCTTAGTCAGAGGGGATCTAATAGATCTTTATGCAATAAGCAAGTCAAATGCAAAAGAGGTGAATGCGCCAGCATTACTGGCCTCTGCCATCACTGTTGAGCAGGTGTTAGAGCGTAATAATTCAGGGGTAGTAAGTGTTTTAGTGATCCTTGAAAATGAGCAAGTTCTTCCCACTTTGAATTTTCTTAGCGATAGCAGATTAATACTTGTTAGAACTCGCTGAGCCTCGTTTAAAACTAGTAACTGCAATCAATAGCAGTGAGCATGAGGAAAGAGTTGCAACTTTGTTGCACTCACAAGGTTGCAACATCATCTATCGAGCTTTGAATCAACAACTTCTATCTACTTTTCTGGCTCAAAATGAAGTGGATCTTTGTGTGCTCCACACCAAGGAGTTTGCACTAGCTGCCGAAATAGATCAGTTACGGCAGAAATATCCTAACCATAGATTTATTGAAGTAAGTGAGAAGGTCGATCAGCAGCAATTGATGAGCCAGCTAACTGCATTAAGTAGACCACCCCTGATACATCAAGTAATTAGAGTAAGTAACCTAATTTCAGTGTTTGGAACACCAGGCTCACCTGGAATCTCAACTTTAACCAATCACCTAGCAGTCCTAAAATCTGCACAGATAATTGCTGCTACTCATCACAATCTACGTCCACATACTTCACTGAAGGTTGAAAAAATCTCAGCAAGTGAGTTAGATCAAAAGCTTGCAAAACTTGGAGATAAATTCACAATTATTGATGCTGGCGCAACACTCTCGCTAACTAAAACTCTTGCTGACCGACGCAGTAGTGCTAACTGGCTTAATCAAACTCTTACCTGTTCGTCAAAGATGATTTATGTAGCTGGGGCAAATGAAAACGGACTAACTTACTTAAGTGAATTCATTGAAGATTTCAAGAGATTAATCGATCCTCCGAAAATAATCTATGTATTAAACCAGCAACGATTTGATCGACAGGGACAGCTAATTCAGAAAAAGTTCGTCGAGTTAGTGGGCCAGATGAGCAGTGCACAAATACCCTTTGATCGCAGAGTAGATCGATCGCCCGGAAATACTCATGGCAGCAAGGCATTTTGGCGCAGTAGTACCTTCACCAGACAGATTGAAAAAATTGGTAATCAACTGCCATAAAAGAAGCTCTACCATTGGGCTATGGCCACCCTCTCTGAGTTGATAAGTGAAAACTCAAATTTAAAAGCTAATGAGGTTGAGCATCTGTCTGAATTAGTTGCTGAGTGGAGATTATTAGCTGATTTATCATTTGCAGACTTGTTGTTGTGGTTACCAATCCGCCGCGATGAAAAATCATGGCCAGAAGGACATCTAGCAATTGCGCAGATTAGACCAACTACCGCAGCGACTGTTTTCACAGAGGATCTAGTTGGCACCAGCATTAATTGGGGGCAACGACCATTAGTTGATCAGGCACTTTCTGACGGTGAAATTGTTAGAGATGCCAAACCAGAACAAGTTGGTCAAATTGTGATCAAAGAGGAGACGATTCCAGTAATTTTAAATGGGAAAATCTTGGCAGTTATTTCCAGACATCGAAACGCAGATTTAATGCGACAACCTTCAAAGTTAGAGTTAAATTATCGGGAGATCGCCCACAAAATCTATAAAATGGTTGCAGAAGGAAACTTTCCAATTAGAAATTCTCTATATAGCTCTGAATCTTCACCCCGCGTTGGCGATGGTTTAATCAGATTAGATGTCAATGGAACAATATTTTTTGCATCTCCAAATGCTAGATCCGCCCTAAGCAGAGTTGGTTTCCAGAAAGAGTTAGAGGGTGAGAATCTTGGAGTAGTTTTTTCAAATTTAAATAAGGGCGATACTCAACCAACAGATGAGTCCTGGCAAACCATGCTCAGTGGCAAATCTTTGCGGCGCACCGAGTATGAATCTCAATCTGCAGTATTAGATATTTTAGTTATCCCATTAACAGAGGGCAGTGATCGCATTGGTGCCATCGTATTGATCCATAACATAACTGAGCTTCGTAATAGAGATCGGGCACTGCTAACAAAGGATGCCACTATTAAGGAGATTCACCACCGAGTAAAAAACAATTTACAAACAGTTTCAGCACTACTGCGGTTGCAGTCAAGGCGGGTAACTGACCCAATTGCTAGCT
Organism: actinobacterium SCGC AAA027-J17; assembly: GCA_000383815.1. Lineage (GTDB taxonomy): Bacteria > Actinomycetota > Actinomycetes > Nanopelagicales > Nanopelagicaceae > Nanopelagicus. The sequence continues at coordinate 50,945 of KB912743.1, forward strand.
CTGCTTTGGATGAGGCAGTTCGTAGAGTGGCATCTATTGCACTAGTTCATGAGACGTTATCAAATCAATCCTCTGAATTTGTAGAGTTTGATTTAGTGCTGGAACAGATTATCAAAAATGCTCTGGATCTTAATCCCAGGTCAATTGGGTATAAAAAGATAGGGGAGTTTGGATCCTTTGACTCCAAAACTGCAACCGCGCTCTCACTAGTAATTACTGAGCTAATTCATAATGCATTAGAACATGGGTTGAGTGAAACTGGAGATCAATTGACGGTTGAGATCTCAAAAAACGATAAACAATACCTAGTAAGTGTTTGCGACAATGGTTCTGGGTTGCCTGAAGAATTCAATATTGAAAAGTCAGCCAACTTAGGTTTACAAATAGCAAATACCCTTACAAAAAATGAGTTAAATGGCAGCATAAACTTGGTAAGAGTAGAAAACTTAACTCGAGGTGATATTTCCTTTAAAGTGAATTAAAAAGAGTTTTGATTTTCCATCTGGCGGGCACGGTTTCTAGCAGCCCGTCGTTTCATAGCTCGTCTTTCATCCTCGGATAATCCGCCCCAGACACCAGCATCTTGTCCGCTCTCTAATGCCCAAGCAAGGCAAGGCTCTTTAACTGGACATCTTTCACAAATTTTCTTCGCCTCTTCAATTTGGGCTAAGGCAGGGCCTGTGTTTCCTACCGGGAAGAAAACCTCGGGATCTTCCTCGCGACAAGCTGCTTCATGTCGCCAATCCATAGGGCAGCAACTCCTTCGACGAGTAGGTGTTAATTAGTTAGTAGAAATAAAATCAACTGGCTTATTCTCTCCTTAATTTAATTAATAAACAAGGATATTTAGCAGGGAATTTAAAAAATTTCAGTTAAATAGACAATCCCACAACCTAGATATGCCGTTGACAGCAAACAATCTTCATATTCTCCTGCCCAGAACCCTGCTCTATCTCCTGGGGCAATAGGGCAATAAACGCAGCCACAGCTCCAGATGCTTAGTTGAATAAATCACAACTATGTTTACTAATTGTTCATATTGCACTGGTGCAATCAATAGGAGAGAATTATCCAATGAGCCAAACCGCATATTTTGCTACTGGATGTTTTTGGGGAGCAGAGCGCAGGTTCTGGAATTTAGATGGCGTAATTCAAACCTCAGTAGGTTATATGGGTGGTGAAAAACCAGACCCCACCTATAAAGAGGTTTGTACTGGTACGACAAATCATGCTGAAATCGTTGAAGTTATTTTTGATCCACAGTTAATAAGTTACAAAAGATTATTGGCAGAGTTTTGGGTGATGCATGATCCAACCTCACTAAATCAACAAGGTGGAGATATTGGAACTCAGTATCGATCAGCGATATTTACTACCTCAAGTGAGCAAATGCAACAAGTGCTTGAAAGTAAAGAGATTTATCAAGGTGAGTTAAGTAAAAATGATATCGGCAAAATTGTTACTGAGATTTTGCCAGCAGCAGGTGTTACCTACTGGTTGGCAGAGGAGTATCACCAGAGATATTTAGAAAAGAATCCAAATGGCTATGACTGTCACTCTTCAACTGGAGTAGCTTTTCCATCAGCATTAATGAGCAATAATGGATGAGATCAAACCAATAAATTCAAAGGGTGATCCATATAAGGTACAAGTTGATGAGAAAGAGTTAGCAAGCCGTATCGATCCACTTTCATTTGATGTATTGCGAAAAGCTGCAACTGAGACTGCTTTCACTGGTGAGTACACAGATACTGAAACAATCGGTGTATATAAGTGCAAAGCCTGCAGCGCTGAATTGTTTAGATCAGAAACTAAATTCCACTCCGGATGTGGCTGGCCATCCTTTTATGCACCTACAGAAGATGATGCCGTTGAGTTAATTGAGGATCGTTCGCTATTTCCAAGAATTCGAACTGAAGTCAGATGTTCTGCTTGTGGCTCACACCTTGGCCATGTCTTTTCAGGTGAGGGATATGCCGTACCAACTGATCAACGATGGTGTATTAACTCAGTTGCATTACTACTAGAGCCAAAGAACCAAAGTAATTAAGTTATAACCGCTCATTATTAGATGGGCTAGGCTTAAACAATGAGCAACGAGATTGATCTAAACAAGCTAGCTACTGAAAGCAAAGTAGTTGCTGCTGGTCGGCCTGCTAAGCAACCCGATGGAGCACTAAATCCACCAATTGCACTTAATTCAACTTTCCATGAGGGTGGACCAATTGGTTACGGCCGATATGGCAATGAAACTTGGAGTGCGCTAGAGGATGCTATTTCAACTCTTGAAGGTGGAAAGACATTACTGCTTTCATCAGGCATGGCTGCGATTAGTGCAGTTTTTTCATTGTTACCTGAGGGCTCAGTTGTCGTAGCCGCTAATAATGGATATCAGGGAACAACTACATTATTAAAGAAATTGCATGAAAGTGAAAAACTCAAAGTTAGATTTGTAAACCTAGCCAACACAGATGAAACAGTTGCGGCAATTCCTGGAGCTCAGATGCTCTACCTTGAGTCACCACTTAATCCACTACTTGAAATTATCGATCTACCAAAGCTGATAGCAGCAGGAAAAGCTGCAGGCTGTGGCGTCGCAGTTGATAACACCTTGGCAACACCACTTTTGCAAAATCCCCTTGCCCTTGGTGCAGATATAGTTATTCACTCTGTAACAAAGTATCTATCTGGTCATAGTGATCTAATTTTGGGTTCACTAAGTACAAATGATTCAGCACTTTATAATCGATTAGAGCAATCTCGCAGATATGGTGGCGCAATTGCTGGCCCCTTCGAGGCTTGGATTGCATTACGTGGAGTTCGAACCTTTGCACTTCGTATGCAAAGATCTCAAGAAAATGCCCTGGAGTTAGCCACGCGCTTATCCAAAGATGGGCGAGTAGCAAAGGTTAGATACCCAGGATTGCCAACTGATGCATATCACCAAATGGCAAAATCCTTTATGAAGGGATTTGGCGCAATGATCTCCTTCGATGTTAACGGCACAGTAGATCAGGTTGATTTAATGTGTAATAGTTCAAGATTAATTACTAATGCCACCTCCTTAGGCGGAGTGGAATCAATCTGGGAGCGCAGACGCAGATGGGCAACTGAGAGCGCATCGGTGCCTGAAAATCTCATTCGATTTTCAGTTGGTATTGAAAATGTGGATGATCTTTGGGCTGACATTGAGCATGCCTTTACCGCAGCCAAAATTAAATGAGCTCAGTAAAGATCAGATCTGCTGAGATTTCAGATCTACCAGTAATTTTGCAGTTCATCCATGATTTAGCAAAGTATGAAAAAGCACCAAATGAGGTTGAGCTCTCACTTTCAGAGTTAGAGGAATCTCTTTTTACTAAAACTCCGCAGGTCTATTGCCTGATTTCAGAGGCCGATGGGAAGGCCACTGGCTTTGCAGTTTGGCATCTAAATTACTCAACCTGGCTGGGCAGGCATGGGATTTATTTAGAGGATCTTTATGTTGACCCAAATTACCGTGGTTTAGGCCATGGCAAGGCGCTGCTTAGAAAGCTTGCTCAAATCTGTATTGAGCGTGGGTATAAAAGATTGCAGTGGTGGGTACTGGATTGGAATGAAACCGCCATAGAGTTTTATAAATCCATCGGAGCACAACCGATGGATGAGTGGACGGTATTTAGAGTTTCTGGGAGTTCACTGGAAAAACTCGCCACAGATGGAATTGAGTAATCCGCAAAGTAAAAAAGATAGTAGATTTATCTCATGATCAAAGCCTTTAAACGACTATTTGCACTCCTTGCTGGTGTGCTAGTTATATTTGGCGCGATCAAAAGTATTTTCAATTGGTTGGCCCGCTCTGAAAATGATGAATACGAAGTATGGAGCGATGACGAAGAACGAGAAGACGCTTAAGTGAGCAGTGAGTATATTGCAGGTAGTTGCAATATTGGTAAAGGTGAAATTCGACGTCGCCAAACCGTTGCACTCATTGGACTGTTTTTAATATTTTTTTCAGCATCCACAATTCTAGGAACTGAACAATCTAGATCTGTTCGGTTGTCAATTTTTCTGCCTGCCATGATTTTTGCAGTTGGCTTTATTCAGGCAAGGAAAAAGTTTTGCCTGGCTTATGGACTTGCCGGCACATTTAACTTTGGCAAACTTGGCAGCATTACCAAAGTTCAAAGTGAGGCGGATAAAAAAGCAGATCGTAAAACTGCAATCAATATTTTTGTTCAATCAGCATTACTTGCTGCAGCAATTACTTTAGTGTTTTTTGCACTACCCCTATAAATCTTCATAACTAGAGGGCAATTCACCCACATTTAAGAACTTCAGATACTGCTCTGTAATGATCTCTGGTTTACCTGATGCCAACATACTTCCTTTGTGCATCCATATTGCATGATCGCAGAGTTCATTAATTGAGGACAATGCATGAGATACGATCAAAATTGTTCGAGCCTCATCACACAGCTCTCTCATTCGATTAAAAGATTTCTCCTTAAATGCGGCATCCCCTGCAGATAGTGCCTCATCTAATAACAAAATATCTGGGGTCATATTCACCGCAACTGCAAATGCAACCCTGCTATACATTCCATTGCTATAAGTTCGCACTGGCATATCTATAAATCCTTCTGGTAAATCTGCAAAGGCTGCGATGGCATCAGTCTGGCTTTCAATTTCAGCCTTACTCATTCCAGCAGCAAGTCCACCTAAAATTATGTTGTCTCGCCCAGATAATGCCTTATTAAATCCAACACCAAGAGCTAATAAAGTTGAGATTCTGCCATTAACTGTGATCTTCCCAGTTGTCGGTGGCAAGATTCCTGCAATTGATCGCATTAGTGTTGATTTACCAGCACCATTTGCACCGACTATTCCAACTACTGAACCATGTGGAATATCAAGATTTAAATGCTTAACCGCTTCAACAGTTCTAGTTCTAACCCGCTCACCCTTACTTGCGCGCATAATTGCATTTTTCAAAGTCTTTTTTGACTCAACATTAACTTTGTAACTAATTGAAAGATCTTCAATTCTAACTGCCAAATTATCTGGCAAGGTGGCTTTAGATGCGGACGGCAAAATCACGCTCCCTTGAGATAAAGAAGTAAGCACCCATTGTGAAGGCGATTACTGCCCATACTAGGCATCCAATTAATTGGGAGAGTGTTGGCATTAAGCCATCAATCCAAATTCTTGAATTTGCCGAAAGAATAGGACCTAGTGGATTTATATAAAGGAGTATGCGATACCAACCATTTAACATATCTGGTTGCCATAAAACAGGTGAGGCATATAGCCAAATTCTCATAATGTATGAAAGGAGCTTTGTGGTATCGCGGAAGTAGACATTCATAGTGGCAAAAAGCAAAGATAAACCAAAGCTAGTTATCACTAGCAGTACAAACAAAACAGGTAGCAATAGGTAATTTGCATTAATTCCTGGCAAAGAGGTGTCATCTAGAAATAACTTGCCACCAATTACAATCAAAATATAAATAGGAATTGTTGGAAAAAACTGCCTGGCAGCACTTATTGCACTAGATAGTGGCAATAGTGCGCGCGGAAACGCTTGGTTTAAAATTAGGCTGCCCCCCGATGTAATTGAGGAGGCGCCAAGTAAAATTGTGTTTTGGGCAAAGTAGAATGTAAATAAGCCAATTAATATGTGAGCTAGCGTTGTAAAGCCACCACCTTGACCTCTGCCACCTTGAATGATGGTGACTAGTAGAAAGTAAATTACAGCTAAAAATAATGGATTTAAAACTAACCAAACTTTGCCAAGTTTTGACTCTAAGTACTCAGCCTTATCTGAGAACTTAGAAAGTTCAGTGGCAAACTCTCTTCTTCGCCAAAAGTCACGAAAGTATGGCCGCAGTGGCGGAAGTGATGAACTGTGGGGTTCAAAAACCTGGATCTTATTACCGCCCTCAATCATGAGGGTTATTCTGCCACCTTTGATTTAGAACTTACGATCAGACTTGCAATCGTGGTGGTGACTAAGGTTCCAATTATCACTGTTAGCGAGAATTGAGTTGAAATATCTGGGATCTCAAAACCAAAAATTTTATGGATATCATTTCCATGGAGTGCCTCAATGACTAGCTTTGTACCAATAAATCCTAAGATTATGGCCAATCCCTTTGTTAGATAAATGAGTTTGGTCATTAAACCACCTAGTAAAAAGTAAAGCTGGCGCAATCCCATCAATGCAAATGCATTTGCAGTGAAGACAATATAAGGATCCTTAGTCAATCCGAAAATAGCAGGAATAGAATCGAGAGCAAATACTAAATCAGTAAAAGCAATTGCCACCAAAACGATCGTTAAAGGAGAAGCACCTCGCTTTCTAAACCAGGAAATAATCTTGCCCTCTTTCCATTCCTTTTCACCAGATTCATTAATTAACTTGTATGCGGTATAGAGCAAGAAAGCACCAAAAATGTAAAATACCCAGGTATATCTGGATATTGCAGCACTACCTAAAGCAATAAATATTCCACGCAGTACCAGAGCCATAATGATTCCGACAAGCAAAACTAATTGCTGCTTAGTTTTTTCAATCTTAAATCTAGCCAAAATCAAGATAAAGATGAATAAGTTATCAACTGATAATGAGTACTCAGTTATCCAACCTGCAAAAAACTCTCCTCTAGCTTGAGTGGTATTCCATTCACCAAGGGAGTATCCAAAAACTATTGCAGCGCTGACATAGAAAATTGTCCAAGCTGTTGCCTCTTTTATTGAAGTTTCTTTGTTTCTGCGGATGATCGCCAAAGCTAAGTCAAAGGCAAGTACAGCCAGTAGTCCTACGATTGTTACTTGCCAGACAGTTGAACTCATTTAGTTAAATACCTTTCCAGGATTTAGAATGTTATTTGGATCTAATGTTTGCTTAATCGAGCGCATTACCTGTACTGCAGAGGCCCCTGTTTCTGAAACTAATGCATCAATTTTACCTGATCCTATGCCATGTTCACCGGTACAGGTGCCACCCATTGCGATCATCTTCATAGTTATTTCATGGGTGATATGGCGAACATCCTCTAGCTCTTCAGGTTTAGCTGGATCGGTAACGATAAAACAATGAAAATTAGCATCGGCAACATGACCTAATATTGAAAATGGATAAGGATGTTTACTTAGGATCTGCTCGGCTACAGTTACCGCATCTGCAAGTTTTGATAGTGGCACCGCAGCATCTGTACTAACAGCACGCTTTCCTGGATTTGCTGCAATTCCTGCCCAATAGGCATTGTGCCTTGCTTGCCATAATTTTCGCCTAGCACCCTCATCAGTTGTCCACTCAAAATCAGAGCCACCAAACTCTTCAACAATCTCCTTCACCGAGGCGGCATCCTCTGCCACACCTTGTGGTGAACCATGGAACTCAAAAAACAAGGTTGGTACCTCGGCCAGACTCAAACCATCATGGGCGTTAACATTTTTAATACATTTTGCATCTAAAAACTCACATCTTGCAATCGAGATACCAGATCTAACAATTGCAGTTGCCGCAGTTACACCATCAGATAGATTGTTAAATCTAACTATCGCAGCTGCCATCTTCTCTGGAATTCCAAAGACTCGAAGGGTGAGTTCGGTAATGACTCCAAGTGTTCCTTCAGAGCCCACTAATAATCTAGTTAGATCATAACCAGCAGATAACTTCCTAGTCTCTCGACCAGTTTTAATCACGGTGCCATCGGCTAGTACAACTGTTAGTGCTAAAACATTGTCACGCATTGAGCCATATCGAACTGTGGTGGTTCCAGCAGCGCCAGTTGCTGCCATGCCGCCCAAAGTTGCATCAGCGCCTGGATCTACTGAGAAAAATAATCCTGAGCTAGCTAATTTCTCATTTAAAGCCATTCGATGAACACCAGGTTGCACTCGCACCAGCAAGTCATCACCTCGAATCTCTACCACCTTATTCATCTGGGTTAGATCAAGTGAGATCCCACCAAATAGCGGCAGAACATGTCCTTCTAAAGATGAGCCAGCCCCAAAAGCAACTACTGGAATTTTCTCAGCATTGCAGTAAGCCAAAACCTTTGAAACCTCATCAGTACTTTGTGGCATTACCACCGCAGATGGACGAACTGGTGGAATAGCAGATTCATCTCTGCCATGTTGATCTAAAATTGTTTCATTAGTTGAAACTTGACCTGTAACTAAACTTTTTAAATGGGTTATTTGCGCATCAGAAAGATCTACCCGCTTATTAACCATCTATAGATAATACCTGCTTTAAATAACTTATTGCTTATTAAAATTGATTGATTTATTATAAAAATACTGTTATCAACAAATTTACAATAAATTACGCATGAAATTATCGTAGTTGCTTAAAAGTTTAACTCTGCTAAACTCACCTAGTAACACAACGTCTGACTAGGAGAGTGCACGCCAAACTTCGGTCTATTAGGACCCTTTGACAGTACAAACCCGCATGAAAACACAAACGCACCACAACCAAACCTTTCGTTCAGTTCCTACACATTCAAAACCGCTGGACTCTTCTCGTCTTGAAAAACTATTTCAACAACAAATAGATTTATATAAATCAAATCTTCGCAGCTCAAGCTCTGAGTACTTAACTGCGCTTAAAACTATTCCACTAGGGGCGCACTCAACCTTTCAATCATTTGATCCATATCCAATCTCAATCAAATCAGCCAAAGGCGCCTGGATGGTTGATGTGGATGGGCGAAAGATGCTAGATCTTTCCATGGGCTTTGGCTCAATGTTGGTTGGTCACTTAAACCCTGAGGTGATGGCCGAGCTTAAGAGCACATTAGATATCGGCACCTTATACACCGCACCATCTCCTGACTCACGAGATGCTGCTGAGCGTTTATGTCGTCGATTTGGAATTGATCAAATCAGATTTACCAACTCAGGCACTGAATCAACGATGTATGCCGTTAGAACTGCCCGCGCCTACACCGGCAAAGAGGGCGTAGTAAAGGTTGAAGGTGGCTACCACGGAAGTGGTGATGCACTAATGGTTTCAACTAAACCACCACTAGATAAAGCAGGACCGGCGGAGGCACCAACTCCAGTAATTGGAAATGCCGCAGTTCCAGGTTTGTCATATGTGGTTCCGTACAACAATGTGGAAGCACTTGAAGCGGTATTTCAGAAATACTCCGACAAAATTGCCTGCTTTATTGTGGAACCTGTTTTGGAAAATGTTGGAATCATTTTGCCAGATGAGGGTTACCTAGAATCAGTGCGAGCCTTATGTGATGAGTACAAGATTGTTTTAATTTTTGATGAGGTCAAGACTGGCTTAACCGCAGGTCCACAAGGTGCTGCTCAACGACTTGGTGTGATTCCAGATTTAATTTGTTTAGCAAAATCAATTGGTGGAGGAATTCCACTGGCAGCATTTGGTGGAAAAACAGAGTTTATGAAACCTGTAACTGATGGCCGAATGCCACACCTTGGTACATTTAATGGACATATTTTGGCAATGGCAGCGGTTAGAGCAGTAGACAAACTTTGTACACCAGAAGCTCTTGAAAAGGCTGAGGCTTTAAATATTCAAGCGTTAACTAGAATCCGTGAAATTATCGATGAGTATGAATTACCAGCACACACCGTTGGTTTTGGTGTGAAAGGCTGCATAACCTGGTCTGATCGACCAGTTAGAAATTATCGCGATTACAAAGCAACAGATTTCCAAATTGCCGAGCTTTCATTTATCTGGTCACTAAATCATGGAATTATGACGCCACCAGGATTAGATGAGCAGTGGTTGATCTCCCTTGCCCATGGTCAGGCTGAGGTTGATTTTATGGTTAATGACTTTAAGGAATTTGCTAAAACTCTTCGCAGCTAACTCAGGTGTTTTGCGGGAAACCTAAATTAATTCCACCATGGCTTGGATCTAACCAACGACTAGTAACAACCTTGCCGCGGGTAAAGAAGTGAACCCCTTCAGTTCCATGCGCATGTGAATCACCAAATAGAGAGTTCTTCCAACCACCAAATGAGAAGTAAGCCATTGGCACTGGAATCGGCACATTGATACCAACCATGCCAACCTCAACCTCATTTTGGAAGCGACGGGCTGCGCCACCATCATTGGTGAAGATGGCAGTGCCATTTCCATATTGATGACTATTTACTAGCGCTAACGCCTCGTCATAGCTTTTCACTCTAATAACGCTAAGTACTGGTCCAAATATCTCTTCCTGATAGATGCTCATACTTGGCTTAACCTGATCAAATAAGGTTGGCCCAAGCCAAAAACCTTCGCCATCAACTTCAACTTTTCGGCCATCAAAAACAATCTTGGCACCCTCTTTTTCACCAGCTGCGATGTAAGAGGCGACCTTGTCTCGGTGCACCTTGGTAACAAGTGGACCCATGTCAGCACCCTTTGTGCCATCACCAGTTTTAATCTTATTTGCTCGCTCGGTTATCTTCTCAATTAACTTATCTGCAATTGGCTCAACCGCCACAATCGCTGAAATCGCCATACATCTTTCACCTGCTGAGCCAAAGCCAGCGTTAATTGCCGCATCTGCAGCTAAATCTAAATCTGCATCTGGCAGAACAATCATGTGGTTTTTCGCGCCACCTAATGCCTGCACTCGCTTGCCAGCTTTTGTGCCAGTCTCATACACATACTTGGCAATTGGTGTTGAGCCAACAAATGAAACTGATTTAATTCCAGGATGTGTTAGCAATGCATCAACTGCGACCTTATCGCCATGAACTACGTTAAAGACACCATCTGGTAATCCAGCATCTTTGAGTAATTGGGCCACAAACATAATTGCACTTGGATCTTTCTCACTTGGCTTAACAATTACTGTGTTGCCGCAGGCAATTGCAATTGGGAAAAACCACATTGGTACCATGGCTGGAAAATTAAATGGTGAAATTACCGCAACCGGTCCTAATGGCTGACGGATTGAGTAAACATCTACGCCAGTTGAAACCTCTTCAGAAAATCCGCCCTTAAGTAGATGGGGGATACCGCAGGCAAACTCAACTACCTCAAGTCCACGTGTTACCTCACCAAAGGCATCACTTAATACTTTGCCATGCTCTTTGGTAATTAAGGCGGCTATTTGCTCCTTATTTTGATTTACTAATTCACGAAATGCAAAAAGCACCTGGGTGCGCTTAGTCAGTGAGCTATGGCGCCAAGTTTCAAAAGCTTTTGTAGCCACATCTACTGCAGCATCAATAGTTGCACTTGTTGCAAAATTTACCTTGGCACTTATTTGGCCGGTCGCCGGGTTATATACATCACCAGTGCGCTCTGATTTTTCAGATGAAAGTTGGTTATTTATCCAGTGTGAAATAGTTTCCATATCTCAACCTTACCTCAAAGAATTTACCGCTATGAAATTACTCCTTCCTACCAAAAAGGGATAGGAAGTGATTAGATTGGGGTATCAAGTCAGGCCAACCAACCAGGGAGCAAAGTGAGTACCCCAGAGAACAACCCAGATAAGGCAGCAAAGGTTTTTGCTGATGACCGTGCATATGTTTTCCACTCTTGGTCAGCACAGGGGCAGATCACACCAATGACAGTTGCCGGCGGCGCCGGTTCATATTTTTGGGATTTCAATGGTAAGAAGTACTTAGATTTTTCATGTCAATTAGTTTTTACAAATATTGGCCATCAACATCCAAAGGTAATTGCAGCGATCAAAGAGCAAGCTGATGTGCTTGCAACTGTGGCGCCACAACATGCCAATGAGGCAAGAAATGAAGCAGCAAAAAGAATCACTGGGGTCGCAGGAGATAGCTTTAAAAAGGTTTTTTTTACAAACGGTGGCGCAGATGGTGTAGAAAATGCGATCCGAATGGCCAGACTTCACACCAACAAGCACAAAGTTTTATCTACCTATCGTTCTTATCATGGCAATACTGGCTCTGCGATAAATGCAACTGGTGATCCAAGAAGATTTCCAAATGAGTTTGGTTATGGACATGTGCACTTCTGGGGTCCATATCTTTATCGCACCGCTTTCTGGGCAACTAATCAGGAAGAGGAGTGCCAGCGAGCACTTGAGCATTTAGAGCAAACAATTATTTTTGAAGGTCCAAAGACAATTGCAGCAATCGTAATTGAATCAGTACCAGGAACAGCTGGTGTGTTAGTACCACCTGCAGGATATCTAGATGGCTTGCGAGCACTTTGTGACAAGTATGAAATTCTTTGGATTGCAGATGAGGTTATGTCTGGCTTTGGTCGAACTGGTAAATGGTTTGGTTTCCAGCACTCTAAATCAACCCCTGATTTAATTGTCTTTGCTAAGGGTGTTACCTCAGGTTATGTGGCACTTGGTGGAGTCATAATTCCAGAAAAAATTGCGAAGACATTTGACGAGCGAGTATTCCCAGGTGGGCTTACCTACTCTGGTCACCCACTTGCTTGCGCTACTGCAGTTGCAACTATTGATGTAATGAAGAGTGAGAAGATGGTAGAAAATGCTGCCAGTATTGGTGAGAAAATACTTGGACCTGGATTAAATGAGTTAGCGAAAAAACATCAGGTAATTGGCGATATTAGAGGCGCAGGTGTTTTCTGGGGAGTAGATATGGTCACCGATAGAAAAACACGTGAACCACTTGCGCCATATGGTGCATCTAGTCCAAAGATGAATGAGATTGTGGCAACCTGTAAGAAAAATGGTTTGATGCCATTTAATAACTTCAACCGAATTCACATGGTGCCACCATGCAATATCTCTGAAAGTGATGCCAAGTTAGGCTTAGAGTTACTATCTAAGTCACTGACTGAGATCGGTCTCTAGCAGTAAGTAGATTTACCGCTAGTAATCCACAGTTTTTAACTTTTATGCATTACTAACATTTTTTTCTTTATAGTTTCCAAACACAAACTTTTGGAGCTATATGAATCTAACAATGCAAATAATTCGAGTAAATCTCCTCTTAAAATCTAAAGCTATTGCTTTCATTAAGAGCGACAGTCGCGGTGATGTTCCTGGCTGGGTATTAGTAGTACTTATGACCACTGCTTTGGTTACTGGCATCTGGTCAATCGCTGCGCCAAAACTAACCACAATCTTGCGCAACTCATTGGATGCAATGGGCGGTATCAGGTAGTTGCGCAAGCTATTACTTGCCCAGCACCGCGGATCAGTTGAATCACTACTAACCATACTTCCGCAGGTTTTTGTATTTTTAGTGATGTTTCAACTGATCTTTATGCAATTCAATGTCATGCGTTCAACCAATTTAAATCAAGGAGAGTTAGCAACCACAGCAATTACTGGCTCAGGTGCAAGCTATCAGCGATACCCACTTATCGGCGGTGGATCTGTATTAGTTGTTGATGAAAAGAGTGATACAAAGAAGTTTATTGATTTTGGCAATCTTGCTAGTAAGAAAATCTTGGCAATTGCAGTAGATGAAGATGCGAGCAATTAGGTTTTTAGAAAAATCAGATAAGGGCTCAGCAACTGCAGAGTTTGTTATCTTCACCCTGCCCTTTTTTACCGCTTTTTTAATTTTGATTACAACTGTCTCCAGTAAGACTCTTGCGATCTCAGAGAGTGAAAACCTAGCCAGGCAGACGGTGCGAGCCTTTGTTACTTCACCAAGTGCGGATTTAGCAATGGCCAGGGCCCATCAAGTAGTAGAGATTTATAAATCAAAGCGATCAGTAAGTGGTAATCAACTGCGGCAGATTGAATTAAATATCTTCTGCAGCTTCTACCCATGTTTTTCTCCTGGAAATATGGTCACCGCAACTATCACTGTTGGCAAAAGTGAAAAGGCATCAGCTAGTGAGTATGTTGATCTATGGCGATAAAAACAATAATTTTTGGCAAGAGCCGTGGTTCGTTGATCCCACTCTCATTTGGTTTTTTTCTACTCGCCATGACCCTAACTTTTATATCGATAAATGTTGCCTCTGCTTACTCTGTAAAAAAGCAATTAACCAATCTGGCTGAGGCGGCAATTAATAGATCTGCTCAATCTATAAACACACTTGCCTACTATGCCGAGATAAATAGATTTAACAGAGAAAAACGGGTCCCGCTTGATTGCCTTTCAGCTCAAGGCAAGTTTTATCAATTGATTAATCAAGCAAGATTGCATGAGAAACAAATTAAAGTAGATCACTTTAAATGTGAACTATATGAAGTATCTGCTCAAGTTTCGATCGCTGGCAATATGCCAATTCAGATACCATTTATGGAATCTGTTGCGTTAAATAGATTGATAATCTCCACTCAAGTTGGCGCAAGTTCGGTATACATCCCTAATTAGATTACCCTTGCCCTATGGCTACCCGGGATTATCAAGATGAGATCAACAAGATTGATATCACCCTTAAGTCAATTGAGCAGGTTTTAAACCTACCGAAATTAATTGAAAATGCGGCCGAACTTGAAGCCCAAGCTAGTGTGCCAAATCTTTGGGATGATCCCCAAGCAGCTCAGGTAATTACAAGCAAATTATCTAGAGCGCAATCAACGATAAATAAGATTAGTTCGATTCGAAGTAGATTAAATGATCTGCCAGTAATGGTTGAGTTATCAGCAAATGAAAGTGATAAGGCATCTGCTTTTAAAGAGGTTGATAAAGAGTTAGATGAGTTAACTCAAGTAATTAATGATCTTGAGGTGCAGACTTTGTTAAGTGGTGAGTATGACGAGCGGGATGCGCTGATGACCATTAGATCAGAGGCTGGTGGGGTAGAGGCTGCTGATTGGGCGCAGATGCTGATGCGGATGTATGTAAGATTTTGTGAACGCCATAATTACAAAATCGATGTTTTGGAGACCTCATATGCTGAAGAGGCTGGAATTAAATCAACCACATTTCGAATCTCATCCCCATATGCATACGGCAGACTTTCGGTAGAGCAGGGAACACATCGCTTAGTTCGTATCTCACCCTTTGATTCCCAATCTCGCCGCCACACATCCTTTGCTGGTGTTGAGGTTGTGCCAGTAGTTGAGCAAAGTGATCACATTGAGATTGAAGAAAAAGACTTAAGAGTAGATGTCTATCGCTCATCTGGCCCTGGTGGTCAAGGTGTTAACACCACCGATTCAGCGGTGAGAATTACCCACACACCATCTGGAATTGTTGTCTCCTGCCAAAATGAAAGATCACAAATTCAAAACCGGGCAACTGCGATGGCGGTATTGCAATCTAAATTATTAGAACGACGCCGATTAGAAGAACGAGCCAAAATGGATGCTCTAAAGGGTGATAACTCTGGCTCTTGGGGAAATCAAATGAGATCTTATGTACTTGCTCCATATCAAATGGTGAAAGATCTGCGGACAAATTTTGAAGTTGGAAATCCATCTGCGGTTTTAGATGGTGATTTGGATGGATTTATTGAGGCAGGTATTAAATGGCGCAAGGGGCGCGAGTAATCTCACAGGCAAGCGTAAATTCTCAGTTTTATATTGCAAAAATCAGCATTAAATCACCAATTAATTGTGGTTGCTTATCTAAACTAGCACTAGTTGATCAGCGCACTCACCTTAAGGGGTTTTGATTTTGATTCGTTTTGAGAATGTCACAAAGCTCTATCCCAAACAAGATAAAGCTGCCCTAGATGGGGTCAACCTAGAGATTACTAAGGGTGAGTTTGTTTTCTTAGTTGGTTTATCTGGTTCTGGAAAATCAACCTTTTTAAGATTAGTACTGCGCGAGGAGCGACCAAGCTCAGGTGTGATTCATGTGGCAGGAAAAGATTTAAATACTTTGGCAAACCATAAGGTGCCAGAGCTACGCCGACAGGTTGGAACTGTTTTCCAAGATTTTAGATTGCTGCCAAATAAAACTGTCTCAGAAAATGTTGCTTTCACTTTACATGTTCTTGGCTACTCCAAAAAACAGATTAGCCGAGATGTGCCAGAGGTTTTAGAGTTAGTAGGACTTGAAGAAAAAGGCGATCGTAAGCCAAGTGAGTTATCAGGTGGTGAGCAACAACGAGTTGCCATTGCAAGAGCTTATGTTTCCAGGCCCACAATTTTGATTACCGATGAGCCAACTGGAAACTTAGATCCAGCTACCTCAGTTGGCATTATGAAATTACTAGATCGCATCAATCGAGAGGGCACCACAGTTGTAATGGCAACTCATGATGCTGGAATTGTCGACCAAATGCGAAAGCGAGTAATTGAATTAGAAGGTGGCCATGTAATCCGCGATCAAGCTCGTGGTGTCTATGGCTATACCGGTTAAAGATAAGATGAAAAAGATAGGGTTACCAAATGCGCGCTAAGTTTGTAATGAGTGAGGTAGGCATAGGCCTGCGCCGAAACCTAACAATGACCTTTGCAGTGGTAATTACTGTTGCCATCTCCTTGTCCCTTCTAGGTGTTGGCTTACTGGCAAACTCACAGGTGCGAGTAATGAAGGATTATTGGTATGACAAGATTGAGGTTTCAATATTTCTCTGTGGATCACTCTCTGAAGGACAATCATGTGCAAGTGGTGTAATCACTCAGGACCAAAAGATTGGCATTCAACGAGATCTGCAAGCGCTACCAGTTGTGCAAGAGGTTTACTATGAATCACAAACTGAAGCATTCAAACGTTTTCAAGAAAGATTTGAAGGCTCAGCAATTGCACAAAATGTCACAGCAGATCAGCTGCCTGAGTCATTTAGGGTAAAACTAAAAGACCCAACCAAGTTTGCAGTTATTGAAAGTGCCTTTGCCGGCCGGCCAGGAGTTGATATTGTGCAAGATCAACGGGCAATCTTAGAAAAGTTTTTTGGATTACTAGGTGTTTTGCGAAATGGTGCATTAGCAATAGGTGCAGCATCAGTATTAACCGCTGCGTTATTAATTAGTAACACCCTGCGAATTGCCGCCTTTAATAGAAGGCGGGAGACTGGGGTAATGAAGCTAGTTGGTGCATCAAGCTTTTCAATTCAGTTGCCATTTTTATTAGAGGGTATCTTTGCCGCCGTATTTGGCTGGCTAGTCTCAACTGGATTTTTATCTGCATTTAAAGCGGTGGTGGATGCAAAGGTAGCGCCACTTTTAACCTTCACTCAGTTTTTCACCTGGCGAGATGTTTGGGTGGCAAGTGCCTGGCTGTTATTAACAGGTTTATTTGTTTCCGGGTTAGCATCAGTGCTCACCTTGCGCAAATATCTAAAGGTTTAACCACCTCCGCACAACTGAAAGATTGGGGGTTGCTTGTGGTCAAAGAGTTAGGCAAGAAAGTAATTGCCCAAAATAAAAGCGCCCGCCATGACTACTTTATTGAAGAGGTCTATGAGTGTGGGTTGGTACTAACTGGCACTGAGGTTAAATCCTTAAGAGCAGGACGGGCCTCATTAACTGATGGTTATGCAATGGCTAAAGATGGTGAGATTTGGGTAAGTGGTATCCATATTCCTGAATACAACCAGGGCTCTTGGACAAATCATCCACCAAGAAGAGATCGCAAATTACTTCTTCACAAACGAGAGATTGCTCAAATATCAGGAGTAATTAAGCAAGGCGGATTAACGCTAATTCCCCTTTCACTTTACTTTAAAGATGGCAAAGCAAAGGTTGAGATTGCAGTTGCAAAGGGTAAGAAAGCTCATGACAAGCGAAATACATTGATGGAGCGCCAATCTAATCGTGAAATTGAGCGCGAAGTTTCTAATCGGCGATCAGGTAAATCAAATTAATTAAATGACATTGCGAATTGAAACGGAGCGTTTAGTTTTACGCCCAATGCTCATGAGTGATGTGCAAGATTTATATGAGTATCAATCTAATCCTCATATTGTCCGATATATACCTTGGCCTGCTAGAACGATGGAGCAGGTTAAAGAGGCAGCACAAAAGACAATAGATACTGCAAAGAGTAATTTGCAGGAGATTAATGATCATATTGTTTTGGTTTGGGAGTTAAAGACTTCTGGCAAAGTTATTGGGCAATCAAACATGGGATTGATTTCAAAAGAACATAAAACCTCAAATATAGGTTGGGTTACTCATCAAGATTTTCAGAGCAAGGGATATGCATTTGAAGCTACAAAGTCACTACTTGCATACGCATTTACTAACTTTGATTTACACCGAGTAATTGCAGATATTGATACTCGGGTACAGATTTCTGCAAATCTTGCTGAAAAACTTGGAATGAGGCGCGAAGGCACATTTATTGAAGGTGAGTTTTTTAAAGGCGAATGGTGCGATATGTGGCTCTACTCAATCTTAAAGAGAGAATTCTCCGCATAATTCATAGGTGATTTCTTACTTGTCATCACTGTTCCGTACAATAAGCACACAACTAAATATTGAATAGTAATTCGCTTTAATCTTGGGGGTGAACGGTCTCGACTTTAGTCGTTACTTCAAGGCAAGCGGGCCGAGGAAGCCGTGATGATCTCGTTAACCACAAAAACATGGCAAACTATAAGCGCAAGTAAAACTGCCGCTGATTATCAACTAGCTGCCTAAGCTAGCTCTGTTATCCGTTACCCGAAGTTTGTTCTCGCCTTCGGATCTAACGTCGCCAGAGGACTTACCTGCTAACCGTGTTACAGAGGTTAGTGGGGACAATTTTCTGTAACTGAGTCCGCAAACTACTTGTGCATGTGAGAGTTTGGACTGACAACGCGTTAATTGCACTACGCCCGTAGAAACTTTGAATTAGTGCTAGAGGACCCGGGTTCGATTCCCGGCACCTCCACCATTTATATCTCTGTTATATCTTTGGAATCACCCTAATGATTCGATAGATCGCCATAGATGCAGTTACTACCCCAAAACTCCCAATAATTCTCGCCCCAATTGAGTTCACATTTATCATAAGAAATACCCCGATAAATATCGCAATTACAGCAATCAAAAATGCCAAAATCTTTATCACTGCAAGTGGCAAGAGTCGTTGCGGTAAAAAGGTAAGCGCTAATGAGATAGGCCCACCCAAGGCAGTTAGCGAAATAATCACACTTGCTAGCAGAGCTAGAGATTCCAAAAGTTTACTTACCCAGAACCTTCAGTATTTCCTGCCTCTGCTGCTGTGACATCATTAATCTGATACTTCTTTATAGCTTTCTTTACCTTACGCTTGCTGATCAATCCCTCTTTTTCTAATTGAGAAAGGGCGGCAATAGTTATTGACTCAGCATCGACCTTAAAGTGGCGACGAAGTGCGCCTCTAGTATCTGATAAACCAAAGCCATCAGTTCCCAGTGAGTAAAAGGGTTGTTTAACCCAAGGTGAGATTTGATCCTGAACTGATCTCATAAAATCACTGACCGCAATTACTGGTCCCTTTTCCCGCTTTAACCTCTTGGTAATAAAGGCAGAAGTTTTCTTATCTGGATTTAATAAATTGTGTCGATCAACTGCAAGGCCATCTCGGCGCAGCTCATTCCAAGAGGTAACGGAGTAGATAGTTGCTGCCACCTTAAAATCATCATTTAAAAGTTTTTGTGCCTTTAGTGCCCAATTAACACTGACGCCAGAGGCCAAGATCGCAACCTTTTTATTACGCCATCTAATTGGTTTCTTCAGTAGATAAATTCCCTTTAATAAGCCATCAACATCTAATTTTTCAGGCTCAGCTGGCTGTTGGTATGGCTCATTATAAATAGTTAGGTAGAAGTAAAGATTCTCACTATTTTCACCATACATTCTTCTTAAACCATCTTTAACAATATGGCCAAGCTCATAACCAAATGCTGGGTCATAGGAAACTACCGCAGGATTTGTCGATGCTAGTAACAGAGAGTGACCATCCTGGTGTTGCAAACCTTCACCATTTAAGGTTGTTCTGCCAGCGGTTGCGCCAAGTACAAACCCTCGAGCAAGTTGATCACTTGCTGCCCAGAATGAGTCGCCAGTTCTTTGGAAACCAAACATTGAGTAGAAGATATAAATTGGAATCATTGGTTCATCATGGGTTGAGTAAGAGGAGCCAACTGCAGTAAATGAGGCAACAGAGCCAGCCTCATTAATTCCCTCATGCAAGATCACACCCTCTTTTGACTCTTTGTAAGAGAGCATTAACTCCCTATCAACTGAGGTGTAACTCTGACCATGTGGTGAGTAGATCTTTAAGGTTGGAAATAATGAATCCATACCAAAAGTTCTTGCCTCATCGGGAATGATTGGCACAAATCTCTTACCAATATTTGGATCTTTGATTAAATCTTTAAGCAATCTAACAAATGCCATGGTGGTGGCAATCTCTTGTGTGCCAGAGCCACGCTTTACCGATTCATAACTTTCATCCTTTGGCTGTGGCAGAGCTTTTGAAACACTTCTTCTTGCTGGCAAGAAGCCACCTAACTCTTTGCGACGAGCCATCATGTATTGATACTCGGCAGATTCAATTCCAGGGTGGCAATAAGGAGGCAACTTCGCATCTAACTCTTCATCCTTTAATGGGATAAACAATCGATCTCTAAATACCTTTAGATCATCCAAAGTCATCTTCTTCATTTGGTGGGTTGAGTTTCTAGCCTCAAAGTGAGAGCCCAAGGTCCAACCCTTAATAGTTTTAGCCAAAATTACAGTTGGCCGGCCATTATGTTCACTGGCTGCTTTATATGCAGCATATAGTTTTTGATAATCATGACCACCACGTTTTAAGTTCCAAATATCATCATCACTCCAAGATGAGACCATCGCAGCAGTTCTTGGATCTCTACCAAAGAAGTTATCTCTTACAAATGCGCCATTTTCAGATTTAAAGGTTTGGAAATCTCCATCTGGAGTTTTATTCATTAAATCAACTAATGCGCCCTCACGATCTGCTGCCAGTAGTGGATCCCACTCACGTCCCCAAACTACTTTGATTACATTCCAACCAGCACCACCAAAGATTGACTCCAGCTCTTGAATGATCTTGCCATTACCGCGAACTGGGCCATCTAATCTTTGTAAATTGCAGTTAACTACAAATGTTAAGTTATCTAAACCCTCTCTGGCAGCAAGTGAGATAGCACTTAAGGTCTCCGGCTCATCAATCTCACCATCTCCTAAAAATGCCCAGACATTTTGATCACTTGTGTCTTTAAAACCACGGGCATCTAAATAACGATTAAATCTTGCTTGATAGATTGCATTAATTGGACCAATACCCATCGAAACTGTTGGGAATTGCCAAAAATCTGGCATAAGTCTTGGATGTGGATATGAGGATAAGCCGCCACCTTCATGTGATAACTCTTGGCGGAAACCATCTAATTGTTTTTGAGTCAGACGTCCTTCCATAAAAGCTCTGGCATACATACCAGGGGAGGCGTGTCCTTGGAAAAATATTTGATCTCCACCACCTGCGTGATCTTTGCCGCGGAAGAAGTGATTAAAACCAACCTCATATAAAGAAGCACTTGATGCATAAGTTGAGATATGTCCACCAACGCCAACACCAGGACGCTGGGCTCGGTGCACCATCACCGCTGCATTCCATCTTATATAGGCACGAATTCTTCGCTCTAAGTACTCATCCCCTGGAAAGGTTGGCTCTAGCGCTGGTGGAATTGTGTTTATGTAATCGGTGGTGCGAAGTCCTGAGACTCCAACATTTTTTTCATTTGCTCTTTGCAGTAATGAGAGCATTAAGTAACGAGCCCTTACCGGACCTGCATTTTTTAAAACTGCATCAAAGGATTGACGCCATTCAGCGCTCTCAGTTGGATCGGTATCAACTAATTGGTCCACCAGGTGGTCTGGGGCCTTAAAGTTTTCACTCACGGGCTTATTCTCTATCCTCAAGGGGGGTTTGGTCATATTTATACCGCCAGTCAGGCGTGATCTGGCTTAAATATAGATGAATTGGCAATTACAAGTTGCACCTTACGCCAAAGTTGGGTGGACTACTCCTAATGAATTCAGCCCAGGCACCTGCTGCCACCGTTGAACGGCTTGGCATAAAACCAGATCAACTAATTCTTGAGGTTGGTTTTGACATGTCAGATTGTGATCAAACATTACGTGATGCGATAAATACAAAAACGGGTAATCAACTTTTAGATGCCACCTCACAAGAGGTAGTAGATGCGGTAATTCTTTGGTGGCGAGATGGTGATGGTGATTTAGTTGATGAGTTAGTAGATGCCCTTACATACCTAACTGAGGATGGACCGATCTGGCTATTTACACCAAAGGTTGGCAGAGCAGGTTATGTTGAACCAAGTGATATTCAAGATGCAGCTCCAACTGCCGGCATGTCTCAAACCACATCATTTCCAGCTGGTGCTGATTGGACAGCAACTAGATTAATTGCCAGACATGCTGGTAGTAATAAAAAGAAGAGTAAGTAAACTTAAACTAAATAATAAGGAGAAGATAATGACGCTTTCAATTGGATCTGCTGCCCCAGATTTTGAGTTAATAAACCAACATGGTGAGAAGATCTCACTTTCATCCTTTAAAGGTAAGAAGAATGTGGTCTTGGTCTTTTATCCATTCTCCTTTTCTGGTACCTGCACCGGTGAGTTGTGTGCACTACGCGATGACTTATCAGCTTTTCAAAATGACAATGTTGAATTAATGGCAATCTCATGTGATCCAATGTATGCAAACAAGGTATTTGCTGAGCAAGAAGGTTATAAATTCCAAGTTCTCTCTGACTTTTGGCCACATGGCGCAGCAGCGAAGGCTTATGGAACATTTGAGGAGAACAGAGGTTGCGCCAAGCGCGGCACATTTATCATCGGTAAAGATGGCAATTTAAAGTGGCAGATTGTTAATGGATTAGGTGAAGCAAGAAGCATCCCTGATTACAAAGCAGCGCTATCAGCCTTATAAAAGACTGTTGATTGGGAGTAATACTGATCTACTAGTAATATTCCCACTCTCACCGGGTGGTTAGCTCAGTGGTAGAGCGCCTCGTTTACACCGAGGATGTCGGGGGTTCGAAACCCTCACCGCCCACACATCACGTTTAGCGACTTACTTTAATAATTAATTCAGGATGTAAGTCAGCAAATTAATAAAAAGTATTAACGTCCGTATCTGACCTAAATAAAAAGTAGAGTCGCCCTATAAGCTTGAATTGAGATCTGGAATCTCTTCAAAACTATTAAAAATTATTTTTCCCATTTCTTTAGCTTTGCCCATCTCTAGATCAGCGCCACGAGATTCACCAGGGATGCGCAGAACTGCATCACATTTTTCTAGGAGTCTATGGGCAACTGGATATTGAAATTCAGAGAATTGTTCAGATGAATGAGAGTCTCCGCCAGCCTGCCGAATTACAGGCCATGCAAGCCATTCACCTACAACAGCTATGTGACCTTTCTTGAAGATTGGAAGCGCATAATCTTCCATTGCCTTTAGATTCTTTGTGATTGCATCTTCTTCGCCATTCGTCCCGGACATGTACGGACCTGAAATTAGAATCATTAGCGGCTTATTCATAAATGCATTCTAATGTAAAGAGAAGAGTCGCCCATATCTGACCTAAATCCGTTCAATATCTAGTAAATGTCAGACCGATTGACTAATATGGGTGCTAAGTCAAGAAAAAGTAAATATATGAAATGGGTAAATGAGGAAAACTAGTCGAAACCCTCATCCTCCGCCAGAACGTGGGTAAGTCCCCAAAAGTTAACGAGATGCGAATGCGAGCAATGACTCAAGGAAAGTACGGATTGGACTCCTTAGTTTTATCAGAAATACCAACGCCCAGGATTGAATCAGAACAGATTTTAGTAAAAGTAGAGGCAGCCAGCATCTATGCCGCAGTTCTGCATCTAATAACAGCAGATATCTCACTTGTTAGATTATTTGCAGGGCTTCGTAAACCACGTATGCGTCCAGGCCAATCATTCGCCGGAACAGTGATTGGGATTGGTAGTGAAGTAAAGGACTTAAAGGTCGGAGATCGAGTCTGCGGAACTGCACCGGGTGCACTTGCAGAACTAGTAGTTGCCCGCGCAAATCGTGTGGCCCTCTTGCCCATCGGTGTGGGCTTTGATGAAGCATCAACAATTCCAGTATCAGCCGGCACAGCACTTCAAGCAGTTCGAAAACACGGCCAAGTTAGTGCTGGACAAAAAGTTTTAATCATCGGTGCCTCTGGTTGCGTTGGCTCATTTGCAGTGCAGATAGCAATAGGCCTTGGAGCGGAGGTAACCGGTGTATGTCGGGGATCTAAGAAGAGCTACGTTAGAACTTTGGGAGCTCACCAAGTTATTGATTACGAATCAGAATCAATAACCGGTGCCTTTGATTGCATCATCGATGCTTCAAGTTTCCTATCGATAAAGCAATTGCGAAGGTTGTTGAAATCAGGTGGAAGATTAGTAATCGTTGGAGCTGCGGCAAATCACGGCTCAAGTGGTCTTAGTCGGCTTGTTGCGACAGCTTTACTTTCCTTATTTATTAAGGAGTCGATCAAGTCTTTTATTCAATCTGAAGATAAAGATGAGCTGCCCTTACTGCTTGAAGATTTGGCGAGGAAGCGGATTAATCCTGTGATAGATAAAAAATTCCCATTGGAATTTAGCGCTCAAGCTGTTGAGCACTTTGCATCCGGCAAAGCCAGCGGTCACATCGTAGTTTCACCTTCCCTCTAGTAAATTGACTGTTTACAGGTTCGAGTTTGCGCACTACCCTGTCGCTTTATGACCCGTTTACCCAAAAAACGGGGAATTACTCAGGTGGGGC
This sequence comes from actinobacterium SCGC AAA027-J17, assembly GCA_000383815.1. Classification (GTDB taxonomy): domain Bacteria; phylum Actinomycetota; class Actinomycetes; order Nanopelagicales; family Nanopelagicaceae; genus Nanopelagicus. The sequence continues at coordinate 75,535 of KB912743.1, forward strand.
GGAGTAAAACCCTCACCGCCCACATTTAAATCAAGCCAAGGAGCAAAATGAAGCCCGCCAAGATCGCAGATTATGGAATCACCGAAGAGTTTGGTTATTTGCCATCTTATGAACCTGCCCAATCACTCTCTACTGGCAATGAGGAGTGGGATCAATTTGGTAAGGATCTTCCTAAGTTATTAATGAGCACTAACTTTAGAGCAAAAGTTAAGGCACTTCCTAAGTTTAATATTGATAAATTAAAAGGTGAAGCAGAGATTCAAAGAGCGATGCTGGTTTTAAGTTATATCGGACAGTCATATCAGTGGAGTGAGAACACCCCGGCAACTGTTATGCCAGCAAATTTAGCGGTACCTTGGTATGAGGTTGGTAAGTTAGTAGGTCGGCCACCAATTCTTTCCTACCAAAGTTATGCATCAGATAATTGGCGCCGCTTTGATAAGAATGGCCCAATTGAGTGTGGCAATATTGGCTTGGCCCAATGTTTCTTGGGCGGGCAAGATGAAGAGTGGTTTATTTTAATTCACATCGATATTGAGAAAAAAGCTGGCAAATCACTGAAAGCAATTGAAGATGCACAAGCTGCTGTTGCGGCAAATGATGCAGATCAATTAGAGGCAGCCCTTACTAAATTACGCAACGCACTAGCTTCGATGTATCAGGTGCTCGGCAGAATGCCAGAGAGGTGTGATCCATATATTTACTTCCACCGGGTTCGTCCATACATCTTTGGTTGGCGTAATAACCCATCCCTTCCAGATGGTGTGGTTTATGAAGGCGTGGATGAGTACAAAGGAGTCGGGCAAAAGTTTAGGGGAGAGACTGGAGCGCAGAGCGCGATAATTCCAGCGATGGATGGGGTACTAGGAATTGAACATGAAAGAGATGAACTTCGCGAGTACTTAATGGAGATGAGAACTTATATGCCACCAAAGCATGTGGCTTTTATTGAAGCGGTAGAGGCCGGTCCATCTGTTCGTAACTTTGTTACAACTACTAAGCGAACATCTTTAACCTCAGTATTTAATGAGTGTGTTGAACTAGTAGCTAGTTTTAGAGCAATGCATTTGGAGTATGCCGGCACATATATTCACGCCCAAGCACAGGCAACACCTGGAAATCCATCTGCGGTAGGAACTGGCGGCACGCCATTTATGACCTACTTGCGCAAGCACAGGGATGAGACCAAAAAACAAACTGTTTAACAACTAATCCCTTGGAACATCTCTAACCATATGGTGAAAGTACTTGCCTGAGGTATCTCCCAACATCTTTTCACCAGCAAAGGTAAACCCTAGAGATTTGTAAGAGTTGATTGCTACTAAGTTATCGGCCCAGACTCCAAGACCCTGGCGTTGCCAACCTTTTTCTGATGAATGATTATCGATGTAATTAAATAAGGAGCGCATAACACCAATCCCTCGATAACCAGGATCACTCCAACAACCACCAATCCAACAGGTTGCCCCATGATCACCCTTTAAGACTTCGATATATAACATTCCAACATCAACCCCACCACTGGATGCGATTAAGTAATCCTCTTTCTCATAAAGTTTTAACCAATCCTCTTTTGGTTGGCTGATCACTTCAGTTAATTTGGCACCAAAGGCTTCAGGATTTGCAGTAAGTGCTCGAATTCGAATCTGCTTTAACCGCTCCCACTCATTTGGGGTAAGTAGCGATACCTCTATCTGCTGGCTCACAGGTATAGCGTAAATTACCAAAACGCCTTGCTCACTTAGATTTGGTTTAAATCATCAAAATACTTTAGATTTACCTGCGTTAAGGGGAGTACCTCACAACAGCATCTTCGTCAGTACGGATAGCAATATCCCGGAGCTGCGGCCAATTTCTGGTTGAGGAAGACCTTGGCAATACCTCCCATTAACGAATAGGTGAAAATAATGAATGTCTCACTAACCACTTGGCTTGTAGTAATTGGTGCAATATTACTTTTAATCTTTGTTGATCTAGTAACTGTTAGTCGCAAACCTCATGAGGTTAAATTTAAAGAGGCAGCTGGCTGGTCAATCTTTTATATCGCACTAGCGATTGGTTTCGGTGTTTGGGTCTGGCAGAGCGCGGGCTCTGTGTATGGCACTGAGTACTTTGCGGCATATTTAGTAGAGAAATCTCTCTCGGTAGATAATTTATTTGTATTTATTATCATTTTGGCCCAATTTAAGGTGCCATCGATTTACCACCAAAAAGTTTTAATGATTGGCGTGCTTTTAGCTCTAGTACTTCGTGCAATTTTTATCGCCATCGGCGCAGCAGCCCTTGCCGCATTTAGCTTCACCTTTGTAATTTTTGGCGCCATATTGATTTGGACCGGATTTGGATTATTTAAACACTGGGATGAGGATCCAACCCCTGAAGATAGTATTTTGGTAAAAGCGATCTCCAAGCGAATGACTATCACTAAGGAGTTTGATGGCTCAAAGAGCTTTACCAAGGTAGATGGTAAGAAGGTTGCCACCCCAATGTTTTTGGTTTTAATTGCAATTGCTTCAACCGATCTGTTATTTGCTCTGGATTCAATTCCAGCAACCTTTGGTGTGACAAGTGAGCCATTTTTAGTATTTGCAGCCAACGCCTTCGCACTCCTTGGCCTTCGCGCTCTTTACTTTTTGCTTAAAGGTTTGTTAGACAAACTTATTTATCTTTCCCTTGGACTTTCAATCATCTTGATGTTTATTGGCGTGAAGTTGATCTTTACCTACTTGCATGAGACTTGGAGTGAGGTTCCAAAGATTCCAACCCTATTTAGCCTTGCAGTAATCGGCGTGATTTTAACTGTCTCAACTGTTGCAAGCCTTATTAAGTCAAAGAAGGATCCAACCGCCCACGCCCACGCAGGTCGTGTTACTGCGCCTAAAAAGTCAGAGCACTCTCACTAATTACTTGCAGTAGAGGTAGTTATCTACACTCTGATTTTTTTAGTAGGTAAATGATTGACAGCCAATTTCACTTGGCTACTATTGACCTATGTGTTTATCCTGCATGTTAGCTGCTCAAGATGCCTTTGGATCAAAGAATTTTAAAGTTGCCCCACCAACAAATTTACAAATATTAGAAGGACTTAATCAGAGCATCGAATCATTGTATAAAATGATTATTCGTATGCTGACAAAAATCTCCATCTGGTAAGTATTAAAGGCAGCGCCATTACCTTTTTTAAGCACAAATTAACTCAGGTAAATGATCTCTCTAAGCCGCCAAGGCGGGTAAAGAGCAAGACCCTTCAGTTTTATTCAGCAAATCGAAATATTGGTAATTACTTGCCGGTGTTAGCAATTCATCAAATGNTAGATCAAGAGTTAGATACCTGGAATATTCATAAATCCCCAGTTGATTGGGAGTTTGTTCATAAAAACTACGATCAGGTGATTGTTGGTGGCGCAGGGTTACTGCACTCAGTCTTTGAAAAGTTTTGGGTTGATTTAGATAAGAACTGTAAGTTACCAATCATTATCTGGGGAATTGGGGTGTGCCTGCCTGATAATGATTCAGTAAAAGGTGTGCCAAAAACTGTTGTGCAATCAGTATTTAACCGAGCAAGCTTTGCAAATGTAAGGGATGAGCTAACTCGGGATTTTTACGATCTAAAATCTGATATCTCCATAACCGCCTGCCCAACCTTGGTCTATGTGGCCAATAAATTTAAGGTGGCGCCAAAGAGTGGTGCTGAAAAGAAGATCTTGCATAGCTCACATATAGATTTAGAGCCAACTGGTGCAGCTGGTGAGATAGAGAGAGTAATCAAAGAGTGCGGTTTTGATTACACATTTACGGATAATATTGAGAGCGCAAAAAATCCATTGAAGAAGAACTTAAAGATGTATCAAGATTGTGATTATGTAGTTACCACCCGATTACATGGCGCCATCATCGCCTACTCCTTTAATCGACCATATATTGCAATCTCATTTGATCCAAAGATTGCAGCCTTTAATAAGTTATATGGTGGCGGGGTCTGTATTACTGAGCTATCGCAATTACCAACGGCATTAAGAAGTGATCAGTTTAAGGTATCAAGGGATTACAAAGCCGAGCTGGCAAAGATAAAGCAGTTTGGCGCACAGATTAAGGCTGCAATCACCAGGTAGAAAGGGTGGACAAAGATCAGTAAACTCATCCTTTGTAATACAACTAAAAAGTAAGTTAGATCCAAATTGAGCAAGGGGGTGGCCTATGCAAGCCTCCGTTGCGCAACAATCATTAATTTTAGAGATGCAATCACTTGATAATGAGATTATGCAGGCCAATACCAAATTAAAATCACTGCCTGAGATTGAACAACTACTTCATATTGATAAGCGAATTACCACCGCAACTGATGAGCTAGCTGTTGTAAAGAGTGAGGCAGATCAAATCGCATTAGAGCTTCGCCGTGGTGAGGTTGATGTTGAAACGGTTACCGATCGGATTAAAAAAGATGAGGCAAGGCTTGCCTCCGGTAATGCCACCCCAAAGGAGTTAGAGCAGCTCCAACATGAGGTCGGCACCTTAAAAAAGCGTCAAGAGAGCTTGGAGGAGATAGAGCTTGAGATCATGATCCGAAGTGATGCAATTACATCTCGCAGTAACACCCTGACTACAGATCTAGCATCTCTTCAAACCTTAAAGGATGAGATCGCTGGGCGATTAAAAACTGCAACAGATGAGATAAATAAAGTAATCGCAGATAAAAACACCGCTCGTAATCTTGTCGCTAACCAAATTGAAAAACCATTACTTGAGCTGTATGAAAAAATCAGAGGAAATGGTGGCGGGGTAGGAGCAGCTGCTTTAGTTGGAAATAAATGTAATGGTTGCAATTTGGCGATAAACGCGGTTGAGATGGATCGAATCAAATCCCTAGCCAAAGATGAATTACTTAGGTGTGAAGAGTGCCGGCGGATACTGGTGCGGATTTAAATGGCCCGTCACTTTGTAATTACCGCCGATGGTGGCAGCAGGGGAAATCCAGGACCGGCAGCCTTTGGCGCAGTTGTTTATGAAAATGACAAGATTGTTAAAGAGGTTGGCGCATCAATTGGTGTTGCATCAAATAATGTGGCCGAATACCAAGGATTAATTGCAGGTTTAAAAGCTGCAAATGAGATTGATCCAGCTGCAACTATCTTGGTGAAGATGGATTCAAAGTTAGTTGTTGAGCAGATGAGTGGGCGGTGGAAGGTAAAGCATCCAAATATGAAAGAGTTAGCAAAACAAGCCTTTGCCACCCATGATCCAAAACTTGTCTCATATCAGTGGATTCCCCGCGAAGAGAACTCACATGCTGATTCGATACTTAATGATGTATTAGACAGCGGAATGTAAGCATTTCCTTCTTAAAAATATCTTCGGTATCATTAGCACTGAAGAGTCGTCTGGATCATCGCGTTATGAAAATACCGAGGAAAGTCCGGACTCCAAAGAGTAAGGTGATGGCTAACGGCCATCCAGGGAAACCTGCGGGATTAGTGCCACAGAAAATAAACCGCCATTAGCAATAATGGTAAGGATGAAACGGTGGTGTAAGAGACCACCAGCATTTACGGCAACGTATATGGCTAGGTAAACCCCACCTGGAGCAAGACCAGATTGTTGGCATTTGAGAGCTACTCGCTCGAGCCAACGGGTAGGTTGCTTGAATCTGTAAGCAATTACAGATCTAGATGGATGATGATCAGTTCGTAAGAACTACAGGATCCGGCTTATAGGGCGACTCTTCTTTAATTTGGTGATTAGTGGCCATTTCCCGTGCGGAGATGGTCACTTTTCTTTTACAACTCTCTGCATAACCTAACAAGATTTTACGATTCTATGTGGGCAAAAACGTGGGCATGTGGGAAAAAACGTGGGCAATTTTAGATAATTAGAAGGCACGAAAAATGACCCAAGTGTTTAGATAATCCCATGAAACTCAGACCACTTTCATTGGCAGATCAAGCGCAGGCTTTACAAGGACATTCAGAACTTGCAATTGATAACTTTGAATACCTACTTAGTTACATAGAGGGCATGCCATGGACGGAATATCTTGAGATTCTTGGCAATGAATCAACGGGTACAAATTTGAAGGAAGGGCGAGTTCCTGCAACATTTCTGATTGCCGAAAATGATGGCAACCTCGTTGGCCGAACTTCTATACGTCATGAGCTAAACGATTTCTTGTTTAATATTGGTGGCCACATTGGCTATGGGGTAAGGCCGAGCTACCGCAGACTGGGCTTTGCAACCGAAATCTTGAGACAGTCACTTACCTACATACATGGACTTGGGGTTACAGAAGTTCTGATTACCTGCGATGAGGACAATTTAGGCTCGATAAAGGTCATTGAGTCGCAGGGCGGAGTTCTAGAAAACAAAGTCGAATTTGAGGGAAGTTTGAAGCGAAGATATTGGATTACCAAAGATAATTAAATAGAACAAAAGCTTGTGGGCAATTCCATGGGCAATCGCCCTAAATAAGCGGGGGTTGAAAGCCTCCGGCTTATAGGGCGACTCTTCTTTTTAACATGTGCACGGAGACTGATTCTCCGCTCATTTGCTTATGCAAAAGTGTTTAGTTTTATGCAAAACCTTGGACAAATCTGTCGATTTCTATGGGCAATATCGTGGACATTTGGGCAATATCGTGGACAAATCCTTGAGAGCCCATTCTGCAAATGTAACAATTGAGCATGAGACAAAACTTAAGTAGAAACCCAATGGTCTTCGGAACTGTGCTCCCTAAAGAGGAGAGTAGAAGTTGAGCTTTCAAATACTTGAAATAACCGCACTAGATGGTTTTAAGATTTCTGGAAGAAAATTCTCTCCCGCAGAAGTTAAAGGAAGAATCGTGGTTGCTAGTGCCACTGGGGTACCACAGGGGTTTTATCAAAACTTTGCTCAACGAGCAGTAAGTCGCGGATTTGAAGTTATTACCTTTGACTACAGGGGTATTGGCGAATCTGCTCCAAAGAGCCTGCGCGGATTTCAAGTTGATTATCGCGATTGGGCAAGACTTGATATAGCTGGCGTTTTGCAATCCCAACCAGATGATCTTGGTATTCATCTTGTGGGTCATTCTTATGGTGGCCATGCGTTTGGAATTCTTCCAGATCTGTCAAGGGTTAAATCACTTCACACTTTTGCAACAGGTGCAGGTTGGCATGGCTGGATGCCAAAGAGCGAGCAGATACGAGTGAAGTTTTTATGGAATGTCATAGGACCAATCATTACGCGCTCTTCTGGCTATCTTGCCTGGAAACGATTTGGTTTAGGTGAAAATCTTCCTCTAGGGATTTATCGCCAATGGAAATATTGGTGTAGCTTTCCCAACTATTGGTTTGATGACCCGACTGCAGGCCTCCAGATGCAAAGTTCTTTTGCAAGAGTTCAAGTTCCAATAACCGCATTTAATGCAATTGATGATAAGTGGGCAACACCAGCCTCGCGTGATGCTTTCATGAGGCACTATGTCAATGCGGATTTGAGGCTTGTTGATTTGAATCCAAGTGAGCTCCAGCTAAAGACAATCGGACACATGGGATACTTCCGGCGAGGAAGTGAAGTTTTATGGGATCGAGTATTCGATGACATCGAAAGTTTGAAAGATTAGCCTGCTCTTCGTTGGGTTAACTTTTCGCTTATAGGGCGACTCTTCTCTAATTTAGTGATTAAGGGTCATTTCTCACAAGGAAATGGCCCTTAGTAGTTTTCAAAACTCAGCAGAACCTATAAAGGTTTACAAGGTTTTAGTGGGGGCTTTTGTGGGGAATATGGGCAAAAATGTGGGCAGATTTTGGTGACGATCTACAACGAGTCTTCTCCCAAAATACTGGAGGGTCAACCTCCAGATCAGCAACTAATGATTAATCTGAAATCGCTTAAGTGCCTTTGGGGCCCACCAGTTGCGTTCACCAAAGAGCCGCATAAGTGCTGGGACTAAAAGAGCTCTAATCAATGTTGCATCCAGCAGGATTGCAAAAGCCACTCCGAATCCCAGCAACTTAATTGCGGTGACTCCACTAGTCACAAATGCGGCAAAGACGATGGCCAAGATGAATGCTGCAGCTGTAATAATTCTGGCAGATTTCTGGAGTCCGATTGCAACTGACTCTGTGTTGGTTCTGCCAGCATCATGTTCTTCTTTGATCCGAGAAAGAAGGAATACCTCATAGTCCATGGACAATCCAAAGGCCACGATGGCAACCAGCACCATCATGTTTGTATCGATAATTCCTGTGACAATAAAGTCTCCAACCACTGATTGAAGATTTCCCTCACCAAATACCCACCACAAGACACCAATGGTTGCGGCAAGTGAGAGGAAGTTGAGGAGAATTGCCTTAATTGGAAGTATCAGTGACCCAGTAAAGGCAAATAGCAGTAAAAGAACTATTAGTACGACCCAGCCAAACACAATTGGTAACGTGTCAGCAATAGCTCCTTGAGTATCGGCATAGTCCGCGGCCACACCACCTACGAGCATTCCATCTGGTGAAGGAAGTGCTCTGATTTCTTCGATCAACGCTTCACTTACTGGAGTTCGTGGCTTCATCAATTGCACTGCCTCAACACGCACGGTATTGCCGACTGCTTGAGGCTCGCCTACACGTGCAATTCCAGATACAGATGAAAGTTGTTTTGTGAACGCAGAAATTTCAGCTGTTTGGGCGCTGCCATTGGGGAAGATAATCTCAATTGGGTTTCCTTCCTCTCCTGGAAACTGCTCAGCAATAAATTGTGAAGAGATGTATGCACGATCAGTAGCAGGGAGTTGATCAGTATCTACTTGGCCGAACTTCGCATTTCCAATAGGGGAGATAAAGAAGAAGAGAATTGCAAGTGATGTAGCGACAACTGTAATTGGCTTGCGCATCACAAAACGGGCTACTTGCGCCCATCGTCCATCTTCTCGTTGAATCAGTGCACCCCGCCTTACACGACCTTTATTAACCTTCTCACCCAGCATGACCAAGAGGGCTGGAAGTGGGATTAGTGCGCCAAAAACTGCAAGGGCGACAACTGAAGCACCGGCATACCCCATGGATTTTAAGAAGTTTAAGGGGAAGAACATCAGTGAAATCAAGGTAGCTACAACAGTTAACCCAGAATAGAAAACCGTTTTTCCAGCAGTTTTCATAGTGTTAACGATTGCAGATTCCTTACTCAATCCCTTTGCCAGCTCTTCTCGGAATCTATTTACGATCAACAAGGCATAGTCAATACCAAGTCCAAGACCAAGTCCTGTTGTGAGGTTTAGAACGAAAATACTGACATCTGTGAAAAGAGTCAACAAATACATGACAAAGAATGTTCCGATAATTGCTGTAACTCCGATGACCAGTGGCATTGCAGATGCAACAAGTGCACCAAAAACTAATAACAGAAGTAGGAAAGTCAGAGGAATCGAAATGAATTCAGCGACCTTGAGATCTTCTTGGATGTTTCCATTGATTGCATTTGCAAATACAGCCTCACCTGAGACATAGACGTCAAGGTTCTTGTAAGTGCCGTCGTATTTCTCTTGGTACTGGCCACCAAGCTCATCTGATTCGGTAAAGTCGGTTGTTTTTAAGTAAACAAACATCAAGCCAGAGGTTCCATCCTTGCTCTTCAGGAAGGGGGAGTTGCCTGAAGACCAGTAGGAGATTACCTTGTCGGTATTTGAGTCATTACGAATTTGTGACTCAAGCTCTTCAGCGGAAGTTACGACGTCTGGGTCATTTATGGACCCGCCCTTGGTATGCACGGCCAAAACTAGGGAGGGGTTCCGTACATCGAAAGTATCTTGTAGATACTCTGCAACTTTGGCTGAGTCACTCGATGGATCGCTATAGCCGCCACTATCAAAACGGGAGAATGCTTGGGAGCCAAGGCCAGCTGAAACCAAGAGTCCAATGATAAATATTATGAAAACACCCTTACGACGTTTTGCCACAAAGTTGCCTAGCTTCTCAAACATGAATTTTCTCCCTTATCTTTACACTGCTCAGATTATGGGAGCCTATTTGAACATTGTCAAGATTGCTGGGAGGATTTCCCTATGGCAACTAGGACTGCAATCAAGGCTCTGTATCACCACGGCAACCTAGAGACGGCTTTGGTGGATGCGGCAATTGTTTTGGTGCGAGAGTACGGGCCCGACCACTTATCTCTCCGAGCAGTCTCAGCAGAGGTTGGCGTAAGCCCCAGCGCTAGTTATCACCATTTTGGAGACAAGGATGCTTTGGTCAGTGCAATAGGTAATGTGCTGTTTGATCGCTTGGCAATAATGCAGGAAAAGGCGATTGCAAAAGTGAATGGCAAAGGGGCATCCGCTTCCATCAAGAAATTTGAAGAAATGGGTAATGCTTACTTTGCATGGGCGACTTCCGAACCAAATCTTTATCGTCTTATGTTCGGTGGATTTTGCGAGATCAATATGGATGAACATGAAAGTAAGGCTTGGAACCTACTTCGAGACGGACTTGATGAACTTGCAGCCCATGGCGTCATCGATAAGAGTGCACGTAATGGTGGAGAAGTAATTGTTTGGTCTGCTGTCCATGGTGCAAGTTCTTTAGCTATTGAGGGATTGATGCCCCCTTCTGATTTTCCACTAGTACTGAAAAGTATTAAGCGATCTTTAGGGATTAAGTCTAAAGATTGACTCTTTTCGTGATCGATAACATTTTTTGGGGCAATAACGAAGGCAATTGTGTTTTTGAGCGTGATCTCACGCATAACAATGTCGTCTCCGGCTTATAGGGCGACTCTTCTCTAAATTAGTAATTAAGGGTCATTTCTCACAAGGAAATGGCTCTTAATTGTTTTTTAAAGTCAGCAGAACCTATAAAGATTTATAAGGTTTTAGTGGGGGCTTTTGCGGGGAATGTGGGCAAAAACGTGGGCAAGATTTAGTATTAGTTTATGAAATTTGGCATCCACTCTGAGCAATATCAGAATAATTACTCAAAAGAAGAAGAGCAAAAATTCACTCAGGTATTTGGTGACTTGACTTTAGAGTTTGCAGCCAAAATGGCTGAAGGGATTCATGCCTCAGATGAGTCTGTTCAAGAACTCGTGAAAAAACATTACGACTTTATCCTTCAGTTTTGGACTCCGAATAAGGAAGCCTACAAATCCCTTGCGATGACATATATCTTGCCATCGCCTTACAGGGACAGTTATGAAGAGGTTGCCCAAGGTCTAGGTAAATATCACTACGACGCTGTGTGTATTTGGGCTGATAAGAACCTTTAAGTTTCTCCGGCCTATAGGGCGACTCTTCTTTAACTCTAAAGGTTAGAACTTGGAACGCAGTGATTTTGTCAGTAGGGCAAGAATTGCTGTGGTAGAAAGTATTGCTGCGAGAAACAGATATGTTGTCCTAACTCCTACATTTTCAACTGATAAACCACTTATCACCATACCTAAAGGTGGTGCTGCGTAAAAGACTGCAGTTTGCACACCAAAGACTCGCCCTTGTTGATCGGCTGGAACTCTTTGCTGAATTAAGGTGCTGATCAAAGGATTAAATGGTCCCCAAGATAAACCTAAAAAGAAAGCGGCAGTAGCTAACAATGGCAATGGTGGTAGGAAGGCCATCGGAATAATACTTACCGCCGTTCCAATCAGAGTCATACGAACCAGTGTTCTGCGAGATAGCCGCGTGCTTATCCAGCCATACCCAAAAGATCCAATTGTTGATCCAGCAGCAAGTGCGGAGATAACAATTCCAAGACCGGCAGGGTTATCTAACTGTTCAAAATAGGTGGGAAGGACAACTGTTTCTGTCGGTAGATAGACAGCGGCAAGAACTAAAATCGAAATTGTTATTGTGCGAAGCAGCTTGTCATTCCATAGAACTTGAAAACCAACGCGAATACTTCTATTGCTAACTTCACCCCGTTGCTCAGCTAAATCTCGAGTATCTCTACCGAGATTACCAACCCGTAAAAAAGCGATTGCTAATGCTGCAATGATAAACAAGGCCGCTGATACCCAAAATGAATTAACAGCGCCAATTGTTGAAATTAAGCCAGCTCCAACTGCCGGTCCAATAATCCAGGCAAGTCCCATAAAGCCATCGTGGATTCCATTTAATCGATCAAGCTTTATCTCAGATGCTTTTGCCACATCTGCAAGCAATGTCTTACGAGCTGTGTAACCGGCTGGATCAAATATCGCACCAACTACAGCAATTAAAAGAATAGTAAGGCTGGATAAATCTGAGGTTAGCGCCACTATTGGAAACGCCATTACTGAAAGTGAAGATAGTAAATCTGCTCCGATACTTACAGAGCGTCGCCCAATATGATCGACTAGCCATCCTCCGATTGGTGAGATAAACAGGCCAGGCAGAGCTGAAATCGCTGCAACTAATCCTGCAAATGCTGGGGATCCTGTCTCTTGAAGAATCAACCATGGGATGGTGATCATGACTATGGAGTTTCCAAGACCAGATACAAAATTTGAAAGCTGGTGAAGAAATACTGGAGTGCTTTTACTCATAGCGTGATTATGGTGCATCGATGCGACTGAGCGTAATCAAGCATAGAGATAGACCACCTTTGAGTTATGTTGCATTAATGCTACATAGCATATATGCTATTTCCTATGAGTCGCAATCCCGAAGAGCCGGTCTATAACCGGATTGAGGCTGCCCGAATCTCCTTGGGACTGTCTCGCCAAGAGTTAGCTGATAAGGCTGGGGTGCACTACCAAACCATTGGCTACTTAGAGCGTGAGGAGTACAGCCCCTCACTAGTTCTAGCTCTTCGAATCGCTAAGGCATTAAATCAAGAGGTATCAGAGCTCTTTTCACTTAACCCAATAAAGAAAGGAAAGTAAGGATGTCTAAGAAAAACAACAAAAAGAGGAACAAGATTTATTGGTTTGAGGGCGTGACTGAAAAAGGTGTTAAAGATCTGCTAAATAATGAAAACTCTAAGTTCAAATGGCTCAGGCCGCAGCGCAACCGAAGGGTTTTAGTAATCCTGATGGCACTTGGTTTGGTTCTTACATCTCTAGGTAGCTACTGGCCAACTCTAAAAACAAACCTAAACTTAACGCCTGAGGTTGGTGTACTCGTCTATTCCGTCACAGCAATTTTTGTAATCTTTGCTGTTGTTGGGGTCTATTCATTCTTACGCATCGCTGTTAGATCAATTGCCGATGCGCCTGATGAGTTGCTAGATGAGCGACAGATTGCAGTTCGCAATACATCATTTAGATATGCATATTTCATCTTGAGTTACATACTTCTGGGCTTAATGGTGCTGGTGTTATTTGGACCAAGGCTTCAAATGTTTGAGCCAGAAGGAAATGATGGAAGTTATGTAGTTATTGCTGCAATATTTGCTACTGCTGCCTTGCCATCGATGGTTTTGGCCTGGCGCGAAAAAGATATCTAGGTATTTGGAAGTTAAATGCTAGATATTGAAAACCTTGGATTACTTGGAGTATTTATTGCTGGTGCCATTCCTTGGATGGAGGCGATTGCAGTTGTGCCAGCCGGGATACTTGTTGGATTAGACCCAATTGCAACAGTAATTGCAGCATCACTTGGTAATGCAATTACTATTTTTCTCTTTGCATACTTTGCCTCAAATATCAGAGCTAGGCTTATTAATCGTAGGGTTCAAAAAGGCAAATCTGCCGAGGTTGCCAAACTAGATAAGGCATTGAAAGCCTTTGATAGTTATGGAATATATGGATTGGCAGTGCTTGGCCCAATATTGATCGGTACGCAATTTGCTGCAGCTGCTGCAGTTACTGCTGGAGTAAAACCACTTCGGACATCAATTCTGGTAACTGTAAGTATGTTTTTGTGGGCAATACTTATTGCCACCGCCATGGTGGTCTTTGATATCAAGATTTAATTGAAGGAGATTAATGTGAAACGGGAGATTACCCCTGATGTCTTAAGAGGCTTTGCACTCCTTGGAATTTTGATCGTCAATATCCAATTCATGGCACTGAGCAGCGCCGAAGGAGCAAGGGGAGAGTGGACGATTGGATCAGCCAACGGCTCAGCTACCTTCATAATTGCCGCTATTTTTGCTGGAAAGTTTTATCTGATTTTCTCATTTTTATTTGGATACAGCTCTAGTTTCATTATTAGAGATAACCGAGCCAATCGGAGAAGATGGATTAAACGATCAGTAATGCTAATTTTGCTCGGCGTACTGCACTTTACCTTTCTATGGCACGGCGACATTCTTTTTGTATATGGCTTATTTGGCTTGCTACTTACATTCTTCTTTTTTAGAAGTGATAGAACTCTTAAAATTTGGAGCCGAGTTATTTTCTCTCTTACCTTATTCCTTGTTTTCTTAGTTGGCGCACTGGTTTATATTGGAGAACGGTATTTTCCAGAGGAGAGTTTTCAAACACCTTTAGAGACAAAGCTAGATCAGGTTTTGCTAGATGGCTCATTTGTGGAGGCAATTCCAGCTCGAATTGAGTTGTGGATTTATAGTGTTTCCAGCGGACTCTTTTTGCAGGGCGGGTTAGCATTTGCAGCATTTTTACTAGGTGTTCGACTGGCTAGAGTGAAATTCTTATCAGCTCACTTTGATAAAGATCAGAATGCAAGGTTTATGAAGCAAGGCCTAATCTTCGGATTACCACTTCAGATAATTGCTGCAACAGTTTTGCTCCAAAACGAGGGTAATGCTGAACCATCTGAGGCAATTTATCTAATGGCTCTCTTCACCTCATTTGTTGCCGCGCCTTTAATGTCAATGTTTTATGTAGCTGTGATCCGCAAATTAGTATCAGAAAAGCCTGCTTTAGTTGCCTGGATGAGTCCAGCGGGGAAGATGTCTTTAACTGTTTATATCCTGCAATCTGTAATTACCTCAATCATTTTTGGTCCTTGGGGTTTTGGTTTATTCCAACAATTGCAAACCTGGGTGGTGCTACTCCTTGCAATTATTGTTTGGCTTCTTTTAACTTGGTTAGCAACAATTTGGTTGAAAAGATACAAACAGGGGCCACTTGAGTGGCTGGTGAATGTCATTACAAAGGAGAGAAAAGATCTAAGTTCTGCAACTTAATCACGTATAACTTACCCACCACCACTTGCAGTGCTAGAAAATGGCATCATTTTTCAATTACAATTTGGCTATGAATTTTGGTATCCATTCCCAACAGTTTGTAAACAATTACTCAACGAAAGAAAATGAAAAATTCACCAAGGTGTTTGGTGATCTAACCTTAAAGTTTGCTGAAAGGATGAAGGCCGATACCGCACCATCATCTGATGAGGTACAGGAGCTTGTTAAAGAGCATTATGAGTTTTGCCTGCAGTTTTGGAAACCCACAAAAGAGGCGTACAAATCACTAGCAATGAGTTACATACTGCCTTCACCATATCGAGATTCCTACGAAGAGGTAGCACAAGGATTGGGTAAGTATCACTATGAGGCAATTTCCATTTGGGCAGACAAAAACCTCTAAGCAAAACTGTGAATTCTACGTTGGATTTGCTCAGTTTGGTGGGGTAGGTTTAGAAAATATCCTCTTTCATGCAGTAAAAATTGATCAAATCTAGATAGGAACATCTGGTGGAATCAGCACGTATTAAGTGGCTAACTAGGGTTGTTTACTCCCAACCATTTGAGCTTTGTATTGCGGGCATAATTCTTTTAAATGCTGTTGCGCTGGCCTTATTAACAATCCCTGGAATTGATGGGGCCACTAGAGAGTCACTTGTTAGATTTGATGAGATTGCCCTTTGGATATTTGTTTGTGAGCTAATTGTTCGAATGATCTCCTATGGCAGAAGGCCATGGGAGTTTTTTAAAACCGGCTGGAATATCTTTGATTTTATAATTATTGGTCTATCACCATTTTTAGCAAACCAAACCTTGATTTTGCGACTTCTGCGAATCTTCCGATTGATTCGAATCTTCCGGTTTTTGCCTGAGGTAAGAATTCTGACTCGGTCTATCACCCGTTCCTTACCGCCATTAATGAGTATGTCAGTTTTAATCTTCTTGGCTTTGTTTATCTACGGTATGGCAGGAGTTTATTTATTTGGCGAACAGATGCCAGAGCAGTGGGGGGATATAACTGCGGCATTAACCTCATTGTTTATTTTGCTCACCTTAGAGGAGTTTGCCACTTATCTAGTTGATGGCCTGGCAGTCTCACCTTGGGCCCTACCCTTCTATATTTCCTATGTCTTTGTCATAGTTTTTACAATTTTAAATGTCTTAATTGGTGTGGTTTTAAATGCTATGGATGAGGCGAGACAGGAGACTCGAGAGCGGGATGAGGATATAAAGAGATTACAAACCTTTGCTAAAGAAGTAGAGGAGATTTCAGCTGATGGTCAGGTGACAAGTGATGAGATCACCCGTTTGCAGGAAAAGATTGCAACTTTGGAGCGTCAGTTACGCAGAGTTAAGAAAGAGGATTAGAGGCAGTAAAGAGATTACGCTTTAAATATATTTCACCTAGACTTATCGCATGACTATTGCGCTTAATCGATTACTAGCCCATATGAGTTGGGCTAATCAAAAGACCATCGCTCATCTTCAAACTTTGCCTGAGCAATCTTTATCAGCCTTTGCCACCAACCCAAAGTGGCAGGTTTCAGAGATCATTCACCATATTGTGGATTCTGCAGATGCTTACGCATTTCGTATTACTGGCAAACACCCACAGCTACCAGGTGATTCAATACCTGAAATTGGTGCGATCGCTGATTTAACACTTATTGCAAAGCAGGCTGCAGCAATTGATGCTGCGCTGTTGGAGGCGGTGTCACTAGATGATGAGCAACTTGAGTTCACAAATTACTCAGGAAAGCTTGTTAAAAGATGGCGTTCAACCATTCTCTCTCAAGCCATCCACCACGCAACAGAGCACCGAGCTCAAATCGCAGCAGCACTTGAAGCAAAGGGATTTACCCCAGTTGATTTAGATGAGTTAGATCTATGGGCATTTGAGATTGAAACTGAACACTAGATCAAAAAATGGCCTTTAAAGATTTATGAGCCGTGCAAATGAGCTCGCCTCAATAAAGCGAGCGATAGTAAGGATAGATCCAGCTTTTGCCTCGCCCATTAAGAATTTAGAGCCATGTGCTTTTGGACTGGAAAATCCAAGGATGACTCAGTACCAATCACTTATTCGTGCTGTGATCGCACAACAAGTAAGCACTGGGGCTGCTCGCACAATTTCACGGCGCTTAGAAACTAAGTGTGATGGATCAATTACACCTACAAAAGTAGGGAAGTTATCAATAAAGCAGCTCCAATCTATAGGTTTAACAGGAGCAAAGGTAAGAACCATAAGCGAACTAACACATGCAACCTTGTCCGGAAAGGTTGGTTTCAGAAAATTTGTTTACTTAAGTGATGAAGAAATCGTCCAAGAGTTGATTCCGCTGTTTGGAATAGGTNGCTGGACTGTTGAGATGTTCTTAATTTTCCATCTAGGACGGCTGGATGTGTGGCCAGTTGATGATTTAGCCGTCAGGCGAGGATGGGACAACATTCACGCAAATTCAAAACCAACTAAGGCTAAAGCACTTTATCTTTTAGGTGAGCCCTTCAAGGGAATGCGTAGCGTTGTTGCTTGGTACTGCTGGAGAGCCTCCTAGTTGTTGAAAGCATAGCTAAATACATTTTGCTACTTCTTGCTATCTAGTAACCATCTCTTTCGCTCTGACTTCGGCAACTGCTCAATCGAGTATCGCAACATTGTCCTAGGCATAAGGTGCACGTGCTGTTTTAGAAAACCTCGAAGTTCTGCAAGATCTCTCTTTCCTGCCTCTCGCAACATCCAACCTGTGGCCTTGTGAATAAGATCATGTGGGTGGTTTAAAAACTCTTTGGCCAAAATTAATGTTGGTTTATTGTTGCCCGCTCTGATTAATGCAAAGGTTAAGATAATTGCAACTCTTTGAACCCAAAGATCTTTATTTTTTGCTAACTTCATCAGGATTTTTACCCGATCAGGCTGATCGATTAAATACTCACCAAGGTATGGGGCGGAGGCATCAACTAAATCCCAGTTGTTAACAATTCCACCACCTTTGACCATTGAAATATAAGTTTCATACAGCCTCTTGCGCACTCTTTGATCTTTAGCTGCTCTAAATTGAATAACTAGGATCGCAAGGGCCACAAATCGAATCTCATGAAATGGGCTAGTTGATAACCTCTTTATTTCAGAAAGAGATAACTCTTTGTACTCCTTTGCAACTTTGCGTGAGTGCGGAACAGAGATCCCTAGAAACTTATCTCCAGCCCCATATCCGCCTGGCTGGGTTTGATAAAAACCTTGTTGAGCACTTGCCAGCTTTTTATTTGCTAACCCTTGCATTTTTCGGGTGACGATCGCCGCAGAACTCATAAGCTAGATGGTACCTTGGGAATATGAATCGAGTAATTAGACCGCTACGAGATTTTCTCCACCGAGAATCTGCCAGCGGTGTTTTAATTCTGATCGCATCCTTCCTAGGATTGTTAATTGCTAACTCACCCTTATCTGATTCCTACTTTGACACCTTAGCCTTTGATTTTGAGATCTCACTTGGTGCAATTTATTTGAACTTAACCATTCTAAAAAGCATTAATTATGTATTAATGACTATTTTCTTCTTTGTCGTAGGCCTTGAGATAAAGCGAGAGTTAACCTCAGGACATCTTTCCACTTTTAAAAAAGCGATCATGCCCTTTGTGGCAGCAATTGGGGGAATGGCGCTCCCTGCTGGAATTTATCTAGCAATTGCTGGCAGAGTTGATGCAAATGGTTGGGGAGTACCTGTAGCAACAGATATTGCCCTAGCTGTTGGTTTATTAGCACTGGTCGGATCAAGTGCGGTGGCATCTTTGCGATCATTTCTTTTAGCACTTGCAGTAATTGATGATATTGGCGCAATTTTGATAATTGCACTTATTTACTCAACCGGGGTTAACTTCTCTTGGATTGCAGCTGGGGCGATTGCAATAGCAACCATACATACCTTTAAAAAACTTGGCGCTACCTCAACCTTTGTATATGTATTACTAGGCGTAGCGCTTTGGTACTGCATGTATAAGAGTGGGGTTCATCCAACCCTTGCTGGAGTTGTTTTGGGCTTGATGACGCCAAACATAATTAAGTTAAATACAAAGTTAAAAGATGGTGAGGATGGTCAACTTTCAGTAATTGAATGGCTTGAGGAGAGGATCCACCCATGGAGCAGCTTTGCAATAATTCCACTCTTTGCCTTTGCAAATACCGGTGTGATAATTACCAATCAATCAATTACCGATGCAATTAACTCACCAATTGCCTGGGGTATTTTTGCTGGATTGGTATTGGGTAAGCCAATTGGTGTTCTAGCCGCAGTCATCTTGGCAAGAAAGATTCGATTAGGTCAATACCCGCAAGATGCCAAAAGTATTGACTTACTTGCAACTGGAAGTGCTGCCGGAATTGGATTTACTGTGGCAATTTTTATTGCAAATCTTGCATTTTCAGATCCTGCCATCCAAGATCTGGCAGTCATTTCAGTAATTATTGCCTCAATAGTGAGTGCTTTAATTAGTTTACTTTTATTTAAGGTAGTAGCGAAGAAAAAATCTTAATATCACCCTTAGTTTTTAACCTATTTACTTCACCTTTTTTACAGCTTTAAAGCTTAAGCAGATAAGGTTATTTCATGGGTAAAGCATTTAACAGATTATGGTCTGCCAGCTTAGTTTCAAATCTATCTGATGGCGTCCTACTTGCTGCAGCCCCATTACTTGCAATCACCTTAACTGATAACACAGTTTTGATCTCATTCTTAGGTGCGATGGTTATGCTGCCTTGGCTTTTATTTGCCATTCCAATTGGCGCTTTAGTAGATAGATTAGATCGAAGATATATTTTAGCTGGCACCAACCTGCTCAGGAGTGCGGTGGTGGGAGCCCTTGCCTTCACAATCGCTGCAGATTTAGTAACTATTTATCTGTTGATATTGGCAGCATTCATTATTGGCACCTGTGAGGTGGCATCTGATACCACAGCGCAATCTTTGATTCCGCAGATTTTGGAGGAGAAGCATTTTGAAAAGGCAAACTCCAGATTGCAAATATCTGAGACTGTGGTGCAGGGTTTTATCGGCGCACCATTAAGTGGCTTCCTCTACGCCCTTGCCATCTACATCCCATTTTTCTTTAACAGTGTTGGCTATATCGTCTCGGCAATTTTGGCCCTATCTATGCCAATTCATTTTCTGCAAGATGTTAGAAATGAAAAGAAGGAGAGTGAAAAAAAGCATTTTGTAGCTGATATGAGGTTTGGTATTACATATTTGTTTAACCACAAATTACTTAGACGTTTGGTTTTAACTACCTCATTTATTGGAGTCTGCTACTCCATGGGAACTGCAACCATTGTGCTATTTATGGTTCGTGATCTTGATCTTCCTGAGCCATTATTTGGCTTAGTTTTAACAATTCAAGGAGTTGGCGGCTTGATAGGGGCAGTTATCGCGCCCCATGCTTCAAAGAGATTTGGCAGAGCCCGCGTTATGACCTTTGGTATTTTCTCTAGTTCTTTTCTGCTCTTGCTTCAGGGATTTTCACCAAACATCTATTTATTTGTAGGGCTATCAGCATTTATGGCATTCACCATCTCGCAGTGGAACATATTGTTGATGTCGACCTATCAGAGTGTGATTCCAAATGAGATCTATGGCCGAATCCATGGCACCCGGCGCACCTTAGTTTGGGGGATGATGCCAATTGGATCTGTATTGGGTGGAGTACTAGCAACTACTGGCTTGCGAACCCCACTTTATGTTGGCGGCGCCCTCGCCACAACTATTGCACTCTTCTCAATCAAATTTATGTTAAGCATTGGATCAACTTCAAATCTTGAGAGTAAGTAACCCCAACCTTTAGGTAGTGTGGTGGGGTGTTTAAAAAGAGGCAAAAAGGTAAAACAAAGCCACTAGGGAAAAACTATTGGCGACTGTGGGTTGCCCATGCTGTTAGCAACTTAGGAGATGGCATCTCTCAGGTGGCATACCCCTGGTTAGCCTCTGCGGTAACAAGATCACCACTTTTAATTGCCTCCGTTGCTGTTGCCAGCCGTCTGCCTTGGTTAGTTTTTACACTTCCAGCAGGTGTGATCACTGATCGCTTTGATCGCAGGAAAATAATTATCGCCATGGATATCACTAGAGCATTCCTTGCCTTACTAGTTGCAGTTGCGGTGACATTTGAGGTTGATAATCTGCCCGCGCTAGATACAGTCGGTAGTGGCATTGATCTTGCAACAAATTGGTTTTTATACACCGTATTGATTGTTACCGCACTTCTTTTTGGCTGCGCAGAGGTATTGCGAGATAACTCAGCGCAAACCTTTCTGCCAGAGGTTGTTGAGGCAGATCAACTTGAAAGTGCCAATGGCAAGCTTTGGTCAGTTGAGTTTGTGACAAATAGCTTTGTTGGACCTCCTTTGGGTAGTTTTTTAATTGGTATTTTTGTCTTTCTACCCTTCTACTTTGACACGGCAACCTTCTTTGTTTCAGCTGCTTTGATAGCAACCTTGGCAACCATTGCTCGTCCAGTAAAGCCCCAAGCAGAGAAGAAAGCTCTTAACTTTAGAGCTGAGATAAAAGAGGGTTTTACCTGGCTTTGGAAACATGAGCTGCTTCGTCCAATGGCAATTATTTTGGGATGCTTAAATGGCTTAGGGGCAATTACCGCTGCCACATTTATTTTATTTGCTCAAGAAATCTTAGATACATCAGTATTTATCTTTGCCATCTTAGGAACAGCAGGTGCTATTGGTGGCACAGTTGGTGGAATTCTTGGCCCCAAAATCTCAGCAAAATTAGGAAGTGGACCATCGCTTTATCTGACCTTATTAAGTGCTCCAGTAATTACATTGATAATTGGCTTAACCTCATCTTGGCAACTGTTTTGGGCACTGACCGCTATTGGAACCTGCTTTGCAGTTCTTTGGAATGTTATAACAGTTTCGTTACGCCAATCCATTATCCCAAGCCATTTACTGGGAAGAGTAAATAGTGTTTATCGCTTCTTTGCCTGGGGTAGTTTGCCAATTGGAACTTTAATTGGCGGGGCGTTAGTAGATCTTGTTCAGCTAACTGGAGATCGCGAGTTTGCACTGCGCCTGCCATATCTTTTAGTGACAGTAGCTGGCCTGCTGCTATTTTTCTTTGCCGCTCCCAGATTAACCACAGCAAAGATTGAATCAGCCCGCAAGGCTGCCAACTAACCCTCACCCCTAAGCGGGGTTGTGGAAAACCCCGTAAATAGGGCAGAATTTGGGGCAATTCAAGGAGTTTGGTGTGGGAGTAGTCGACTTCTCATTCCATACTCTCTTGACCTAAACCTAGGAGAGTAAATGAAATTAAATCGCTTATCTAAGGTAGCAATTGTTGCTACTGCGGCGGCGGGCCTAGTTGCTGGTGCATTATTACCAGCTAACGCAGCAACCCGTTCCACAGTTGTAATTGTTACCAGCAACGCATTGACTGGATTAAATACCTCAGTTGATGAAATGAATTTAACAATCAATGGAGATGTTGCTTATCTACAAGGTTTTGGATTCTATTACTACGATAATTCACCTAAGCTTGTTAAAAATACAACCTTTGGTAATTACAAAGTAATTAGCCAAAACCCATTTAGAGTTCAATACAATGTAAATCCAGGCAAGGTCTGGTCAGATGGCACACCAATCACCGCAGTTGATCTACTACTTTCACACGTAGTTCGCTCAAGCTCATACTCACTTGGTGCTGGCTTAGGTGATCCTAAATCTGCTGAAGTTAAGCCAGGGTTTAATTCTCTTGGCTACGGCGACGTTTATGACACCCACCATGTTTACCTACCAAAATTGTCTGCCGACAAAATGTCACTAACAATTGAGTATGACCAAGCGATTCCTGATTGGGAGATTAACGCCCCAGGACCATCACCTGTTCACGCTCTTGTTCACATGGCAGAGGGTAAGAAGTCTCTACAAAACGCTGCAGCAAATCTTGCTGCTAAGGCAAAGTTTGAAAAGGCTTTCTATGCCTATGACAAGAAGCTTATGGCAGCCATGGGCAAGGTTTGGTCAAATGACTACAACGTTAAGGAAGTTAACGCTCAAACCAATCCACTACTTTACGTAGGTAACGGTGCTTATATCCTTCGATCTGTTGTTGCAAATGGCACCATCACTTTGGTGGAAAACCCAAGACACAAGACAAATCCATCAGGACCAAAGACAAATGGCATCAAGACTGTTCAATTTAGAGTGATTGATAACGCCACTGCTGCAGCTCAGGCATTGCGAAATCAAGAGATTGATGTTTATGCCGGTCAACCAACAGCTGACTCAGTAGCTCAGTTGCGTGCAATTCCAACCGCCAAGGTAATTGGTGGACAGAGCTCATTCTTTGAGCACATTGACTTGCGCGTAGGAAAAGCAGCTGGCTCAACTACAGAGTACACAGGACCATTTGCCGGCAATAGCCAAAAGGCAAAGGATCTTCGTACTGCATTCTTGTTGATGTATCCAAGAGATGAGATCGTTGAAAAGATCTTCAAGCCTCTTAACCCAGGTTCAGTTCGTATGGATTCACCAATTGTGTTTCCAAAAGAGCCAGATTACAAGGCAATCACTTCCAACAGCGGTGTCTCTAAGTTCACCACGGGTACACCATCAAGCCGTGAGGCTGCAGCACTTGCATTGGTGCGTAAGCACTCAGCAACTGATGTAAAGGTGAATCTGCTTTGGGGAAATCCAAACAACACCCGTCGCGCTGACATTATGCAATTGGTCAGAGCAGCCGGTAAGCGTGCCGGATTTGAGGTCAACGCTCCTGGAGTACAGGGTTGGTCATCCAGATTAGCTGATAGCGAATGGGATGCACAGCACTTCGCTTGGGGTAAGACAGCTCTAGACCAAAAGGGTAACGCTTCACTTTATTGCACAGTTTGTTCATCAAATTACCTAGGTAATTCAAATGCAAAAATTGATGCAGCAGAGAAGAAGCTTGGAGCAGCCCCACTAAGCGCCAAGGAGAGATTGGAGCAGTACACAATCATTGAAAAAGAACTTTACAATGATGTTGTAACTCTTCCTATCGTTCAGTTCCCAGAAGTGACTGGTGCAAATGCCAAGCTGCAAAACGTTAAGCCTGGCCCACTATCACCTCAGATCGTTTGGAACTACTGGGAGTGGAGATATACCAACTAAGACTTAAAGTCTTAATGGTTAATTGCTTAGTAATAAGTAGTTATAAGTAGTAAGTTAGGTGGCGTTCAAAGGAATTTGAGCGCCACCTAACACATTATTTTGTGGAATTGCTAGAAAGGTAAGAATTACTTTGATTGCATATGTAGTTCGTCGCCTTGGTGCCTTAGTTATGATCCTCTTTGGATCAAGTTTTTTCGTTTACAACATTTCAGCAATCTCTACAGATCCCTTAGAGGAGCTTCGCACCAGTACTGCGCCAAATAAGGAACAATTGATATTAAATTTGACCCGTGAGCTTCGTTTAGATTTACCAGCACCCATTCGGTACTTCATTTGGCTTCGTGGCGTGCTAGGTGTATTTGTTGGTAGAGCAGATTTTGGTCAAACCAGAGAGAACCAACCAGTAATTACAGAGATCGTTGGCGCACTCCCAATCACAGTTAGATTGGTATTTGTGGCAACCATTGTTGCCATTATTTTAGGAATTGGATTAGGAATTACCTCAGCACTTCGACAGTATTCAAGATTTGATTATTCAATGACCTTTTTTGCCTTTTTGCTTTACTCCCTACCAATCTTCTGGGTAGCAGTCTTGTTAAAGCAATTTTTAGCAATTGATTTTAATGATTTTCTCATTTCGGCTCAGATCTCACTTCCATCAATAATTTTTGCCAGCACAATTGCGGGATTTTTTTGGGCGGCTATCTTTAGTGGAACGAGAAAGAGAGTACTACTGATATTTAGTGGAGTTTTTGTAGTGAACTCGGTATTTCTATCCATAATCAGTGCAACTAAGTGGTTTTTAAATCCAACCATGGGTCCTATTGTGATTTTGCTTGCCGCTATTGGTATCGCATTTGGAATTACCTATCTTTCGGTTGGGTTGGAGAATAAATCCGCGGTAAAGAGTGGATTATTTTGCGCTGTTGTTGGATCAATAATGTATTTCCCGGCACAAATACTGCTTGATTCAAACAGGCCAAGAGTTGGTTTATTGCTGATGTTTATCCTATTAATTGGAGTAGCTCTGCTTGGCTCAGTGATATTTAATCGAATTGATAGAGGACCAATCATTCGAACTAATGTTATTTCGGTAGTAATTATTGGTTTACTAATAGTTATAGACAAGCTAATGCAATCTTGGCGACCTTATATTGAAAGTGATGATATTAATTTTCGACCGATCTCTACATTTGGTCAGAGCACAGCATGGTTATTTGAGGTTCCCTTTTGGGTTAGATCCCTAGATATTGTTCTTCACATGATTTTGCCAACTATTGCTCTGACACTAATTTCATTTGCCGGATACATTAGATTCTCGCGTGGAACTCTGTTAGAAGTTTTAAATCAGGATTACATAAGGACCGCGCGCGCAAAGGGTTTAACTGAGCGAACTGTAATTATGCGCCATGCTTTCCGAAATACCATGATTCCAATTACCACAATTATGGTCACAGATATTGTCTCTATTGTGGGCGGTGCGATTATTACTGAACAAGTTTTTGGATGGTATGGAATGGGAACTTTGTTTAATAAAGCGATAGTTTCCTTTGATCTGAACTTATTAATGGGCGTAATTCTCTTCCTATCAACGCTAGCGATTTTGGCTAATTTGATAGCTGATCTTCTTTACTCAGTGCTGGATCCTCGCATCAGAGTAGGAGCAGGAAAATAATGGCGCGCAAATCAAATATAGGTTTAAACACTGGCGAAGAATTACTTGACGGTAATGAAAATGCGATTTTTAACAAGGAAACTGAAGGATTAAGTCAGGGCCAGATAATTTTAAAGCGCTTTGTGCGCCACCGTGCCGCGATGGTTGCACTGGTTTTCTTCACTACATTGGTGGCAATTGTTTATACAGCACTTGATTGGCGGATCGGAGATCCACGTAACCCACGGTTTACTATTCCTGGCTGGTGGAATTATGGTTTTGAAGATACACCAGAGTTATTAACCGAAGGCTGCCCAGAAGGAATACTTGGTTGTCCAACAATTGATTTTGTGCCATTTGTAGATGGTGATGGTGTCCAATTAGGCCAGCATCCATTTGGTCAAGATAATATCGGTCGAGATTACTTTGCATTGGTAATGCGCGGTGCGCAGCGATCTATTTTGGTTATGTTCATTATTGGATTAATTGCAACCACTATTGGAACAATTGTTGGTGCGTTAGCAGGATTTTTCCGTGGGTGGACTGATGCAGTCCTAATGCGCTTAGTTGACTTTATCATCACAATTCCAGTAATTATTATCGGATCGGTAATTGGATTTCATTTCGGTAATAAAGGAGCTGCCTTCCTTGCCTTATTGCTGGGGCTCTTCTCGTGGACTGGATTATCCCGTTTAGTTAGAGGTGAATTTTTATCACTTCGAGAGCGCGAGTTTGTTGATGCTGCTCGTGTTGCTGGTGCAACAAATCGACGAATTATCTTTAAGCATATTTTGCCAAACGCAATTGGCGTAATTATCGTCTCAGTTACATTGTTGATGTCAGGTGCGATTCTGCTTGAGACAGCACTGAGCTTCTTGGGCTTTGGTGTTACATCACCGGATGTTTCATTAGGCCTTTTAATCTCAAATTACCAAGATGCTTTTACAACCAGACCGTGGTTATTTTGGTATCCAGGCTTATTTATTATTGCTATCGCACTTTGTGTTAACTTTATTGGTGATGGTTTAAGAGATGCTTTTGATCCTCGTCAAAGACGCAGACTTTCTAAAAAAGATAAAGAAAATGCCCGCGAGATGCAATCTCGAAGTGAGATGGCCTAATTATGAATAATCAAAAGCAGAGTACCTGTAACCAAAAGAATCAGACTAAGCCAAAAAGCTTTCCTGTTAAATTGATACCTGTATTGAACAAGTTGCGGTTTATCAAGCCTTTGAAATGCGATCATTTTTTGGTTAGCAATAGCCGAGGCAACTCCGGAGTGGGAGTTAGGGCTTTGACCGGCTTGAATACTGCCAGTGCTTTGAATGTTCAAACCGCGCAACTCACTTTGATGAATCGATCTGCTGTGATACCTGCCAGGAGCAGGGGCGGCAAAGGCGTAAATTTGTTTGCTTCCAACACCTTCACCATCAGTCTTAATCGACATGGTGTAACGAGTGTCGATTTGTTCAACATCTTGCCAACCAATCAAGTGATGAGTAAAGGGATTTACAATTTCAACTCCTTCATCAAAGAAAACAACTTTAGGATGAATAAAGATTTGATAGCCGATCAAACAAACCAAAGCTCCCCAAATACTGGCAATGATCAATCCAAAGTTAAATCCATAATCAATGATTTGCAGATAGAGCATCGTGGCCACTATCCAAAAAGCCATGCCCGCAAAAATGTAACCACTTTTAGGGCGAAAAATTTGAGGATTATTCACCAGAGCATCTTCTCATGCACATCAGAAAAGCAGGTAGCGTAAATGTCAGATCCAGTACTTCAAGTACGTAATTTCACTGTTGAGTTTTGGGTTGATGGCTCCTGGTATCCAGCTGCAGTAGATATGAACTTTGATGTTCAAGCAGGTAAAACCTTGGCCATTGTGGGTGAATCTGGATCTGGTAAATCCACCACCGCAATGGGAATCATGGATCTATTAGCCTCAAATGCGCGAATGAGTGGCAGCGTTAAGGTCAAGGGAAGTGAAATGATTGGGGTTACAAAATCTCAACTTCGAAAGTTTCGTGGCCGCGAGGTTGCCTACATCTTCCAAGAGCCGATGACTGCATTAAATCCGGTCTACACAATTGGTTTTCAAATAGTTGAAACTCTTCGTACCCACTTTGATATGGGACCAAAGGCTGCTAAAGCTCGCGCCATTGAGTTAATCACCTTAGTTGAGATTCCAAACCCTGAGCTTTCATTTGATAAGTACCCTCATCAACTCTCCGGTGGTCAACGCCAGCGAGCGATGATTGCGCAATCATTAGCTTGTGATCCTGCACTTCTAATTGCAGATGAGCCAACAACAGCACTTGATGTAACAGTGCAGGCTGAAGTTCTTGATCTAATGCGCGGACTTCGTACCAAGTTAAACTCTGCAATTTTGCTTATCACCCACGATATGGGTGTGGTAGCGGATATGGCTGATGAGATATTAGTTATGAAGGATGGTTTAACAGTTGAGCATGGCTCCTCCGATCAGATCTTTAATAAGCCAACCCATCCCTATACACAATCACTTCTTAAATCAGTTCCAAAACTTGGAACAGTCAAGCAACGTGCAGCTATTGATAATAAGAAGCAGCCGGTAATCAAATTAACTGATGTAACTATTGCCTATCCAAAGCGAGGAAGAATTCCAGAGTTTGTTGCGGTAAAAGATTTTAACTTAGAGATATTTCCTGGTGAGATTGTGGGCTTAGTAGGTGAATCAGGCTCTGGTAAAACTACAGTAGGTAGAGCTGCAATTGGTTTGATCCCAATTAAATCTGGCAAGCTAGAAATAGTCGGAAAAGATATTTCAAAGGCAACTCAAAAGGAGTTGTTCCCGATTCGCCGCCATACTGGAATTGTCTTCCAAGACCCTGCCTCTTCATTAAACCCACGTCTGCCAATTGGTGAATCAATTGGGGAGCCAATACTGCTGGCTGGGCTTGCCAAGGGTGCTGAGTTAAACCATAAAGTTGAGGAGTTACTACAACAGGTTGAACTTCCAAGATCCTATCGAAACCGCTTTCCACATGAGTTATCAGGTGGTCAACGTCAACGAGTTGGAATTGCTAGAGCTTTGGCTCTAACGCCAGATTTATTAATTGCTGATGAACCAACATCAGCACTTGATGTTTCAGTTCAGGCAAGATTTTTAGAGTTACTACTTGAGTTACAAGATAAGTTGAAGTTTGCTTGTTTGTTTATCAGCCATGATTTAGCTGTCGTTGACATACTTGCTCACCGAATTGCAGTTATGCAAGATGGGCGATTAGTTGAAGAGGGCGATCGAGACAGTATTTTAAAGAGTGCAAAAAATGAGTACACCCGTAGATTAATTGCAGCGGTTCCAGTGCCAGATCCAGCAGAGCAAAAGAAGCGCCGTGAGGCAAGGCTGGCCGCTAAGTGATCACCAAAGTAGATGCTGACTTTTTAGCCCTACCGCTTGATAACTGCTCCGATGCTGCAATCAGCGCAGCTAAAGCTGCAGGTGCCTTACATGTTGATGTGCGAATTGAAAGAACTAGAAGTGGCTACCTTTCACTTCGAGATGCTAAACCTGAGACTCAAACAGATGAAACAAACTTTGGAATTGGTGTTCGAGTAATCGTAAATGGGGCATGGGGCTTTGCCTCAGCACCTGGTGTAAGTATTGAGCTAGCAAAGAAATTGGCTATCACTGCAGTTGAGATGGCAAAGACTTCAAAGCCATTATCAACTGATTTTGTCTCATTAGCCAAAGAGCCTGCCTACCCAAATCAAGAATGGGTATCTGCCTATGAAATTGATCCATTTTCAGTGTCAGATAGTGAAAAAAAGGATCGACTAGCTACTTTAAGTAGCAAACTACTAAAAAGTGAAACAGTAAATCACACCAGCGCACATACACATTTTGTTAAGGAACAAAAGTATTACGCAGATATTTATGGAACTAGTACAACGCAGCAAAGGGTAAGAGTACAAACTCAAATTGAAGCGATCTCAATTGGTGCTCATGGTTTTGAATCAATGCGCACCTTGGCCCAACCAGCTGGCTATGGCTGGGAGTGGATGGGAAATTCAATTTGGAATTGGGATGCTGAGATTGAGCAGCTGCCAACATTATTGGCAGAAAAGGTTGCCGCCCCATCAGTTGAACCGGGTAAGTATGACTTATTGATTCACCCATCAAATCTTTGGCTAACCATTCATGAATCTATTGGCCATGCAACAGAGCTAGACCGGGCAATTGGGTATGAGGCTAATTACGCCGGCACCTCTTTTGCTACTCCAGACAAGCTAGGAAAGCTTAAGTATGGCTCTGCCCTAATGAATGTAACCGGGGATCGATTAACTGAACATGGATTGAGCACAGTTGGCTTTGATGATGAGGGAGTTGCAGCTCAGAGATGGCAGATTGTAAAAGATGGAGTTTTAGTTGGTTACCAAACAGATCGGCGAATATCTGCTGTAGTAAACCAAGAGCGTAGTAATGGTTGTGCTTATGCAGACTCTCCAGGACATGTACCAATTCAACGTATGCCAAATGTTTCACTCCAACCTGATCCAAATGGCCCAACACTAGAAAAACTAATTGAATCAGTAGATGATGGTATTTATATTTTGGGTGATAAATCCTGGTCAATTGATATGCAACGTTATAACTTCCAATTTACTGGACAGCAATTTCATCGAATTAAAAATGGCAAGTTAGTCGGACAGTTAAAGGATGTTGCATACCAGTCAACTACAACTGACTTTTGGGGCGCAATGAAGATGGTAGGCGGGCCCTCCACCTATGTCTTAGGCGGCGCTTTCAATTGCGGTAAGGCTCAACCTGGCCAAGTTGCAGCGGTAAGTCATGGTTGTCCAGCTGCGGTATTTAACAAAATCAATATCTTAAACACCGTATCTGAGGTGGGCAAATGATTAAAGCTCAAGATTTAATTGAAAAGATCCTAGCTAAGGCAAGCTCTGATGAATGCATTGTTATTGTTACCGATAAAACACAGGCAAATTTGCGATGGGCAAGCAGCACCTTAACTACCAATGGAGTTCTTCAAGAAAGAAGTGTGACGGTAATTGCCTTCCTTAAAACAAAGGATGGAATGGCATCAGGGGGCGTATCTAGAACCAATATAGATGAAGCAGATATTGATTCACTCCTGGCACAAGCAGTTGCCTCAGCAAAGGCTGCAGGAGCTGCCGAAGATTACGCACCAATTGCTGAAAATGTTCAGCTAGGTAATTGGCAGGCACCACATCAACCAACAGGTCCAGAGGTATTTAAAAAGTTTGCACCAGATTTAGGTCAGATGATGGGTAAATCTGTAAGTGATGCAATTGAATTATTTGGTTATGCCGAGCACACACATGAAACTGTTTGGGTGGGATCAAAAGGTGGTTTGCGATTACGAAGTGATAAACCTATTGGCCGAGTAGAGATGACGGCAAAATCTCATGCTCGTACCCGTTCAACCTGGTATGGCGTAGAGACTCATGACTTTTCAAATGTGGCGGTAGCAGATATTGATAAAGATATTCGCCAGCGCCTGACCTGGCAGGAGCGAAAGATTGAGCTGCCAGCTGGAAGGTATGACACAGTATTTCCATCAGGATCAGTTGCTGATTTTTATGTTTATATGATGTGGGTTGCAGGGGCCCGAGCAGCTTTTGAAGGACAGAGTGTATTTTCCAAAAAAGGCGGCGGCACCCGAGTAGGTGAGAAGTTATCTAATGTTGGACTTCAATTATTTAGCGATCCAAGTAATGCCCAATTAAATGGCGCAGCATTTGTTCATGCCACCGCCAGCACCCCTTTCACCTCAGTATTTGATAACGGACAAGTGCAAAAACGTTGCGATTGGATCAAAGATGGCGTACTTGAATCCTTATTACAAACCAGAGCAAGTGCAAAGATGACCTCACTTGCCTACACGCCATTGGGTGATAATTTAATTATGAGTGTAGATGGGGCAACAGGCTCTACCTTGGATTTAGTAAAAGGAGTTAAGAATGGATTGCTGGTAACCACTCTTTGGTATATCAGAATGGTAGATCCAAACTCACTCTTGCTGACTGGATTAACCCGAGATGGGGTTTACTTTGTTAAAGATGGTGAAGTACAAGGGGTAACAAATAATTTCCGCTGGAATGATTCACCTGTTAGCGCCCTCTCTCGTATCAGCGCAGCCGGGGCTACGGAATGGACTCAGCCAAGAGAATGGGCTGGGGATATGGCAAATATGTCAGCACCTGCTTTAGTAATTAAAGATTTTAATATGTCGACTGTAAGCCCAGGTAACTAAGTAACTAAAGTTTTTTTGTTGGTTTATTACCAACTTTTCGCACCAATAAACTTGATGCAACAATAGAAATTACAACAGCCACTAACAATCCGGTGTATTGCGCCTCAGTAATAGCAGCTTGAGCAGGCCAAATTTACGGGCAACAAATCCCATGGTGGCAGCAGCAAGGAGCACAACGCCCACGTTAAGAACTAACGGTGCGGTCTCAACTATCGTTGCGGCCATAAAACCCTCTATTAACAATTATCGAAGTTGATCTAAGCCTACTTAAAGAGTTAGAGATGGGGAAGGTAATTATTACTTAACTGAGGCTTTGTAGATTGCCGCAATTGCTTCATCCAACTTAGCGTCAAACTCAGCCTCACTTTGTTTTGCAGTTAACCCTTCAGTTAAAGCACGGGAGAAGCTGGCAATTAACTTAGGATTTTTAGCCAAAACCTCATTTGCATGATCTCTGCTGTATCCGCCAGAAAGAGCAACAACCCTGACCACCCGTGGATGATCGGCTAACTGTGAGTAAAGCCCAGCTTTTTCTGGCAAGGTCAACTTAAGCATTACATCCTGACCAGGATTTAATTTATCTAATTGTTTATTAAGTGCTGCAAGTAATAAATCCTCAGCTGCTGCCTTATCTGGACATTTGATATCAACCTCAGGCTCAATTATCGGCACTAGACCCTTTGCACAAATTTGTGTGCCTATCTCAAATTGTTGATCAACCACAGCAGTTACACCGACTGGGTTTGCCTGCTTAATCACTGATCTCATTTTGGTGCCAAAGACGCCATGCGAAAGTGCGCTACTTAATCTCTTATCTAACTCAGGAATTGGCTTCATAACTTGAGCGCCATCTTTTTCATCAGCTAATCCATTATCAACCTTTAAAAATGGCACTACTTTCTTTTTCTGCCATAGATACTCAGCACTTCCCATTCCATCAATCATGCGATCCATAGTCATTTCAAACAAGATCACACCAATTACTCGCTCAGAGGTGAAGGAGGATGATTTAATGATTCGAGTACGCATTTGATGAACTAGATCAAACATTGCTTCATCGCCTGAGTAGGTGTCAGGCTCAATGCCATACAGTGATAGGGCTTTTGGGGTCGAACCACCACTTTGATCAAGGGCTGCAATAAAGCCTTTACCACTTTTCATCTGAGCTAATTGTGCTGAATCCATTTTCTTTAACCCCAACTCTTAATTAACAGTTTTTGATATTGACCACTGTGTCAGGGCGTAAGGATAACACTTACACCGTGTGTGATTTTGCTATGACAAGCCCACCCTTTAGCCTTAAACAATGGGCAAGATAAAAAGCTTTGCACCGATCATATTTGTACTGCTGTGGAGCACTGGTTTTATTGGTGCCAAATACATCCTTCCCTACGCCGAACCCTTTGTTTTCTTAACTATTAGATACCTCTTTGCCACCTTAATTTTGGTGGCGATCGCAAAGGCGATTGGTGAATCCCTTCGAATAAGTTGGCCACAAGTAAAACAATCAATCTTGGTCAGTGTTTTCTTACATGTTATCTATATTGGCGGTGTTTTCTATGCAATATTTATAGATATTCCAGCAGGCATTACCGCTGTAATTGTGAGTTTGCAACCAATCCTTGTCTCAGCAGTTGCTATTCCATTATTAAATGAGAGGTTAAGTTACAAACAGATCTTTGGACTACTTCTTGGATTTATTGGTGTTACTTTCTTGTTGATTCCAAAGTTATTTGAAGGAGATCTTTCAATTGGTTTTTCAGCTGCTGGAATTACAGCCTGTGTTTTAGCCTTACTGGGCACAACAGCTGGCTATCTGATTCAAAAGAAAGGTGGCTCTGATATCCCATTTTTAGCTGGCACCGCTGTCCAATTTGCTTCTGCCACAATTATTTTTGCTATTGCATCAATTATTTTTGAGCCATTAAAGGTTGATATAACTTTAGAATTTATCTTAGCTCTTGCTTGGATTGTGATAGCACTTTCAATTGGGTCAATATTTCTTCTCTTCTACCTACTGCGCAAGGGAAGTGCTTCGTCAGTTTCCAGTTTGTATTACCTAGTTCCTCCCTTGACTGCAATTCAAGCTTATTTATTTTTTGGGGAGCGAATTAACACAATTGGCTTAGTTGGTATGGCACTTGCCGCATTAGGCACCCTGATAGTTACAAAAGAGGGCAAGAGTAGCCACTAGTAAAGGTTTAGTTACTGATTTAAAAATATCTTGTACTGCACCCGGTTGGTGATTGCAACCTTGTCATAAAGTTTTCTAGCAGTTTCATTATCAGGTGCGGTAGTCCAATAAAGACGCTTTGAACCCTTGGCAATTGCAATCTCCTCCACCGCTTTGATTAATGCTCTGCCAACTCCGCCTCCTCTTACCTTTGGATCCACATACAAATCCTCTAAGTAGCAAAAATCCTCAACCTCCCAGGTTGATGGACGAAAAATATAATGAGTAAATCCGACTACTTGACCATCTTTTTCCGCTAATAAACCGGTGATATTAAAATCAGAGTTGATTCGCTTCCAAGTTAATTCATACTGCTCATCAGATAACTTAGATTCATAAAAAACTATGTACTCTTTAAATAACTCAAGCCACCGAGGTTTATCAGCAGGGGTGATTGGACGAATTTTAATGCTCATTATGTAAGCCTACCCTGCTCAGAATTAGGTTAGCAATGCCTGATTAGATCTAGTGCGGTGTATTGTTTTGCTATCTAAATATTGTGTTGATAACTTAGAAGGTGCAAAGGAGTGATTAAATTGTGTGATCAAGTAACCTGTCGAAAGTGTAAGAAGCCAACCTGGTCTGGTTGTGGTCAGCATATTGAGCAAGCACTTGCTAATGTAGCAAAAGCTGATCGATGCCAGGGCCATCAGGATGAACCTAAGAAAGCAAATTTATTTTCTCGATTATTTAGCCGCTAGGTAATTTTGTGCAGATTAAGATCGAAAAGGCTAGCGCGAGCCAGGCAGAGCGACTTAAAAGCTTGCGCCTTGCTGCGCTAAAGGATGCCCCTTATGCCTACGGCGCAGTTTATGAGGTAGATAAAGACAAACCAATCAGTTTTTGGCAACAAGCTTTAACAGGTTCAAATTGGTTTTTCATCTCTATAGATGGTGTTGATATTGGATTAATTGGTGTGGAAAAAGCAGCCGAAGATCGAGGCAGTGATTGTTGGATTTTTGGCTGGTGGATTGCGCAGTCATTTCGCGGGCAAGGGGTAGCTGCTTTAATGTTAAATGCAATTGATAAATTCTGTATTGAAAACAGGTGGCTAAAACAGGGATTAGGTGTTTGGCCAGAGAACAAGCGTGCGATTGCTGCTTATCTTAAGTTGGGTTTTATTGCAGGTGGTGAGCCAATTCCAAGCAGATCAAAACCTGGCCAGTTATACCTACCGATGTATCGAAATCTGAGTATTTAAATCAATTAGTAAATAGGATATTGGCATGGCTAAGAAAGATGTTGATGCTTATATCTCTGCGCAGGCAGAGCCAGAGCGGGCATTATTAAAGCAAATGCGCCAAATCATCATGGAGGTGGAGCCTTCCTTAAAGCAGGTTATCTCCTATGGCATTCCAGCTTTTAAGTTAGATGGAGATGTAGTTTGTGGAATCGCTGCCAGAAAATCTGGTTGCTCCTTCTATCCATTTAGTAGCTCAGTGCTTGCTGCTTTGCAGACAGATTTGGTCAAATATCGGCAAACTAAGAGTGCGCTGCACTTTGATACACCATTGCCTAAGACTTTGGTGCGAAAATTAATGACACAGCGGATGGTTCAGATGATGGTCAAAAAGAAGCGCAAGTAAAGTTGTAGAATCACTTTATGGAGAAAAATCACAAAAAGTTAAATCAAGATAGTGATATCTCCCAAAGTGAGCTAGATAGATATGAGAAGTTAGATCGTGAGTGGCGAGAGTACAACATCGCTGCCCCTGCAAGACGTGCCTTAGTAGATGCTCGGTTGTATAAAGTTTCAGATCTGCGAAAGATTTCACAACAAGAGTTAGAGGATTTACATGGCATGGGCAAGAGCGCTATTGCCAGACTTAAAGTTTTAATGAATGCTAAAAAAATTAAGTTTCGCCCGTGAAGCGCTTTCTAACCTGGTTTATCAAACTCTTTACCAATCGCAGAACCTGGGTT
The DNA here is from genome assembly GCA_000383815.1 of actinobacterium SCGC AAA027-J17. Taxonomy (GTDB): domain Bacteria; phylum Actinomycetota; class Actinomycetes; order Nanopelagicales; family Nanopelagicaceae; genus Nanopelagicus. The sequence continues at coordinate 111,806 of KB912743.1, forward strand.
AGACAGATTGTTGTTGCATCCCTGGCCTCCACTACCGCTTGGTTAATTGGTGATTCATTAGTTTTCAAAGGTGGCTTAGTGGCAGCAATTGTTTGTGCGTTAAGTATTCGAATCTCACTTTATAAATCAGTTAGAGAGGGATTAGGACAAATTGTTGGAACTGCAATTGGCGCTGGAGTTGCCTTATTAACTGTTCATTACTTCTCCTTTGGCCCGATCGCTATCGGTATGACAGTTCTGCTCTGCTCAGTTGTGGCCAGGGGACTTCGTCTTGGTGAGGTGGCCTCGGTAAATGTGCCGGTGACAGCATTAATTGTTATTGGTCCTGGAATCTCAGGCTCTACGGCAGAACATAGATTGATTTCAACATTAATTGGCGCAGCTGTGGCAATTGTTTTCTCCTACTTCTCCCATGCCAACACCCCAGCTGGTCGAACTGTTAATCAAATTTCAAGATTAGGTAAACGTGGGTCTGAGTTGATTAGTGAGATGGCAGAGGGAGTTGCAGCTGGCACCTCTAAAAAACAGGCAGGATCTTGGCTTGCAAAGGCTAGATTGCTGGTGGAGGAGATACCAAGTTTAAGATCTCAAGCAATTGAGGCCAGAAGGTATGCCAAATGGTCACCACTTGCTGAGGTTGATCAAGCAGAGTCTTTGTATATCCAAGGTGTTGCAATTGAGCACATGGTGGTGCAGATACGAAGTATGGCTAGAACATTATTTGACTCCACCTTGGATCCAAATCGAAAAGAGAGCATTGATCGACAAATTGCATTTGCTCTATCTGCAACAAGTAGTGCAATTACTGAAAAGCTAGAGTTAATTGAAACCAAGAGCCGAGATAAACAAATTGATAATATTGCAAAGGACTTACGTCTTGCCGCAGATAACTTCACTGAAGAGATAATTGGGATGGCAGAGGTGCTACCTAGAACTCAGTTTGTAAGGTGTATCTCGCTAGTTTCACAGATGAAGATCATCGCTAACTCACTAGATGAGAGCTCACCTGCCCTACTTTCCGTCTCCACCCCAGGAGAGCCAATTAGCGTCAAAGTCATCGGCACCTCACCCTTTAGTAGGTTAAGTAAGGCAAGCCTTCAAATCTCAAAATTGATAAGAAACTTCTTACGCAGGTAGGATTGGCATATGAGCAATGAAGAGTTAAAGGCACTAGCAAGTGATTACCAAGCAGCTACCGAAGTATTTCTAGCAGCATATGCCAAGTTAGATCCAGCTGATTTAGATAAGCCAAAAAGTGATGGTTGGAATCCACGGCAGGTAATCCACCATTTAGCAGATAGTGAGTCACAATCCTGCGCTCGCTTAAAGAGATTAATCGCAGAGCCAGGCACAATCATCCAGGGTTATGATGAGAATAAATGGGCACAAAATCCCACATTGGGGTATCTAGTTCTACCAATTGAGGCATCACTTGCCCTATTTAAGGCTTCAAGGCAGGCCTCGCTCGAAATTATTAAGAGATTAGAATTTGCAGATCTTTCAAAATCTGGCACCCACACTGAAAGTGGAGCTTATGATCTTCGAAAGTGGTTTAAAACTTACATAAACCATCCAAAGGATCACGCAAATCAGCTATTAGCCAATTAACTCTGCGTTGGTGTATTTACGTTGTGGATGTTTGCAAATATCATCATTTAAAGTTTTAGCACAATTAGAGCAGAGCAAATTCAAAGAATTACATGGTGGCTGCGGGCAGTCGTAGAAGCGATTAGCTGGAGCATTACATTTTTCACAATTAGCAATTGATTTTGTCTTATCACTAAACTCAATCGACATTCGATTATCAAAGGTGTAAAGGGCGCCCTCCCAAAGTCCATCATCACCAAACTCTTTACCGTAGGTGAAGATGCCGCCATCAATTTGATAAACATCTTTAAAGCCCCGAGTTTTCATAACTGAGGATAAAACCTCACACCTAATTCCACCGGTGCAGTAGGTAACTACCGGCTTATCCTTAAGGTGGTCATACTTTCCACTATCTAGCTCGGCAACAAAATCTCTAGTTGTTGAGGTATTTGGGATGACTGCATTTTTAAATCTTCCCACCTGTGCCTCAAAGGCATTTCGACCATCAAAGAAAACAACATCATCGCCATGTTTTGCTACTAACTCATCAACCTGAGCAGGTTTTAAATGTTTGCCACCACCAACTACACCATTTTTATCAACTTTAATCTCATCAGGATTTCCAAAGGCGACCAACTCGGGGCGAACCTTGACACTTAATTTCGGAAAATCATTTCCAGTTCCATCAGACCATTTAAACTTCATTTTGGCAAAGCCGTCATATGATCTGGTTTGCCTAATGTATTTCTTCAAATCATTTATATCCCCACCCAATGTGCCATTGATGCCATGGGGGGAGACAATAATTCTTCCCTTTAAATTTAAGCTCTCACAAAGATTTTTCTGCCAGATCTTTATTGCAGCTGGATCTGATAGGGGAGTAAAGATGTAATAGAGGATTACCTTTGAAAGCGCCATGTTGGAATTTTAACCTCGATTATGAGATTGAAAATTTAGCGGGTTTTTCACGCTTATTACCCCTCAAAATCCCCCTTGATATCACCCTGGGTGAGGGGTGAGGGCACTACCCAAAATCCCCTCTTTGCCTCACCCTTACTGGGTGGCTAACGCTGAAAAATCCTCACCCTCTGTCAGGCGGGTGACTACCTCTGCGCTGGAGAGTGCAATTGAGCGAGGCGATGTTGATTTCATATACCAAATGTTTGCAACTACTGCCAGAGATTTAGCGCAAACAGGTCAAGGCAAGGAGTTAATAAAACTTTCAAAGTATGCAGGAGATCAATCAATCGATGGCAAAGCATTACAAAAAGCTTTTTCACTTATGGGCTACCTTGTTGAGTTAGATTATTCAACTGCACAGGCACTCGCATTAGAGTTAGAGATTGAAAAAGAAAAAACAAATATAAAAGATTTTATTGCAAAAATGATCGCATTTGCGCGTGCTTTCATTAATTTTGCAAATGGTGATTTAGCAAACGCAAATAAAGAAATTACTTATGCGTTAACCTCACCAGTTCTCACCACTGATTTAGGTGGAGTTGATAAGCCTGGGCTAGTTAGAATGCGAGCCTTAATCGAGCATTTGTACTCAGATTTACCCGCGCTACGCCAATCACTAACGCAGATTGAAAATCTAGTCGATGAGTTTGGTGGTACCAATATTGCTCACCATCAAATAGCAATAAAGGCTTTAAATTACTATGAAGAGGGAAATTACATAAAAGCTAGTGAGTTTGCAAAGATGGGAGTGGCTTCCGCTGAAGCCAATGGTTATGTTGGTTTATCAGCTCCACTTGAGTGTAAATATATAGTGGCGCGAACCTTGTTTGAGTTTGCAAAGCTAGACCAAGCACTAATTGAGCTAGATGAATTAAAAAAAGATGCTAAAGATAATAAGTCTGTACTTTTTTATGTACTAGCTGAAACATTTGCAATTCGAATTTTGACCGCGCAATCAAAAGTTGCAGAGGCATTGGAGCGATTAAACAATTTACACCTTGAGGTTGATCCAATTGCTAAACAAAATGATCTGGCTTGGTTGATAGATGTTACAGAGTTGTTTATTCGCTTCATTTTAGGCGACGTTGCAAGAGCGCAGATTCTAATTGAGCGCTCACCAGATCTGCCTTATGTAAGACAGGTAAAGTTAGCCTTGGCTGGTAATGCCGGGATGAAGACTTCGACCAAAGATGAGGTTTTAAATCTGCCAGAGTCAACATTTAAAGAGCAGATATATAAGTATTTGTATCTTGCAGAGTTTAAAGCTGAAGGTGGCACAGGGCCAAAGGATTGGATGAAAAAAGCTCTTGAAATAGGTGAAATTACCGGCTGTCGCGAGATGTTTATTAGGCAGAGTAATCACCATATTAATCTGATAATGGAGGTTACAAAGGATCAGCCATCGATGTATTTGGAGGAGTTAGTCAGAGATTGTGTTAAGCGATTAAACCAAAGAAGTCAGGCAGATAAAGCCAGCAGTGAGAATTTAACCTCTCGCGAGATAGAGGTTTTAAAGCACTTAGGTACCGGTAAATCAATTGAAGCGATTGGAAAAACACTTCACATATCCAAGAATACGATGAAAACGCACTTGCGAAATATCTACCGCAAACTTGAGGTGGCAGGACGCAGTGAGGCAGTTGTTAAGGGTAAAAAACTACTTTTAGTTTAACCTTTGAGGATTGGCCTAAGTGGCAAAGATGCACTCAAATATGCAGCATCTAGTAAAGCAGATTGAGCGATTGCATCATTGGCATCTGTTTTGATCGCTTTGCCAAGATCTATTGCATCGGCAAATGCCAAGAGTTGATAGGTGTAGGTGGAGATAGATGGCAGGTGCTCAACTCGTTTTTGTCCTGCTGATTCAACAATCACTCTTGGATCCATGCCGGAAGCCACAAAATTTGGTAGAAAAATACTGCCCTTACTTCCGGTAATGGTGAGAGGGGCTTGCATGCCCTCTGATTCAAAATCGCCCTTTGCAAGGGCAGCAACTCCATTTGGATATTTAAGTTGAACATAAAGTTTGGTGTCAATCTTTCCATCTGCTGAATTAACATCAGCTTTGACTACCGAAGGCTCACCTGCTGCAACTTGCTGGCTAATCATTCTTTGGCTGTGTATTGCATAGCAACCCACATCCATCATTGAGCCACCTGCTAAATCAAATTGCAACCTTAAATCACCTGGCTTTGGCATATTAATTAATAGAGCAGATTCAACCTTAATTACCTCACCTATCTCACCAGATTTTAAAATCGCAAGTAATCGCTGAAAGACTGGGTGGTAGTAGTAGTGAAAACCTTCCATAAAAATTTTGCCAGATTTACTTACCGCTGCCGCTACCTCTTTTGCCTCAGCAGCATTACAAGCTGATGGCTTCTCACTTAAAACATGTTTGCCAGCAGCTAGGGCTTTGATATTCCATGGGGCGTGTGCACCATTGTGCAGCGCGTTATAAATAACATCTACCTCAGGATCATCTAATACCTCTTGGTATGAGCCATATGATTTTTGCACCTGGTATTGCTTAGCAAATTGATCAGCCCGCACCTTATCTCTGGCACCTACTGCAAGTAATTTATGGCCAGTAGCCTGAGCTGGATAAATAATGGCACTGGGTGCAATCCTGGCCGCCCCTAATATTCCAATTCGAAGTGGTTTGCGAGCCTCATTCATATAAGTAATCTACCGCCAAATTACTTTTTGTAGTACCGGGCCATAAATTGGGCTTTAAAATCTAAAAATGTGCCATCTTCAATACCTTTTCGCATTTGATCCACCAAGCCAACAATAAAGTGTTGATTGTGGATTGTGGCCAAGGTGGCAGCGAGCATCTCCTTTGATCTAAATAAGTGACATAGGTATGCCCGGGTGTAGTTGGCACAGGTATAGCAGGTGCAATCTTTTTCAATTGGAAAGAACTCATTTTTATGTGGGGCATTTGAGATATTCACCCGGCCATCTTTGGTAAATACTGAGCTAGTTCTTGCTTGCCGGGAAGGGGCTACACAATCAAAGGTATCTGCGCCATTTTCCACCCCAACAAATAAATCATCTGGTTCACCAATACCTAAAAAGTGGCGTGGCTTATCTTGCGGTAGCTCCTCATTTACCCATCTCAAAATATCGCCCAAGCTTTGTTTATCTAACGCACCGCCAATACCAAAGCCATCAAAGCTAATCCCATCAACCTTCATATCTGATAAATCCTTAGCCGCCTTCCTGCGCAAATCCTCATACTGGGCCCCTTGCAATACCCCAAAGAGTGCTTGGTATGGTTTATCAGAACGTGCCTTAGTTAATCGATCATGCTCTGCCAAACATCTAATCGCCCAAAGCCGAGTGCGCTCTAAGGCTTTTTCTTGGTAACTTCTAGTGTTGTGCAAGGTAGTGCACTCATCAAAGGCAAAAATAATGTCAGCCCCTATTTGATGCTGCACCTGCATTGAAACCTCTGGAGTAAAGCGGTGAAGTGAGCCATCTAAATGTGATTTAAAGGTGACCCCATCATCATCAACATGGGCTAGCCGCTCTTTATCATCGGCGATTACATCATCATCTTGAAAGGTGTTCTCATCCATAGCAATAACCTTTTTAAAACCAACCCCAAGGGACAAAACTTGAAAGCCACCAGAGTCGGTAAATGTGGGTTTTTGCCAATTCATAAACTTTCCAAGACCACCTGCCAGGTCAACAATCTCTTGCCCTGGCTGCAGATATAGGTGATAGGCATTTGCTAAAACTGCTTGGGCGCCAAATTCAGTGATGGACTCAGGTAACACCGATTTTAAGGTCGCCTTAGTACCAACTGGAATAAAGGCTGGGGTTTTAATCTGGCCATGCGGGGTAGTAATTACCCCAGTTCGGCCTAAGCGATTAGACAAACTGGCTTTGACCTCAAATTTAAAACTCATTATTAACCAATCCTGCTGTTGCTAGGTTAAATTGGCAAATATTTTAAATTACCAGATCCTGACCCGGGCATTTTCAGGCATAAAGTGAAGATCATCCTTAGTTAGTGCAAATGCTTGATGAAACTCATCTAAATTAGCCACAATCTGATTACACCTAAACTCAGCTGGGGAGTGAGGATCGATGGCAATGCGCCTTCTTGCCTCCTCCGGCCGGTACTTACTTCGCCAGCACTGCGCCCACCCAAGGAAGAATCTTTGATATCCGCTAAAGCCATCGATTACCGGTGGTTTAGCTGATCCAAGTGAGATCTCATACGCCTTATATGCGATGGTTAATCCACCCAGATCGCCAATATTTTCACCAATAGTTAACGCGCCATTGACCTTAAGCTCTGGCGCTGCCTCTGGGGATAATTGATTGTATTGATCAATTAATTTCGTAGTCCGTTTTTCAAACTCCTGCCGATCAATATCACTCCACCAATTTACTAAGTTGCCATCACCATCATATTTAGAGCCTTGATCATCAAAGCCATGGCCAATCTCATGACCGATCACCGCTCCAATGCCACCGTAATTAGCAGCGTAATCATCAGCGCTAACATCAAAAAATGGCGGTTGCAAAATTGCAGCCGGAAAGACAATCTCATTCATCCCAGGGTTGTAGTAGGCATTAACTGTTTGGGGGGTCATATACCACTCAGATTTATCTACCGGTTTGCCGATCTTGGCGTACTCATAATCTTGGGAGAATTTTGCGATTTGGGCGAGGTTGCCGATCAAATCATTTGGATCAATACTTAACTTTGAGTAATCGCGCCACTTATCTGGGTAGCCAATCTTTGGGGTGAATTTATCTAATTTAACAAAGGCTTTCTCCTTTGTCTGTTGGCTCATCCAATCCAGGTTGGTAATGCTCTTTCGGTAGGCGGTGATTAAATTCTTAACTAACTCAACCATCTTAGTTTTTGCACTCTCACCAAAGTGGCGCTGGACATAGATCTGCCCAACCGCCTCTCCTAACGCCCCCTCCACTAAGCCAACCCCACGCTTCCATCGCTGCTTTAATGCCGGAGTGCCGGACAAGGTGGTGCCATAGAAATTAAAGTTCTCATTAACAAACTCACTGCTTAAATATGGGCTAGCACCAGATAAAACATGCCAGGTCAGCCAGCTGCGCCACTTTGGCAGATCAAAAGCTGCCAATAACTTTGATAACCCTTCAAAGTAGGAGGGTTGTCTTATTACTACCTGCTCCAGAACCTGCATTGGAGTCTTGGAGGAGGAGATCCAAAGTTGCCAATCAAAATCTGGGGCTAATTGAGTTAACTGGGCAAAGCTCTTCTTGTTATAGGTCAGCTCTGCATCTCGATCTTTAACCTGATCCCAATGACAGGCCGCAATCAAACTTTCAATCTCTAGAACCTGTTGGGCAGCTAATGTGGCATTTTCAAGATTAGCCAACTCAAACATCTTTTGGATGTGGGCGGTGAAGGCATCTCTAATCCCTTGGTACTCACCCTCTCGGTAGTAAGCCTCATCAGGCAGTGATAATCCTGATTGGCCCAGGTAGACAATATTTTTAGTGGAGTCCTTATTATCGGTTGAGACGAAGGAGTAAAACAGACCAGATAAACCACGGGCTTCAAACTCACCTAAGGTTTTTAAAAAATCCGCTAACGAATTAATTGATTGGGCAGCTGCTAAATCTTTTGCAATTGGTGAGATACCTAATTTTTCAATCCCCGCCTCATCCATAAAGGAGTTATATAAATCGCCAATTTTTTGGGCATTACTTCCGGCAGCTGCTTTGCTAGCTGCCTGATCTAAGATGATTTGTTTGACCTGTTTTTCGGCCTGCTCATATAGCCAGTAAAAGGCGCCATCACTTGCTCGATCCTCTGGGATGGTCGATTCCTTAAGCCACTTGCCATTCATAAATCTAAAGAGATCATCTTGTGGGCGAACCGTTGGGTCAATGTGGGAAAGATCTAAACCGCTCTTCATAATGGGATAAGCCTATCTTTTCTTAAATTACTTTTGGGCAATAAAAAATCCCGCCATTTAACTGGCGGGATTTTTTAGTTAATAACTTACTTTGCAGCCTTCTTACGACGACGACGCTTTGGAGCAGCCTTTGCTGCTTTCTTACGACGACGACGCTTTGGAGCAGCCTTAGCTGCTTTCTTACGACGACGACGCTTTGGGGCAGCCTTTGCTGCCTTCTTACGACGACGCTTTGGTGCAGCTTTTGCTGCTTTCTTACGACGCTTTGCAGCCACGTAGATCTCCTATCAAAGTGGTTCGATCCGTCACCGAACCTGTTTCATGGACAAGCGTGTCACTAAATGGCAAAACTTTCCACTCATTTGGCAAAAAAGTTGGTGCGTGTCGCAACTTTATTTATTTAATATTTTATGCATTTTTTAATAAAAGTTAGCCAATTTTCTGGCCAGAAATGGTGAAAAACTACTGGTGAGTTAATTATTTGGTGCAGTTTTACGTTTTTTTGCCTCCGAAACTGCAAATTTATTGGTTTGACTGTCATATTTTCGAAATTCGGGCAGTAAAGCGGTGAAAAAAGTGACAAAACCGATGCAAAGTAGTCCACCTGAGACCACTGAGGTGCGAAGTGAGGTGCGTTCGGCGGTAAATCCAGCCCTAGTTTGTCCGCCAAGTGGTCCAACTGAGTAAGAGATTAACTCCACCCCAGCTAATCTGCCCCGAAACTCATCTGGAATAGATTGATTCCACAATACTGAACGGAAAAGAGCAGAGACCATATCCGATGCTCCGGCCAAAACAAGAAATAGCAAGATTAATGCCACATGATTAACCAATCCGGCAATAGTTATCGCCACCCCCCAACCTAGGGCGGCTAAAAATATCGCTCGCCCATGTTTTGTGTAACTCTTAACCCAGCCACTAGTAAGTGTTACCAAGATTGAGCCGATAGTTCCGGCGGCATAAAAAAATCCAAGTGCCCAAGGTGCGCCTGCCTGCTCTGCCCAAAATGGATATAGCGCAGTTGGCATGGCAAAAAACATTGCTGACAGATCTACTAGATAGGTACCCATTAAATCCTTGCGACTAGTTGCATATTTGACCCCAGCTACCAAACTGGAAAAAGCGGGTTTTTCATTGATTTCTATGGGTGGAACACTCTTGACCCGAAGCAAAATAATTAAGGATAAAAAGTAGGTAAGTATGTCCAAGATAAATCCAGCTGGCACACCAAAAATTGAGATTAAAACACCAGCTAATGAGGGGCCCGCAATCATGCCGATCTGCCAACGCATACTCATTAAGGCACTAGCAGCAGGTAGATCTTTATGCTCTACTAATCTGGGCAAAATTGCATCAGAGCTTGGTCGTTGCAAGCCATCAACTGCAGCAAATAATGCGGCTACCACATAGATCAGTACCAAATTTGGTGAGGGTAGAAGTGCGTTAATCAACAAGATGGCAGAGAGAAATAAAGATGCAAACTCAGTAGCCCAGATCATCTTTTTGCGATCCATGTGATCAGCTAGCACCCCGCCATAAAGGCCAAAGATCACCAGCGGAATAATCTCAACTAATCCGATTAAGCCAACTGCTAGAAATGATCCAGTCAACTCCTTAACTTGAAAGGGCAATGCCACATAGGTGAACATCGAACCGAAGTAGGAGATCAGGCCAGAGAGCCAAAGCCTTCTAAAATCTGGATACTTGCGCAGCGGTGAGAAATCTATTGCCAGATTTGCCACGCCAGCCCTCCTTGGGCAGAGTAAATTTAAGTAAAGCTTTGCTCTGCGGTGGGAAATCTACCCGCTGCCACATCTTGTGCAAACTCAGTAGCAGCATCACTCATTTCTTTTCGAAGATTTCGATACGCCTTGGCAAGTTTTGGCATCTTGGCGGTTAATCCCATTAAATCTGTCCAAACTAAAACCTGCCCATCACAACTATTTCCAGCCCCAATGCCAATGGTTGGGATGGAAAGTGCGGCGGTTATCTTTTCTGCCAGCTGGGCTGGCACCGCCTCTAGAACTATGGCAAATACTCCAACAGCTTCCAACGCCTTGGCATCTTTTAGTATTCGATCCCCATCATCGCCACGACCTTGCACCTTAAATCCACCCAGTGCGTGAACTGATTGCGGGGTTAATCCCAGGTGTCCCATAACTGGAATGCCAGCTGCAATCAACTTTTCAATCTGGGGCACAACCTTGACCCCACCCTCCAGCTTTACTGCGCCAACCTTTGCCTCTTTAAAAAATCTCACCCCAGTTTCAAGTGCTTGTTCGGCGGAGGATTCATAGGAGCCAAATGGAAAATCTGCTACCACCATCGCTTTTTTGCTAGCCCCTACCACCGCTCTTGCCATTGGAATTAACTCATCAACGGTGACTGGAATGGTGTTTTCAAATCCTAGGAAGTTATTTCCAGCAGAGTCACCAACTAGCAATACTGGAATAGCTGCTTGATCAAAAATCTCAGCGGTGATCTGTTCATAACAGGTGAGCATCGCCCACTTTTGCCCCGCCTTTTTTTTGGCAGCTAAATCAGCAATTGAGATCCGGCCAGATTGAGCATTGCTCATTACTTACTCCTTTTAGATCAAGGCCGTTTGCGGTCCCTGTCTTTTCTAGGTGGTGCTACTTTAACTTAACTTCCGCTCGGTTCGCTACCTTAAGGTACTCTTGAAAAGTGAGCGATACCGGTCAGATTCGAATTGCCCTAGCCCAGATCAATCCAACTGTTGGAGATCTGCGCAAAAACTGCGATCTAGTTTCCAAGTACGCCTTTGATGCCGCCAATGCTGGAGCAGTTGTGGTGGTTTATCCAGAGATGATTTTGACTGGGTATCCAGTTGAAGATTTAGCAAACCGACCATCTTTTAGAGCTGCCTCAATTGCAGCTGTTTCAGAGCTTGCCCTGCGAATTAACGATGAGGGCAATGGTGATTTAACACTACTGGTTGGTTATTTAGGTGAAAGTGATACTGGCAGACCACAAAATTGTGTAGCGGTGATTTATCGAGGTGAGGTAGTTGCTACCTATATCAAGCACCATCTGCCAAATTACGGCGTCTTTGATGAGTATCGAAACTTTGCTCCGGGAAATCACTCACTAGTAATTAGGGTTTGTGGTGTTGATATTGGAGTTGCAATTTGTGAAGATATTTGGCAATCCGGTGGTCCAGTTGCCGAGCTTGCTAAGCGAAATATTGGATTGCTGTTAGTGCCAAATGGCTCACCCTTTGAGGTGAATAAAGATGATGCCAGATTGGCGCTAGTTCAAAAACGGGCAATGGAGATTGGCGCGCCACTGGCATATGTAAATATGACTGGTGGCCAAGATGATTTAGTTTTTGATGGCGACACAATTGTCACCTCCCAAACTGGGGAGATAATTGCCCGCGCCCCTCAATTTGAAGATGGCTTAATGGTGATTGATCTTGATGTGAAGCTAGCCTCTAGTGATCCAGATTTAATCATCTCAAATCCGCCAATTTTAAAATATAAGAAGATCACCGCAGGGGTAGCAAGAAGGCTGGGGGATTTAGAGCAGATCTGGCAAGGGTTGGTAATTGGGCTTAGAGATTATGTGGAGAAAAATAATTTCAAATCAGTCGTTTTGGGATTATCTGGCGGCATAGATTCAGCCTTAGTTGCTGCCTTAGCTGCTGATGCGATTGGCGCTAATCGAGTTCATGGCATTGCTATGCCAAGTAAATTCTCATCCGAGCACTCACTGACCGATGCAAAAGCATTAGCAATAAATATTGGTTTAAATTATCGAATAATTGATATACAGCCAATGGTTTCAAACTTTATTGAAAATCTTCATTTGGCAGGAGTTGCCGAGGAGAATTTGCAGGCAAGGGTGCGGGGTGTGACCTTGATGGGATTATCAAATCAAGAAGGCCATCTCGTTCTTGCCACCGGCAACAAATCTGAGTTAGCGGTTGGCTACTCCACCTTGTATGGCGATGCAGTTGGTGGCTTTGCGCCAATTAAGGATTTATATAAAACTCAAGTGTGGCAATTGGCTAAGTGGCGTAATGATTTAGCAATCTTGCAGGGTGAGGTACCACCAATTCCTGAAAACTCAATTAATAAAGAGCCAAGTGCTGAGCTTCGGCCTGATCAAAAGGACTCTGACTCACTGCCAGATTACAAAGTATTGGATCAAATCTTGCAGATTTATATTGATCAAGATGGTGGCCGGCCAGCAGCGCTGGCTGCAGGTTTTAATCCAGCGGTAGTAGATAAGGTAGTTGGGTTAGTAGATAGGGCAGAGTACAAGAGAAGGCAGTATCCACCTGGAACAAAGATCTCCAGCAGAGCCTTTGGTAAGGATCGAAGGTTGCCTATTACATCACATTGGAATGAGTCTTAATCAATTTAGGCGTAGCTTTTAAAACACGCAAATGATTTGCAATTAGCCTTAACTCAATTGGTACTTTAGATTTAGCAGGTGATTAAATCAATGCGCAAGTGGCTGTTTACGCGCCGCCGGGTAATTGATTTTGGTCTTGCAACATCTTGCAGCTGCTAATACTTTCTTTAACCTCATCCTGATCTGCCTTTTTTTCAATCAACCAATTAATTTTTAGGAGAAATAAATGAAGATTTATAACGACATTACTGAGATATTTGGAAACACCCCGCTAGTCAAAATTAATAAAATTATGGATGGCGCCCCCGCTAATGTTTGGGCAAAGCTTGAGTTTTATAACCCATCTGCAACTGTTAAAGATCGCCTTGCGATTGCCATGGTTGATGCCGCTGAAAAAAGTGGTGAACTAAAGCCTGGTGGCACAATTGTGGAGGCAACCTCGGGAAATACTGGAGTTGCACTGGCTATGGTCGGGGCAGCTCGTGGGTACAAAGTAATTTTAACGATGCCAGAGTCGGTCTCAAAGGAGCGTCGTAAATTAATTAGAGCATACGGGGCTGAGTTGATTTTAACTCCAGCTGCAGAGGGAATGAAGGGCGCGGTTGCAAGATCAGAGGAGTTAGCAAAATCCGGCGCTGTAATGGTTCGCCAATTTGAAAATGCTGCCGGTCCCATCATTCACCGCCAAACAACTGGTGAAGAAATATGGCGAGATACTGATGGCACAGTTGATGTTTTAATCTCTGGAATTGGAACCGGTGGCACGATTACCGGAACCGGCCAACTTCTCAAAGAGCGCAAACCAAGCATTAAGGTGATTGGTGTTGAACCAGCAGCATCACCTATTTTAAATGGGGGCGCTCCAGGCTCACATCCGATTCAAGGAATTGGTCCAAACTTTGTGCCACCAGTATTGGATCGAAATGTTTACGATGAAATTTTAGATGCCTCTGCTGCAGATGCAATTAAGTATGCCCGCCGTGCCGGAAGTGAAGAAGGAATCTTGGCTGGTATCTCGTCAGGTGCTGCGCTTTGGGCAGCCTCCGTAGTGGCAAAGCGAGCCGAGTTTGCTGGAAAAAATATCGTAGTAATCATTCCTTCATTTGGTGAGCGTTATCTGTCAACTGTTTTGTATGAAGATTTAACAGATTAAATGATCAAAAGCATTATTGAAGATATTGATACTGCGCTAGCTAAGGATCCAGCTGCGCGTAATCGATTAGAGGTATTACTTACCTATCCAGGCGTGCATGCGGTTTGGGGATATCGCATTGCCCATTTTCTTTGGCAGATCAAACTTAAGTTATTAGCCAGGATCTACTCAAATTGGATTAGGGCGGTAACTGGAGTTGAGATTCACCCAGCAGCAAAGATTGGTAAGCGATTTTTTATTGATCACGGCATGGGGGTAGTAATTGGCGCTACGGCAATAGTTGGTGATGATGTGATGATTTATCATGATGTTACCTTGGGTGCTAAATCAGGTGGCAGCGGAAAGCGCCATCCAACAATTGGAAATCAGGTGGTAATTGGTGCAGGGGCGCGAGTAATTGGTGATATTTCAATTGGAGAGGGCGCGAAGATCTCAGCCAATATGGTGGTGACTAAGAGTGTGCCAGCTAGAACCTCAGTGGACTCCTCGGAGTTTTTTGCAATCTAATTACGCTTAAATTTGGCATCTTTTTTTAGTTAACATAGCCGTAACCAACAGCGGCTTTAATATCCCCATGAGTATGGCCAATGATTTAGCAAAACAACAAGCCTTTGTGCTTCGCACCTTAGAGGAGCGAAACATTAGGTTTATCAGGCTTTGGTTTACCGATGTCTTAGGGTTTTTAAAGTCTGTAGCTATTGCACCAGCTGAATTAGAAAACGCATTCACTGAAGGTATTGGCTTTGATGGCTCTGCGATTGAAGGCTTTGCTCGAATCACTGAGGCCGATATGTTGGCCAAACCAGATCCAGCAAGCTTTTCAATTCTGCCATGGCGAACAGAATCACCAGGGGCGGCAAGAATGTTTTGTGATATTTCATTGCCAGATGGCACACCAGCTTCAGTTGATCCACGAAGAGTATTGCGACAAACATTAGAGAAGGTGGCCAAACTTGGTTACACCTGTTATACCCACCCGGAGATTGAGTTTTTCTTATTTAAAGATGAACCAAAACCAGGACAGGAGCCAGTTCCAGTTGATTCAGCTGGCTACTTTGATCACACGCCATCTGTAGTCGGACATGATTTTAGAAGGCAAGCAATCACAATATTAGAAGCAATGGGAATCTCAGTTGAGTTCTCACACCATGAAGGTGGTCCAGGACAGCAAGAGATTGATTTGCGATATGCCGATGCATTATCAACTGCCGATAACATCATGACATTTAGACATGTTGTTAAAGAGGTGGCACTAGACCAAGGTTTTTACGCCTCCTTTATGCCAAAACCATTTACTAATCATCCTGGCTCTGCCATGCACACACATATATCTTTGTTTGCTGGTGAGAAAAATGCATTTTATGAAGAGGGTGCGCCAATGCAGTTATCAAAGATTGGTAGATCCTTCACCGCTGGAATTATTAAACATGCATCTGAGATAACTGCAATCACTAATCAATGGGTTAACTCCTATAAGCGATTAAGTGGTGGGGGTGAGGCACCTGCTTTTGCTACCTGGGCTCAGGTTGATCGAAATGCGATGGTGAGAATTCCAACTTACAAACCAAAGAAAGAGGCCTCAACTCGAATTGAGATTCGCTCGCCAGACTCTGCCTGCAATCCATACCTTGCATTTGCCGTAATTATTGCCGCTGGAATTGCTGGTGTTGAGGGTAAGTATGAATTAAGTGATAATTTAAATCCCACCCCACTACCAACTGATTTAGCAGAGGCGATTACCGCCATGGAAAAGAGTGAGTTGGTAAAGAAGACATTAGGTGATGATGTATTTGAGTATGTGTTGCGTAATAAGCGGGCAGAGTGGGATGAGTATCGAAAACAGGTTAGTGCCTATGAATTAGGCAGGTATTTACCAGTTCTTTAGGTACAGTTGTGCTTATGAGCAATCAGATAATTACTGAAATCCATGTTGATCTAGATAACCGAGATAAAAGCACCGCCTTATTTAGACTTTTTTTAGCTGTTCCAGTGTTGATATTTCTTAGCAGCTTCTCTGAGTTTGCCGATGATCTGCCAGGTGTGCTTGGTGGATTACTAGTTCTACCAGTTGTGCTCTCTATGCTATTTAGAAATGTCTATCCATCTTATGTTTTAGCTTTTAACAAAGCACTCCTTGAGCTATCTAATCGAGTAAATGCTTATGTATTGGTACTCACCGATGAATATCCATCAATTGAGGCAAATCAAAAGGTGCGCCTTATCTATCCAGAGATAGATGGTGGGAAAAAACTCTCTCCTTGGATGCCATTAGTTAAATGGTTTCTAGCAATTCCATTGTTCTTACTTGGCATTATCTACGCCATCTATGGCTTTGCTTTGACGCTAATTAGCTGGTTTAGCGTAATTACCAAAGGCTTTTATCCAGAGGATAAGGCGGAGGAGGTTATTAAGGTGATTGCTTATTGGAACCGGTTATATGGATATGCACTCCTACTGGTAACTGATGAGTACCCATCTTTTTCACTTAACTAACGCAGTGAGACTTTGTTCTTAACCTCACCCTTTGGTCGGTAAGTAGCTCTTGGTTGGGCCTTAGGAAACTTTCCACTTAATCTAAAGTTTTTCGCCACCATCAACAAGATTAACCTTGCTTCAGCGAGCGCAAAGTACTCACCCAAACATTTACGGCTTCCGCCACCAAATGGAAAGTATGAACCGCGGGGGAGTGATTTTTCAAAGTTTGAATCCAACCAACGATCTGGTTGCCATTTTTCTGGCTCTGGGAAAAATCTTGGATTTCTATGTGTTACATACTGACTAACTAATACATGAGCACCCTTTGGAATCTTTACTCCATCAATTGTGCAATCAGTGGTGGCGATTCGAGGTGCAACCCAAACTGGGGGAGCAAGTCGCATCGTCTCCTGCAAAATTGCAGATGCCACCTTTGAGCTCTCCTCTAATTCAAGATAGGTCGGAGTTCGCCCCTCCTTAATCCAAGTTGCATTATCTGCCTCATCCTCTAATTGCTTTCTAACCTGAGAGTTTTTAGCCAGGTATGAAAAAGCCCAACTCATTACATTTGCCGTTGTCTCATGTCCACTTAAAATTAAAGTTAAAACCTCATCGCGGATATGTTCATTTGAGATCTGATCTCGCATTTGTAGCAAGATTCCTAATAAATCATCATCCTTCTTCTCATTACTTTCAATCCGCTTATTAATGATCGCCTCTGCGATATCTACCAAGCGATCAGATGCCACCTCAAACTCTTTAAAGTACTTAATGCCAGATTTATCAAAACGATCAAGGC